>JAQTWO010000072.1 GCA_028689245.1 Candidatus Altimarinota bacterium | reverse complement strand
ATTTTGGCTGGAGATATTCTTGTTTTCGTTTGGCGATCTCTTTTCCGAGATTGTCTATGTCCTTATACTCATTACTATCTTTTGTCACTCATTGGAGCTCTTTTCCGAGACCTTGCAGAATCTGGTCGTAAGCAGCCTCATCGAGATTCTCGATGGTACCGATTTTGAGGATATTGGTAGCTATGTTTTGTAAGTATTGGGTTTCGTTTTTGATTGAGTTGCCGATATTTGTTCGTTCTGCTCGTAAGTCACTAAGTTCCTGCTCTTTTTTCTCATTTCCATCATAAAAGTTCTGTTTCAGTTTCTGTTCTCTTTCGGCTTTTTCTCCGCTTGGAGTTATGCGGAGTGTTCCGATTTCAGTACTGCGAGTCGGTGGACGAGTGCTGATATCGACAACTTGGTCACCCACCATGTACTGATTTCCCTTTCGAGTAACCATATCTCCAGTCTTGTATCCTGGAATCTCTCATGCAATCTGTACTTGTGAACTTAGAGAGATACTCTTTGGCTGGGAAATGTGTTTAAATCAAAGATCCACGAGACTCGACTCGATATCACGAAAGAGCTTTTGGCTGTTATAGTTCTTGCGAAGATCTCCTGTCAGTTGCTGGGCATTCGTATCGATCTCGGATCGGTGCTCATGGATAGCAAGGAGTTGGACCTTAGTAGCATAATCAGGGTCTTTTTTATCGAGTTCTGGACTTTTTTCGGCAACTTTGATCCATTCATCAAATTTTGGATTGAGTTTCTTGAATTGTTCTTCATCTCCAAACGATTTAAACACAGCTTGGATGCGTTCCTGAGCTGTATTGAGAGCTTCTTGTTTCTCACTTGTCTGAACTTTCTCATCTGTTGTCTGAACTTT
The DNA here is from genome assembly GCA_028689245.1 of Candidatus Altimarinota bacterium. GTDB lineage: Bacteria > Patescibacteriota > Gracilibacteria > BD1-5 > UBA2023 > UBA1545. The sequence continues at coordinate 6,193 of JAQTWO010000072.1, read as the reverse complement.
CTCATCTGTTGTTTGACTTATTTCTTGTACTCTGAGAATATTTTGAATATCTTTTTTGGCTCGCGAGAGGCATAATTTTACATCTTCATCCAGGGTATTATCGTTGATATCACGGAGACTTTTTTCTATTTTTTCTTTTTCTGAAGATGCCACAAGAGTACCAAATTTCGCCTGAACCTCGGAAAAGTCCTGAGACAATTCGGGCATATCTGCGAGGCGAGTCTCCAGAGCTGGAAAAGCTCCAGTTTTTGTTTCGGGAGTTTGGGCTCGTGGAGCGGATTCGTATGAGAGAGTTTCTGCCATAATAGGGAGATAGTGATAATAACTCTCTTGAGAGTACCACAAAAATCTAGAAAATGCAAAAATAAGTCCTATTTCTAGGACTTATTTTCTAATAGTAGAAAAAAACTACACGTTTACTTTTGTTTGTCGTATGAGAGCATAGAGTTTGTGAATCGTGTCGATATTTTTTTGTTTTTCACGTGCATTTTCCTCATTGAGTGGCTTGATTCCCGCTATGACTTGTTCTGCTCTTTTCAAGTCGTCTGCCAATGGTTGTATCCTGGCACGAATTTCTATTTGTTTTTGGGGATCTGCTCCGAGATAGGCTGCGAGGAGAGGGAGAAGTTTTTCGCGAATAGAATCGGTTGTCCTAATAATAAATATATTTTCGTTATTTTCGGCTATCACTGATTTATTTTCGGCTATCACAGCCTCTTGCTTTGCTATCCTCAGATTCTCAGCTATAGTTTCTTTTTGAGCCTTTTGAAGCAAATCATACGCGACACGAGTTACTCAACGGAGATTTTCTGGGATACCAGGAATTTGTGATACACGAGAATCTGGTGCATAAGAGTAGGAAGAGCCGTCAATAGTTATCGTTACTATCTCATTGACTCCTGCTCTATAGGGAGTACCGGGTTTCGCGAGAGCTGCCGTCCATGCGAGCTCTTGAGCAAAGTTCAATGGTCGGTTCGCAAGTGCTATCTTTTGAGCATCGGTTGGCTCTGGTCCGTAATCTGGAGCTGGAGTAAAACGATCCATAACAGATGCTATTTCGATACGAACAATCTCTTTTCTTACATGACCAAGATTAGCAAGTATTGCATTTATCGTATCACATGCTTGAATCATATTCTCAGGAGATACGCGAGTGAGATTCTTTTCCCAGTTTCTTCCTTGTCGTGCAAGCGTACGACCTCGTGCTTCGATTTTTACTTTGTCATCACCGTACATAGTCACGAGTTCTTCCGGATCAGGAATATGGACCGTCTTCAATACCTCTCCGATATTTTCTGGCGTAACTTTTGCAACATGGAGAATATCCGTAAGTTCTTGGCTCGGGAGGGTGGAGAGCTTCGCCATATTCTCATTGATTACCGCAAGATGATCAAATATCGTATCCTGACTTGGGCGAAATTTTGGGGCTTCCATTCACTTTCCCATATGAAGATCTTGGCTAAACTTCCGAGCATTTTCGGTTATGTCTCGTATTCGAGAGATTTCATCATCATTGAATCCACGTTTTTTGAGATCTTGTGCAAATTCCGCTTCGGTACTGAGGGGTGGAGTCACACTTGCTGCCACTGTCGGAGCTTGTTGTTCTTCTGCCATCGCAGTTTTTGGTGCAAGTGATACCGCTCCGGTACTCGTTGCAAAAACAACCGCAAGAGCCAGATTGTGGAACCGTCATTTTAGGCTCTCTGTTTTCGTTTGCTTGCCAGAGACTCCGTTTTCTATTCATTCAGCCGAATGAATGTGTCCGTTGATATCTGCCATAGTCACAGAAAGTTAGGAGATAATATTATTCTAATCCCCGATATTATACCACTTGTGGAGAAAATGCAAGGGAAAGTGTGTGAAGAAAAACGAAAATCCTCATTCCTTTGGGAGAAAGTGCTTTTTACTCTATCTTTTTATTTATATACATCTCCACGAGATCAGATCTTAACAACAACTATTATTAAACGATCATCATGTTTCTCATAGATAATCCTAAAATCTCCTACACGAAGACGATATAAAAGCGGATTAGATCAGTGCATTTTTTTAATATCACACAGTTCAAAACTTCCGATAGAAAGCAAAAGAAGCTTATCAAATATTCTATTTTTGTCAGAAACTGGCAAGGACAAAATATACTTTTCAACTTTATTTTTAATTGTTAAACTATACTTTGGCATAAGATTTTCTTTGTTTTGCGAATATATCTTGAAGTCGGGATTTTGCTATAAGTTCCTCAAGAGATATTCCTCCTGGTTCATTTCTGGCCTCTTCTATTGCCTTCTCGTCCTCTGGAGTAAGAATGGTATCATTGTATACTTTTAATCTGGAAAGGTTCATATTTGCGATTGGTTATATGTATTACATGGAATAATTATATGGGTTTATGAGAAAAAGCAAACGCATTTTATAAAGGAATATGAAGAAAGATTCATTTCTTCTACCGTGTATCCACGGTATCTGTATGGAGCGGTCTTCATGCAAGTGCACAAGCAGTTCTAATGGCTGCTTGTTGGGCAATCCTATACGCATAGGTATTGGAGTGATCCTGCTGTGCATATCGGATAAGTTTCTCTAGGCACTCCTCTGGAGATAATCCCTCTGTGTTTTTCCATGTGTCTTCAGAAATATGTCATATCCCTTGTACTGGTTGAGCTGATCCACAAAACATATGGACTCTTTCTCCTTGAAATTCCGCATATCTTTCCTGTCTTTTAGCATTGTTTGCCCATTCAGGAAACCATATCCATGAAACAGTACATAGGGGCGTCAATACACCATTCACCGTCATGTGCGTCTCTTCTTGCAGCTCTCTTATCGCACTAGATTGTCTCTCTGTTTCATGTCCGTCAATGCCCCCTCCAGGAAACATAAGATATGTCCCATGATCTTCGGCAAGGATATTTCCTGCTTCTGTTATTAAAAATAACTCTGTTTTTTCACGAAAAGGAAGATGGTTACGCATGTGTCTTTTTTAGATTAAAGAGGTAATATAATATTTTTCGATTCTCTCGACTGTATCCATTCACGGATACGAGAAATAGAGTATTCTTGTTCTATTGTAGATGAATCACGAATTGGTTCCGTTGGCTGTTGGATACTCTCTGAGGAAGAAAACACTTTTCATGGATAATGATCATAAAGTTTTGTTTTGATTATAAGCGTCATAGGTGGGGCATACAATTCAGATGATTCGATCGTATGAAATACATTTGCGGGGAGAAATAAACGATTATGGGGATAGTGTTGCCGAATGGAAGCGACTTCCAATTTTCATTTTCTCTCCAAAGCAATGGGATATTTCTCATCACTCTTGTCGCGAAAATTCATAAAATCTTTCGTGTGGTGATGGTACTCTTCACCATATCTTCTCAACATAACCACCTTCTAGGCAGAATGTAATAAAAGGATGCGTATGATTATGGATATAGGTTTCATTACTTTCTTCCGAAAAAATATGCACCCTTACTTCTATGTTTTGATCCTCGTATAATACAATTTGATTCATGACACCTGGTATGGTTCTATAGATACCATTTATTTGTTTATCCAGAAGTTTCTGACATAAATTTTCTGCCAGAGATGCATATAGTCGTTCCTTGTCTGTATTTTGGCTAATAATCCCTTGTATCATATGTCACACATTCTGTGTTACCATTCAAGTTCATCATATTCTTTTTAGGCTATATATCAAGGCATTTGTTGCATTTATTCACATTTTTTAATAGGATTACGAATTAACATTTTCCCATTATACAAACAAAAGTGAAGAATATATGAATTTCCAAAAGATTTTTTAAAAAAGTCGAGAAATGGCTCTGGTGAGCGGTTATTTTCTCTTGACTATTTTGTTTCTGTGTTTTTGAGAAGGGGAAAGCACCCATTATAAGAATGGGTGCTCAAGACACAAGTTTGAGGTATTTTCTGTGGAGAAAATGCAAGGGAAAGTGTGTGAAGAAAACTAAAAACCTTCAAAACATATACAGCTTCTCATCAGTACTCTATGGTACCTTTAATCTACCAACCCTCCAAACTCCCCACAAATCTCTTCCGTATCGACCGGGAAATACTTCTCGAAATATTTGCATACATTCCGAACATCCCGTTCCAGAAGCTCACGAACCTGAGGATGGGTGCGGATATCGATGGATTGTGGGAAATCGATGATGTACGGTGTCTCGTTCCAGTAGAGAATATTGTATTCCGAAAGATCTCCGTGCACGATTCCGCTCTGGAAGAAGAGGCGAATGTTTTCGAGAACGGTATCAAAGGCTTTTCTGGCTTGCTCGGGCGAGAGATGAGCATCCGAAAGTCTCGGTGCAGGGGTATCGAGTTCGCCGATATATTCCATGAGAATCGTATCTCATCTATTGGCAAAAACCTTGGGTATCGAGCACCCGAGGGCAGAGAGTTTTTCGAGCATATAGTACTCTCGACGAATCCATTTATCGTGCGCGATTCGCTTTCCGACCATATTTCCCCCGCTCATCGCCCGAGCTTCCGATCGGTTCTTGACCGTCAATCCGGAAGTGTACATCTTGGTATTCCGAAAAGTACGCTTTTCCGGGTCTTTATAGACTTTCAGAGCGAAGAGCTTCCCTTCAGGAATCGTGCAAAGAAAAACCTCGGCTTCTTTCCCTGATTTGATCGTCCTGATGAGGGAAAGATCGGGGAAGAGGTCGTGATAAACAGCCACGAGCTTTGCAGTATCGATCATACGAGTAAAAATATTTTTAATATAATTATACAAACATATCTCCCATGCATCATTCCCTGGGTAAAAAACATATTTCAATAAAGGGAATTGTCTGGCATCCGCCCATCCTCAAGCATAAGCCAATAGGATATTGTACGAATTTCAGACAATTCCCTTTATTTTCTGAGAAATTGCTCTATTTGAATGTAGGAAAAAGGATCTATAATCTCATGCGTGTCTGTATATAAAAAATTTCTCGGTTTGCTTATTTGGTGCCAATGAGTAGAATTGAACTACCGACCGCAGGGGTATGAATCCTGTGCTCTACCACTGAGCTACATTGGCGTGATATTTACTAAAGCCGAGCAACCAATAACGAGCCACTAGACCCGAGAATTGCCTGCCCATTATATAGAAAATGCCAAATAGTCAAATCTTTATAACAATCTCAAAAATGCCTCGCATACTCACCAGAAAAGAACCCCTTATGAACTATGCTGCATGGTACGCGATGCGGTATCTGCCATCCATGCAAAAGCTCCGGGAATCCCTCCTGAAAAAGTCAGGAAACAATGCCCTGCTCACCGAAGACGTCATACAAGAAATGACAACGTACATACACGAGGAGCAGACCGTGGAGGGTCTGGTACGAATGTATACGGAGCAAAGCAAAACCCGCCCATATATAGAACAAAAACTTCGGCAAAAGAAATTTGAAGCTGGGATTATCGCATCGATACTGGATTCCTATGCGGATACTTTCATGTCCTGGAAGGGATACGAGCAAACCGTCACAAAAAAGATACGTGATTATCGGGAGAAAAACAAATCCGGGAAATACGTTCGAGGAGTGCTCATACAAAAGTATCCAAACTTCAAACGAGAGATATGAGAACTGCTTGAAGAGATATATTTCGATGAGGCAGATATCGTACGGACAGAATACGAGAAACTCTCGAAAAAACACGATATCTCCAATCATAAAGAACGACAGAAGATCGTCCAGAAACTGTGTCTTAAAGGATTTGCGTATGAGGATATCAAAAGAGTCATACGAGAGAAAGAATAGTACATCCTATCGGAAATTCAGGGCAAATCTATGCCTTTTATTCCAAAGAAAAACAAAGCACATCATGATGTCTTTGTGCAATTAAACTCTTGAAATGAGGTACTTCGGAAAACTTTGGTGTTTCTACCACAGGAGTTCCAGTATTTCCATTATCTATCTCCTCCAGTATTCATTTATAAACATCATCTAATGCGGCAAGATTTCCTGTTGTGATTGTTTCAATATTTAATTCCATAATGATATTATAATTAAAAATACTTCTTGTAAGTTATACGAACAATGCCATATAAAGCAAATGTAATTTACACTTTTAGTCTTATAAATATCTCTATTATAGAATCAATAGAATCTTCAAGTACACAAAAAGACGCCAGCTGGCGTCTTTTTTGTTTGTGAGATTCCAAAATTGTTTACTGAGCACATTG
>JAQTWO010000071.1 GCA_028689245.1 Candidatus Altimarinota bacterium | reverse complement strand
CATTTGTTACAAGTGTTTTTTTGTGTAAATCATACAAAGATAGATTAGAAACTAAGTATTCCCAATCTTAGCAGATACTGATGCTAAAAGCAAGGAATTAAAACCAACACATTTTACCTTTATCTCGAAATTCTTGTCCCAAACCACAAAAAAACCGCGAGCAATCGCGGTTTTTCTTTACAATTTGAGTCCGAGTTTCTCCTTCGGAAGGAGCTGGAGCTTGTAGATCTCACGTCCGACCGTCTGTCCGGGACGACGATAGAGGAGACTACCGTGAACTGTCGCTCGAAAGGGGATATCCTCTCCCAGAAGCTCTTTTCGTTCGAATCCATATCGGTCAATGATAGCGAGAATATCTTCGAAAAATACATCTTTGCCTCGATTGTCCCAGAATGGGAAACAGATGACGATCGTTCCTCGCCATCCAATAGTTCGAAGATCCCGGAACATAGAGTCGTAGATTCGAGCCAGTTTCCGGCACTGTTCCGCAATCTTGTCGGGAGTAACCGTCTTCGTACCCATAATATCGCCGAGGTATCCTTCCGTGACGATGGAAGTCGTCTTGGTGTTCATGCTTTCAGGAATGGTTGTGGCAATTTTGGAAGCATCCGCCTCGAAGATGAGCCCATCGATATCTATATCATTTTTGACTGCAAATTCTCCCATGCTCTTATTTGCAGCACTAACCATAACGGCCGAAACATCGCTTCCATAGACAGTATCATACCCCATATATGCAGATTCGATCAATACTGTCCCGAGTCCACAAAACGGATCGTAGATAGCAGTACAATATTCCGATTGAGCTCCGACAAGATTGATCATCGTCTGAGCCAATTTCGGCGGTAGCATGCCAACTCCCATATCACGGGTCTTGTCCATATCGCGAGCCGCATAGGCATCGACATCCTGGTAGGCAATCGTGATCCCCATGTATGAAATCTTTCCTGCTTTTATGTAATTCATCTCCGTATTCGATTCTGCGAGATGCTCTTTTTTATACACGGCTGAATTGATATTTTTCGGTTCTTTGTTGACGAGTCGGAACGATTTATCCTCGCAAGACTTGAGGAATTTCTTGATGCGGAGTCCTGTGGCAAAATTATCGAGCTTCTCCCCATACGCAGCAACAGCAAATGGAACTTTATTGGTTCGCTCCACCTCGAAAAGATACTCTTTTGCAGCAGTCATGAAATCGGGAGCATCTTTCACCTCATCGAGGATTTTTATAACCTTGATAGTTCCACCCATATGTGCAAAATGGGCACAAACTTCTCCTTCGGAAACGCCCGAAAGTATTGCTATCTGCTCATTTGCGAACTCGAAAATGGCTCCAGGAAAGAGACTGTAGATTTCTGCAAGCGAGAGTCGAAATTCTCGACCGAGGATAAATACGAACATTTTTGAAAAATTATTTGACTAAAAGATATTTCTGACTATAAACCTAAAGGTTTGATAAGAGAGGAGGTGATCCCCTTAGTTAGACTATTCACCTGTGGGGGAATTCTATTCCGCCTCCATAATCATTGACTCTTCGATGAGCTTTCGGAGTTTTCAGAGTTTGGTGATGTGAATACGGGCAAAGAGAAAAGAGAATATGACGGTGTGAGGGGGTGTTTACTTGTCGTGATGACTTCGTAAAATATTTCCTCTATCCAAAGGGGCGCTAGACGCCCCTTTTTTATTTTGTCTTATTCTGGGAGTATTCTCTCGAGTCCGATTCGTCCTTTTTCCTTATCTACTGCGATAATTTTCACTTTTACAGAATCTCCGACCTTCACGAAATCTTCGATATTGGTCACTCGTTCTTTCGCGATTTTGGAGATGTGGATCATTCCGGATTTTCCTTTCGCCCATTCGGTAATCGCTCCGATTCCTTCAAGGATTTTTACAATCTTTCCTTCGAGGATATCTCCTACTTCGTCATCCTTGAGGATTCCCTTGATGAAGGCAAGAGCCGCTTCTCCGGAAGTTTGGTTCTTGGCAGTGATCGAGCACTGTCCGTCGTCTGCGAGATTCACCTCGACACCGAAGTCTTTCTCGATTCCCTGGATGGTTTCCCCTCCTTTTCCGATCACTTCTCGCATCTTTTCCTGTGGAACCTGAACAGAGAGGATAAATGGAGCAAAAGGCGAGAGTTTTGGACGCGGTGTCGCAAGCTCTTTTGTCATCTCGGTACGAATATATTCGAGCGAGACTTTCGCCTGTGAGAATACCTGGGTGACTACTTCCATAGAAAGCCCCGAGATTTTACAGTCCATCTGAAGGGCAGTAATCCCCTTGGAAGTCCGTGTTACCTTGAAATCCAGATCTCCGAGGAAGTCCTCCTGAGCTTGGATATCGGAAAGTACCACGAATGCTCCTGTATCCGAATCATAAATCATACCCATGGCTACTCATGAAACGATGGCGGTAATCGGTACCCCTGCATCCATGAGGGACATAGAAGAGGCACACACCGATGCCATGGAAGACGAACCGTTACAAGTAGTCGTCTCAGAAACCGTTCGGATAAAATACGGGAAAGATTCAAACGAAGGAAGTACACATTCGAGGGCTTTCTCCGCGAGTCGTCCATGTCCGATATCTCGTCTGGATGGCGTTCCGATACGCTTTACTTCACCGACGGAAAACGGAGGAAAGTTATAGTGGTGAATGTATCGTTTCGTATTTTCCTCGAACATATCGTCGATGATCTGGATGTCTCCGGGACCGCCAAGCGTTGTCACATTGAGAACCTGAGTAATCCCACGCTGGAAAAGTGCCGATCCGTGAACACGAGGAAGGATACCGAACGTTCCTCGGATGGGACGTACTTCCGTCGCTTTTCGCCCATCGAGACGAAGTCCTTTTGTGAGAACGTTTTTTCGCATGTGTTTCTTGACTACGCTGTATACGATATCTTCGATTTCCCGAGCATTCATCGCTTCGCTATCTCCCGTGTATCCGAGCCAGAGTTTCACCTCGTTCTCGAGGAGAATCAATTTATCATGAAATTCCGTCTTCCCGAGATAATAGAGCGGAGCGATTTTTTCGTCAGTGATATATTCATTGATACGATCAAAAAGCTCTGCATTGATATCCTTCACCGTCAAAACAACCTTTGGAAGCGGATGAATTTCGGTGTAAAACGCGATAAAATCCTTTTGTGCTCGCACCATATCCTGCACGATGGCATGGGCAAATTCAAAAGCTCGCACCATGATGGACTCATCCACCTCTTTCCCCTGAGACTCTACCATAGTGATAGCATCGTCGGTCCCTGCGACGATGAGATCAAGGAGTGCGGTCGAGAGTTCCACGATGGAAGGATCGAATTTGAATGTCGTTCCGTCTGCGAGAAGTGCGATACGAACTCCTGCAACCGGTCCCTCAAATTGACCGACTCCCGCAAGCTGAAGTGCGAGTGATGCGCCGGTGATCCCGTAGAATCCGAAGTCGGAAGTTCCCGAAGAAGACATGATCGTAGAGATAATCTGTACCTCATTGAGCGTTCCTTTTGGGAACATGGGACGAATCGGACGGTCGATCATTCGACTATTGAGGATAGCCGCCTCGGAAGGTCGTCCTTCGCGTTTCATGAATCGGTTTCCTCCGATCTTCCCGGTTGCGTAGTACTTTTCCTGAAATTCTACAGAAAGCGGAAAAAAATCCGCCATTGGATTGACGTCTCGCTTCAACCCGACGGTGGTCAGGAGATAATTTCCTTCCTCATCGCGAATCACCACCGCACCGTCCGCAAGAAGCGCGAGTCGTCCGGACTCGAAAGTAATCTTCTTTCCTCCGATGTCGTAGGTTTTTGTGACCATTTCCTTGGTAAGGGCATTCTGGTCAGAGAGTCCTGCTATCATAAATATGAAAATGAAAATATAAAGAGAATCTCTCCGGTTCATATACTTACCGAGAATCTGAGAAGCGAGAACGAGAATAATACTCTTCCAATCCTTGCTTCTCCTTCCTCGAACCAAAGCATATGATGCCAGAAAGAATCCGCGAGGATTATATGGAAAAAGTGGAAAAAGAGAAAAGAAAAGAGCAGAAAAGAGCCCCACCAGATGTGGTGAGGCGTGTTATAATGTTTCCTACTTTGTCAAATTATTTTTCCGGATGCCCAAAACAGACAACACGAGGATCGTCACGATAATCCCCGTACACATGAGGCAGAGCGGACAGAACGACCCTATATAGAAGGCTTCTTGGAAGATGAAGTATCCATTGAAACACATTCCCCCGACTGCCATTCCCGCAAGGATCGGAAAGGCTTTTCGACAGATTCCGAGATACCCGAGAAGCGCTACGAGAAATATGATCGGATAGACCACAGTCGCGATAGCAGGAAAAGGCATCCCGAAAATCTGAGCTCGTGGCGAGAGGAGGACATTGGAACAGGAAAATGTATCGTTTATATCGCAAAAAGTGGAGTATGAACCAGCGGATTCTGCGAGTTTTGCTTTGAGGGCATATGCCTGACTCGTGAGATATACTGCATTTCCAAATGCGATGGCCGCAAGTACCATGATGGCGATAAAGAATTTTTTCATAGAAGAAAAGAAAAGATATAGTGTAATGACAGTCCATGTATTTTAATAATTCCGTATATTTTACGGAAGTGATAGGGAGAAAAAGAGAGATGATGGGAGGCGGGGAGTTGAAATAATTCGCAAAAGACTCCTAGAAAACATCGGAATACATGTGATTCTATCGTCTCTTGCTATAAACCTCTTTCACCGAACTCTCCGTTCAGATAGAAATATTCTTCCCCTTGCATGACGGGCACTCATAGAGGTATTTTGCAGGATGGAGTCGGGTTGCTTCGATGTTTTTCTGGCAATCCCGACAATAAAATTTCACACTTCCGCGATCTTGGGAAAATTCTTCTTTTCTTTTTTCAAAAGTAGGGATGTTTACGAGATCATTATATGATGCCATGAAATGAATGATTAGATAGTATTTTATTTCTTCAAAAACTCCACAAGCGTCATGACTCCGAACCCGGTTCCCCCTTTCGGGAGATAGGAATAGGCACTTGTTCGGTAGGCAGGACCGGCGATATCCAAGTGAACGAGTTTGGAATCTTTGACGAAGTGCGTGAGAAATGCTGCACCCATGCTGGATCATGCTTTGTATCCGGAAGTCACATTCTTGATATCGGAAATCTCTCCCTTGGTATTCTCGATCATATCGGCATCGAGCGGGAGTTGCCAGAATCGCTCTTCTCAGACAGGATTCGTGAGGATTTCGGTGATGATTTCCTGGTTGTTCCCCATGATTCCTGCATAGTTTTGACCCAGTGCGTACACCACGGCTCCTGTTAATGTCGCGACTGAGATAATCGTTTGTGGGGAATAGGTTGCTTCCAGATACCCGAGAAGGTCTCCGAGCACGAGACGTCCTTCTGCATCAGTATGCCCGATCTCAACGGTTTTTCCATTATAAGAGCGGAGAATATCGAGCGGTTTCATCGCACTTCCTCCGAGGAGATTTTCCGTGAGTCCGATCGCCGCCACGATATTGGCACGGAGACTTGTCTCGGAATCGAGAGCGAGGAGTGTCCCGACAACCGTTGCGGCACCTGCCATGTCGGATTTCATGTCGAGCATAGCATCATCCGGCTTGATCTGAAGACCTCCTGCATCGAATGTCACTCATTTCCCCGCAAGTGCGAGAGTCGGGAGGTTTTTGTCGATCATACGTTCGAATACGAGCACACATGGATCTCTGTCACTTCCAGACGCCACTCCGAGCAAGAGTCCGAATCCCTTCGTTTCGAGCTCTTTTTTCTCCATGAGCGATACTTTCGTATTGCGGAATGGGAGCTTCATGATCTGCTCTGCGAGACGTCGAGGGTATTTCTGAGAAGGCGGCATATTGACCATATCCCGCACGAGATAGATGCAAGAAAGGAGTTCTACACGGAAAGCCAGTTCCGTCTGCAATGCCTCTGTCTGATTCTCAACTATAAATGCGAGACGTCGAGGTGTTTTCTTTGTCAGAAATTGTTCAAATGAATACGTCGAGAGAATCAGACTGTCGAGAAAATCCGCTGCCTGATCTTTTTTGCTTGTATATAGGGCAATATCTCCTTTCATGAGAGAGAGGATCTTAGAAAGCTCCTTTGTATGCTGTGATTTGTCGTGAATATAGAGAATATGGAGTTTTTTTGCATGAAAAAAAGGACAATAGGTGGAGATGGTAAAACTTGCCTTTTCCACTTCCTGGCTCTTGGATTCTATTTCCGCCATAATATCTGTCGGGAGATGAGCCCGCTTGAAGAAATCGAGATTGCTCAGTTCTTCCACTTCGATGACGAAGTTTTCGAGGGTATTGTCTTCGGGATTACTGAGAATATTGAGAGAAAATGGTGAAGCCATGGGAAAGAATAAGAGAAAGTAAAATGGGAAAATAGGGGGGAGTATTACTCTCCCTGAAGAGTTATTTTTTGTCGTTCCAGGATCGGATGCAGGTTTCCATGTGATCAAATTCCTTTACGAGATCATGGCACTTGTAGGTCGGAAAATACTTGATCTTCACAGGGCGTTCAGAGACAATCCTCCGCTCTATGAAGCCATGCTTCTCCAGCTCAACGAGACGCTCTGACAGGATGCGCGAATTTATGCCGGGAATCTCCTTCTGAAATCAGCTAAACGAGTCTATTCCATGAGATAGACTTTTAAAAATATGCAACACCCATTTCTTTGATATTATCTCGATAATAGCTTGTATGGGACATATATTCGACATAGTATTCAAAGAGTTACCAAACTACAACTTGATTGTAAGTATAAAGAAAAAGATTTCTATTTCAAGTATTTTGTCTATTTTTAAAGTTTCTTCACACACTTTCCCTTGCATTTTCTCCACAAAAAATACCTCAAATTTGTGCCTTGAGCACGATTCTCATTATGAGTGATATTTCTTTACAGAAACATAAAAAATAAGATAGTCTATATAAAATAATCGCTCACCAGAGCCATTTCTCGACTTTTTTAAAAAATCTTTTGAATCTTCATATATTCTGGCTTAATAGTCAAAACGTGTTGCTACCCAGTGTCAGGGTTAGTGTGATAGAAGGCTCGAGAGTATCTTGAGTCTTTTATCTTTTGTAGCTCATCTGTGAACATTGACTTTAGACTTGATATGAGAG
>JAQTWO010000005.1 GCA_028689245.1 Candidatus Altimarinota bacterium | reverse complement strand
GTGAATTGACCGCCAAGATCTACAAGAATCATCTTCTGACTGGCACTTACAACGGTTCCGGAAACAAGTTCTCCCATATTAGGAGTATGTATCGGAGCTGCGTCCTTGAGTACGAGTCCAAAATCATCATCTTTCTTTCCTTGTGTCTGAGTCATAAAAATGTAAAGGTTAAAAAATAAGATTCGTCGCTAGTTGCTAGTTACCAGTTGCCAGGAGCAGATAAAATACTTATTCCTAGTAACTAGCTACTATTCCCTAGTAACTATTATAATGGGGCGAATGAAGGGGCTTTCCTCCGGACCGCCCTCGGCCGAAAGCCAAATCGTTGGCTTTCTAAAATCGTATGCACGATTTTGCCTCACGTTCAAGCCCCCATAAGAGAACTAAACTGAGCTTTGGAGAAAAAACAAATCATTCTAAAAATGGGGCGAATGAAGGGGCTTGAACCCTCAACATCCAGATTCACAGTCTGGCGCTCTAACCAATTGAACTACATCCGCCATGGTCATATATTTTTCCTGCTCTTTTGAACAGAAAAAAGAGCTCTTTTAAAGAAGCGGGGGCAAGTATATGGAAAAGAGATGAAAAGGCAAAAGTATTTTCAGGCTTTTTAAAAACTTTTTTGATATATCTGATATTTCCCGTATAATCTTCTCAATATATCTCTTCACAAATTCCCATGCTTCACACAGTTATTGTCCAAAATCCCGTCATTTTCGATCTCATACAAAAACAAATCGATGCGAAGAGAGCCCCTCTTTCTCATATATCGTGTGAAGTCTATGCTTATGGCAATATCCGTATTGTATGAAAGTTTTCTTGATCTGCCAGCGATATTCTTTCCATCATGATTTCAGAGTTCAATCCCGATACTGTGTTTTTTCTTTCAGAATCATATCCAGTAAGCGACGAAAAATTCGCGGGAGATATTATTCTCCCGAATGTGTTTTTCTCTCATAATCCCGAGATGGGAACTACGGATGGAGCAAAACAACTAGATGCTTCTCAAATATCCTCTCCTGTATTTCTGGAACACTATCCGCTCCAAGGAGATTATAATTTCGATTCCTTCGGTCTCTCGGTTGGCGGGATTCATGTCAGCTGAAATTGGGATCAATGACTCGAAGATTTTCGTATACAGCTTCGTCTCGCATATGAAAATGACACGTTCGATAGCGAACTTTATTCTTTTGTGCACACAGCAAAAACACCCTCAATCCTTGAGAAAATTTACCCCATTGCCTACATAGCAACGGAAAACCCTCATGTTACCGCAAAAAATCTATGGAGTATTGTCTGATTTATTATCGGCAGTATCGATTCTCACCTTATTTTCGATGAAAATATCGAAGAAGAAGGAAGCGAGGAAGCGTGGATTGACGGAAGTGAGTTTGCACAGGAGGATCGAATATAGCACATGGGGATTTTGACCCCTCCAGAAATATACTTATCGTAATACATACCCGAGTTCTTTCTCGATTTTTTCCCGGATCAGGAAGTATGCTATATTGATCTCCTCATTTGTCAGGGTTCTTTCGAGCGATCGGAATGTGATACGGATGGTGATGGACTTTTTGTCCTCCGAAAATCTGGCATCATCCTCGAACATCCCGGTGATTTTTACCTCCTCGATGAGATCTCACGATATGTCTCGGATCGCACCGGTGATGGCGAAGAAATTGGATTCCGTTTCCCGAGTGAGTTCCAATTCTCCCGATTTTTGCATCTCTTTTTCATCCATGACAAACAATTCCTTCGGTACTATGAAGGATATGTCCTTGAGTACGGGAGGATAGCTGCTGACTTCTCTGTATGGTGCAAAATCCCCCCATTGGCTCGTAATCCGTGGATCCTGGCTCCAAAATATACGGATGTCGGATACTTTTTTGAGCGGCATGGCGAGTCGCTCGATCCCGAATCCAAATGCCCATCCGTTGTACTTTTCCGGATCTATACCGAGTTTTTGGAGTACGCTCGGGTGTACGACCCCGGCTCCGAGTACTTCTATCCATCGCCCTTCGTACTCCACTTCCACTTCGAGACTGTCGGTCGTATATGGGAAATTGTCTGCATTGAAACGGTACTTCACTCCCGCTCCGAAGAGTGCCTGTATGGTGGCGGAGAGCACTTCTTTGAGGGTGTTCTGGTCGATGATTTCCCGTTCTTTTTCCACGATTCGGAGTCCGTCTATCTGATGAAAACATTCATGGTGCGTTGTGTCGAGTTCGTCCACTCGGTATACCTTTCCGTACGAAAGTGCCCGCACTTCTCCTGTTTGTGCGAGTGTCTCCATGCCTCCATTCTCGACGAGGTGGTAGTACCACATGACGGAAGTATGGGGTCGAAGGAGAATACTCTCTTTTTTGATGTCGGATTTGTGCAAGAAATAGCTGTCGCTCGGACGTCTCGCCACATGATCCTCAGGAAAGTTGAAGAGATCGAATGTTTCCCATTCGGAAACGATTTCCGGTACCGAAGCCTGTGAAAAATTCGCAAAAAACGGAGAGGTGGTGATGGATTCCACGATCATCCGCACCGGATGTCCCTTTTGTTCCGTGAGATCCTCCATGTCCAGGACTCGAAGGATGCGTGAATAGTAGGCTCGATCCTGTTCGCTTATGGAATCGCTCCGCAACTGGTTTTGTATACGAGAAATCCATTGCATGTCCGCTTCTGAACGTTTACTTGTATTCATAGAAAGAAAAGTGAAAAAATAAAAAAAATCCCTCAATTGCTCGAAGGATTGGTTGATCGTAGTGTTTTTTACACCAAAAACAATCCTTCGAATTTTCGAAAGAAGAAGCTAAAGAAAAATTGTTTTTGTATCGTTTGCATAAAAAATAGTAAGAAATGCCAACACATAGATAGTATAAAAATAAGGAAGGATGTCAAACTTTTTTCCACAATATCATTCATAAGGAGTGACGACGCATACTTGGAGGAGTCAAATAGCAATCCGAATACCGGTTGAATCGCCCAAAGAAAAGACTCAACGTTTCAGGTTGAGTCTTTTCTTTTATAGAAAGGGGTTCGATGTGTCATTAAAACTACCGGTCCGATCTATTGATGATGATTTCAAGAGAACTCATCATGTGGATATATTCTTATTGTGCTATCTTGAATCCTGGAGGCGGTGCCGTCTGGAGACGATTATCGTACTTTATGACGAATGGATAGGTCTCCGTTCCGGCAGGAACCTGCGGACTCATTGCTGCGCCTGGACTTAAAGCACCAGTTCCAGAGTAGAATCGGAAGTAGTTGAGGTCATATCGTTTCGCCATTTTATCATCATTTGTTGCGTTACCCGTATTACAACTCACATTGTACGGACACTTAAGTGGCGTCATAGAGGCTCCTCCAATCGTATTATCGGAGATCATAGATCCATTTAGAAAGAGCTGTCCTGTAGCACTTTGCGTATCGGAGTAGTAAGAAGAAGGGGCGGAAGTTCCAGAAATGACACTCTTGTCGGCATAGAGAACTGCATCTATATTACGCACCGTATCTTTTATATAGATATTTCCTCCATGTCCGTTTGCATCTTGGAGGACGATGATACCTCGTATCGCAGTTCCTCCGATAATATTCCCATCGATAGTCAGATTTCCTCATTTAATGATGATGGTATCTTTGCTAGAATCTGGCCAAGCGGAAATAATTTGATCTCCTATGTATACTTGGTATTTCGTACCTGTTCCAGTAGCTCCTCATTTGGTCATGAGTTCGACATTCTTGTGGATAGCGTTCTTGATATCGGTACGCGTGAGGGAACCAACCGCATTCGTACTGTTTCCAGAGAGCATATCAATCGTATTTCGACCGGTCGCCATACCGAGGATTTTGACGGATTGATTGATGACTCCTGATCAAACATCTGTTGGCGTGATTGCGAGAGGATCTGTGATAGTAGCTCAGTTATTCGTTCGGCTATAGGATGGGTATTTTACGCTGACTGAACCAGTGGTATAAGAAATCTCGGAAGAGTATTTAACCGTACTATTTGTTGGTGCAGCATAGATAATCGTTGGTTTCCAAGAGAAGCTCATAGAGCTACTTGGGTTACTCAAGAGAATATTGGAAGAATCTGGACGATAACAGTCATTTACAGAACCCCCTGTCATATATTTTGGATCGTTGAATGTTGTGATGGTTTTCATATATCCATTACATAGTTCTGTGCCACTACCAGGAGTAACCTTTGGATTTTGGTAGGACATCAGGGTGCTCTCAGCATAACTTCCTGAAGTATCGTATATACCAAGAATATGTTGTACTTTCGGAGTACCAAGAGGAACGGTTGTTCCTGTCAGAAGAGTTGCAGTAAAGGTGCTATCATATCCCTGGCGAATAGCCCAATTATCGTTATTTGTAACCGATCCTATATAGAGGGCTGGAGAGAATTTCAGATTATTCGTACCGAATTTATCCTTTTTTTCAATCTGTCCAGAAGTTCCACCGACTCCTGTAACTTCATACGTGAGTTTATGGAGAGAGATGTTATTGCCTGGTGTCGTAAATGAATATCCTGAGCTGGTCGGAGCATATGACACAATATCGAGCTTATAATTCCCAGAATCCTCACTACCCGTTCCACTATCAGTACCACCTAAAGCAAGTCCGATAGTTCCAAGAGGATATTTTATTGCATTCCCTCCTATATTTACTTGATCTTTAGAGACAGTATTATTAAATGCAACACTCACAGTCACTGTTTTTATAGCAACTGCTGGTGTATCGGTAGTGGACTCGTTCTTTACCACATTTCCATACTGATCACGAAGTTTCAAGCTCAACGAGTGAACTTGAGTTCCATCTGCCACTTTCGAAGTGGCAAAAGTTCCAGTATATGTAGTTTCTGTAGCACCCAATGCGATCTTGTGTGAATTATCCAACGTTTCAGACGGTACATCTGCGACCACTTGCACATTTCCCTCAGAACTATTTCCAAACGGATCGGTTATTTTGAGATAATAGAGTTTTGCTTGACGGAAGTCGTGAGTAAAGTTTGGAGAAGAAGCACCTGTCAGTGTAGTTGTAGTACTATCCCAATTAGTTATCTTAAATTCATAATTTCCACTAGCTGGCACTGTCGGAGATGGATCATTCAAAGTAAACATTTTCGACCCGCTCGCGCTAAAAGTAGCGAAATTCAAAGGAGATGGAGCCGTTATATCCGTCATAAGTCCTTCCATACTAATCCACCCGAGATTATCGGACCAAGCAAATCCATGAAAGAGTCCAGTGGATTTCGTGAAATAAACATCTGTTCCTGGAGATATCGATCCCGTCGGATTGAATGAAATCCATCCAGCGTTTTCACACCAAGCGAATCCTGTCATGGACAGATTATCCGTACTTCCTGTGAGTTTGGCACCATTCGCACCAAGTTCGCCAAACGTACACCATCCTGCATTTTGTGTCCAGAAAGTTCCAGTAAAATTCAATGTATTGGCATTGAGGGATACTCTCTGATCAGAAGGAAGTCCTGTGAGATAATCAAACAATACAACTCCGGCATTCTGTCCAGCTCCTGTCCCAACAACTGGAGCAGCACTTGAAGGCATGATAGCAACTCCTGTATCAGCAAAATCAGTCCAAAGATTCGTTTGTATCCATGGGGTTGTACCTCCATGAACCCTCACTGTACATCCACCTATGGTATTATTTACAAATCCGCCAACAGACTCCGCATAGGTGTCTGAGTTTGGCATAGGTGAATACTTACTTACTGCTGTACGTGGAATCATGCCCCCATTTGCTCTGACCTTCGTACTGACATTCCACTCAGGCACAGGGTTCAGAGTCGCCCCATTATTGTCCCAGAATTCTGTCCATGTTCCTCCATCGTTGTTAAAGCTCGCTGGAACACTAGGATTTAATCGAGGAAAACGAATAGCTCCAATATATTGCTCCGTACCACCAGGAAATGTGACATAATATTTAAACCAATCACCCGTCCCGTCATAGTTATCTCGTTTTATCTTCACTAAGTAGGTCCCTACTGGAAGCGATCCAAATTCCTTTCTCACGCTAATATACGTTGATCCCTCCCCATTTGCCGGGTTTCCATCTAAAGCCAGTGTCGAACCAGCTGGTACTTGTGCATCTCACGGACTGGATGTTTTAAATCTACTAAAGAGCACTCTCCCAGTAGTTTGAATTCCAAAATATTGATCAGTACCATCAATCTTCCCGTCATATAGTTGGAGAAATAAATCACTACTCGGACCAGGATTGTTATTGACTTTCACCTCAAATTCAAGAGTATTTATATCCGAAGTATTAAAATCCCAGTTGACGTAGGTCATCCCACCCCATTTTTGAAGCAATGTTGGAGAAGTACAGGCTGCAAAAGACAGAGATATTCCGGTACACAACGCAACACACAACGATATTACGTAAAAAGAAAAGCGTTTCATAAAGAAAAAAGTAAAGAAATATTTATTTTGATTTATTTATTTGCCTGATTGATCAAGAGCTTGACAGCATCGGTACAATCCTTTTTTGTCGAAGCATCACTGATTTTCGCACAAATAGCCGTATCTTTATTTGCTACTCCCTGTTTCTGAAGTATACCATCAGTACAACTTGTTTTGAGAGCCTGAGTGGTAATCTTGGCACACATTGCGAGATTATTGCTCGCCCGAGCCTGTTGCAAGGCAAGTTTGTCGGCAATTTGAACAAACTTGGCGGTACAAGTTGTTTTTCGTGCCGGATCGACGATCTTGGCACAGAGAGTTCCGTCTTGTTTCTCCATAGCTTGTGTTATATATATAGTATCAGAACAAGTATTTTTCATCTTTGTATCCTGAATCTTCAAACATACTTGCATATCCAGTATGCTTGTTCCTTTCTGAAGCAAGTCTATGTCCGTATCCTTCTTGATACGCCCCATACAGTAGTCTTTATCTACTCCGGTGAGCGATGCACACACATCCACAGTTCCGGTAAATGACGCGCTCTCGATTTGAGCAAAAACGACATTTTTCGTACAGGCATTCTTGAGGTCGCTATCACCCGTTATCTTATCACAATCCGATTGTTTTCCGGAAGCAATGGCCGTATCGTATGCGAAACCGCTCAAACATCGAGTCTTGGTATCGGTATTCTGAATCTTATCACATATCTGTACATTCTTTTCTTTGGAAGCCTGTGCGGTGTATACATTGTCGGTACATTCAGACTTGAGTGCATCATTTCCTACGATTTTCTCGCACGCACCGATATCGAGAGCATCAACGGCATTATTGTATATAGTGTAATCATCCATCTTTTTTTGAAGCTTTTTTTGTTCCGCTTCATAGAGGCTATTAACTCCGTCCGTCGTTCCCCTCTCGGATTCACTTTGGATTTTTGTGTCCTCAGGACGAACGGTCGATTTGTTTTCTATATATAGAAATATCCCTGCTCCAACGAGAAAAACGATCAACAAAACCTGTAAAATAGGAGAATTTTTCATACTAAAAATAAAATTATTTATAAAATATCCACATTTCCATCACAGTGTAACAGGTTTATTTTAAATAAGCAAATAATTTCGTGAGATTCCATGAGGAACCTATCGGTCACTCCGTCAACGCAACAATCAAGTACGTTCTGGGGCCTCTATCCAATATGACTCGAAAGAGAAACAAATCCCGAAAACTCGGGATTTGCTTTGTTCTTTTGTCCATCTTTCCATCTCCAAATATGTCTTGATGCTTCACTTCTGTAAGGTCTCCAAGATTCAGCAATTCGATTCATCTCTTTTGTGAACTCCTTTTCTGTTTTTCGTTCAATACTATAGAGTCCGGCGATGCCTTGTCGGATACCGAGATTGTCGATTGGGAAGATATCGGGTCGTCCGAGTCGAAACATGAGTATCATCTGTACAGTCCATTTCCCCACCCCCTTGAGAGTCGTGAGCTCTTTTATGATGCTCTCGTCATCCAAACTCAACCAATCCTGTTTCTCATCTTCATGATCCATCCAACTGAAAAAGTAAAATCGGTGGTATCTCTCCCCGGATTCACCCTCACAATACCAAGGACAGAGCAACGAATACAAAACTTCTTGAAAAAAAACCATTTCTGAATACACTCGGGAAGAATTGCAATAATTCCTTTTCTTCCCTTATGTCTGAATTCAAAAAAGTAAAGATACGCGTATCTGCTCTGAAAAAAGCCTATCTCGCAGCCAAAGGCAACAAGAAAAAAGGGTCTTGAAAATACATGGCACTCTATAGCATACTCTTGATAGTTTTTCTCGGCGTCTTTTCGACCATAGGACTTGCGGTATACTATCTTCACGATGTTCCTGCCATCTCCAAAATCGAGAGTGATATACTTCCGGAAAGCAGTATCATCTACGACAGGAACGGTGGTGAACTTTATAATCTCTACAACGAGGAGAAACGCACCTATGTACCGTATGATCAGATTTCATCGCACATGCGAAATGCGATCATCAGTGCGGAAGATAAGACTTTTTTTGAAAATCCCGGAATCGATTTCAAGGGACTGGTACGAGCTGGACTCAATTATATTATCGGAAAAACCGATAAAGTACAGGGGACGTCCACTATCAGTCAACAACTTATCAAAAATGTATTCTTTACATCCGAACGGAGTACGGATCGAAAAGCAAAAGAGATTTATCTCTCCTATGAACTCAACAATAAGTACTCAAAAGAAAAGATATTGGAACTCTATCTCAACAAGATTAGTTTCGGAAACAATGCGTATGGAGTCGAGGAAGCTTCCAAGACGTATTTCAATAAATCGGTAAAGGATGTCGGGGTTCTCGGAAGTTCCATTCTCGCATCACTTCCCAAGGGATCTTCATACTATTCTCCCTATTCCCATCGAGATCGTCTCATGGGGTATTTCTCGGTATACGAAGTCGGTAATATAAAAGACAGTATCCAGCTGGATGCAAATGGGAAAGATACACAGTATCAGGGACTCATAGAGCAGTTCAAAGAATTCTTTTCAGGACTCGAATTTAAGCCACTCACTCAGACGAAAGTGAGTGTTTGTAACATTAAACAAGAATATCTCAAAAAATCTTACTCGATCGACAATTACGGTTGTACAACACTCGACTACAGCGATCTTCTTGCATTTCTCAACTCCATCAAAGTCGAAGGACAAGTCGGAGAAAAAGCCGTTCCCGCAGTTATGAATGAGAAACCGGTTGTAAAAACCGGAAAGACGAACACCAAGACTCTACCAACATCCAGAGAAGAAAAAGCGTCCTCCTGAACTGTCTCCATAGGAGAAAGAAAAACAATGGTTCTCGAATATAACACAGGGCGCAAGGATTTCGTACTCGGGCGTATGTTCGAGGATGGAAAGATCAAGCCAGCCGAGTATCAAAGCGCTTTCATCGGAGGTCTTGATTTCCAGTTCCGTAAATATCAGGAAAATATAAAATATCCGCATTTCGTATTCTATATAAAGGATTATCTGGAGAATAAATACGGAAAAGACTTTGAGTCCCAGGGTGGACTCAAGATATATACAACCATTGACCCAGCTCTCCAAAACAAAGCAGAAGAGCTCGTGAAGAAACAAGTGAAAATCAATGAAACGAAATACGGAGCGAAATCTGCGGCTCTCGTAAGCATGGACAATAAAACCGGACAGATTCTCGCCATGGTCGGCGGAGCTGACTACTTCAATGGAGATGAAGATGGGAACGTAAATATCATCACTTCCAAACGACAACCCGGATCGTCTTTCAAGCCACTTGTCTATACGCTCGCTATTTCCAAAAATCCGATTGGACCGGATACGCCGATTTTCGACCTCAAAACCAAATTTGGAAACTGGGAACCGAACAACTATGATGAACGTTTTATGGGGAAGATGACTGTCAAAAAAGCCCTCGACTATTCCCGAAATATTCCTGCCATCAAAATGTTCTATCTCGCAGGTGGCGAAAGCAGTGTGGTAGATTTCGCTGAAGCCCTCGGAATAAGTTCTCTCAGTAATGATGGCAATTATGGTGCCCCTCTCGCCATCGGTACCGGGGAATTGAAGCCGATTGAGCTCCTTCAAGCGTACAGTGTATTTGCAAACGGTGGAACGAAAAAAGAGCTGAATCCTATCCTGAAGATCGTTGACAAGAAAGGGAATCTCGTCGAACAATATACAGATATCCCGGGAAAACCTATCGTTTCCGATGCAGCCGCATATATCATAAGTTCCATCCTCTCGGATGCCTCAAGTCGTCCGAGCGATTTCTGGAACAACGTCTTGACTCTTAAAGACCGTCCAGTAGCGGCAAAAACCGGAACTTCCAACAAGGATGTGAGCAAGGGCGGAAAGAAAATGATCCTTCCTCGGGACCTCTGGACGGCCGGATATACCCCACAGATCACAACAGTGGTTTGGGCAGGAAACGTTGATGGATCGGAGACGAAAGGAACGTGCGATGGACTCAATTGTGCTGCTCCGATTTGGCATGATTACATGGAATTTGCCCACAAAAATCTTCCGAAAGAAACATTTACAAAACCGGATTCTGTATTTTCCGCAACCATCAGTCAGATATCCGGGAAGCTCGCAACCGAATCCACTCCAGATAAACTCAGAATCACCTCCCTCTTTGCCGTGAAGCCAACCGAATACGAAGGGTCTTTCAAAGAAGTCCAGGTAGACAGCCTCTGTAATGGAAAGGTGACAGACAATACTCCGTCTGAAGCTATCAAGAAATGATACTTGGCAACAAATCTCAATCCCATTATCGACGGATTTGACAAAGAATGGCTTGCTTCTATCTCCGGTTGGCTCAAATCCGAGGCGGGAAATGCTTACTTCTCAGGGATGGAAAATGTCATAAACGATATGAGTGATGAGATGTGCGTACGACCGAACGAAGGACTCTCTCACGTCACCGTTTCCGCATCATTTAAGAATGGCGGAGTCTATCCTCTTGCGAAGTATCCATTTGAAATCAAATACAATTCCGATAATCAAGTCTCACGACTTGAATTCCTGCGAGATGGCGTACTGGTACAAAAATATCCCATACCGGAAACGGACTCTTGAGGAGTATTCAAAGTTCCGAGCATAGCTTTTGGGGAAGAATTCAGAGGGGAACATACCCTCACTTTCCGTGCCATAGACAAGTACGGATACACTGGAATATATACCGTCAAAGTAATATTTGAAGATAGAAATCCCGCAACCACTATCACCATCACGAGTCCTGCAAAAGATGGTGCTGCAACAAGAATCTACGGAGATCAGTATTTCAATCTCCGATTCACTCTCACGCCTGGTCAGGACGAGATAATGAGTGTCAATCTCTATATAGACGGTCTTCTGGCAAAAATACTTTCAACGGATATAACACAGACCGTTGCGATAAATGATGATAACAATCTAGCGATTGGTGTGCATACGGCAGAAATAGAAACCGTGGATGCAAAAATGCGAAAGACAAGGAAATCTCTTCCATTTGAAGTTATAGCACGATAATACTCTTCACCTATGAAAAAATTCATCTTTATACTCACGGTTTTTCTCTGAGCTGGACTTCTTATTTTCATATCCTTCTGAGGAGATATACTCCCAAGAGAACAGACTACTACTGTTGATTTTTCCGATGAACACAAGCTCTATAAATGGAGAGATGACCAGAAAAAGTTTCTAGAGGTCAGTGCGTCCGGTTCGAGATCGGAAGCAGACGTGTTGTTTCTTGAACGATTCTCGCCAGTAGATAATATCTATTATGTCTCCCAAGCACGTACGCCTATTGATTTCAAGAAAAATGGAGCAGTGAATACCGTCGTGCTCGGTGCCGGACTTTTTATTTGCAATATTCAAACCGGTCTTGAAGAATACGAGTTTCAGCTCAGCGACCTTACCCTGAAACCAAAAAACCGCGGTGTATTTATGGTCGATACCCGATGATCCGACATAAAGATATTTTCATTTGATACATTTCTCAATATAGAACTCGTGAGCGGTACGAAACGATCTCATGCAACGAACTTCGTGCTCTTTCCTTCTCTGTTTTTTAAACACGATCCAAAAAATACGCAAAATCTCAAGTGAGCGGATATGCTTCGTATATCCTTGATAGACTTTATCCGATATATAGACATGAACTCCCCGGATGAAAGAAAGATACTCATTGCGTCCGACGAAAATACATTCATGAATGTGCAAAAAGACATCAATAAAAGGTTTCATGCGTTCAAAGATGCCTATAATGCTATAGCGGAAAGCAAAATACTTAAAAATATGGACGGTACTGCTTTTTTTGATACGTCCAGTATTATTTTTATTAACGAATCAAAAAAAGCAGTACTTCTCAAAAATGAACTCGTAGCAGAAATGGCTCCATTCTTTATGACTACGGGGAAAGCTTCTGAAGCAAATGTAAAAAATACACTCGATGCCATGAAGAAACTCAACCCCGATCTCTACATCGAGTGACTTTCTATCCTCAAAAAATACTACTATATCGTCCGATTTACCAATTTTATCAACGATACGGATACATTTGATTCTCTCTCACCGGAATCCCCTCTTACGACTTTGACGGAAAATATTATCGCTCCGAAAAAAAATCTCCATCAGAACTCTTATTATTTGCATCTTTCCGATATTTTTTCAGTATATTATTTTTCCTCCCTCAATCAAAGCGACCTCAATAGCTCTCTTGAAGAAAGTCTTCAAAGAATACTTGACAACAAAGCGTTGAGTCAAGAAGAGTTCCTGCCTTTTGTGTTTTTCACAACCCAGTATCTCTCCTCCTGACCAACTATCGCAAACGAAGACACGCTTCAAATAATAGACCATCTCTTTCAGATTACAAATGAGTTTTATGCACAAAACAAGGCCAACGGGATTAAAACCACTACCCTCACCTCTGCCATATTCTATAACTATACCAAGATTTTTTCGAAGCTCTATGGAGTATTTGTCAACACATTTGTCGACAAGACCACAAAGGGATGGCTCCTGAAAACAGAATTTATCCAAGGATGAAGCAAAGAGTTAAAAATAAGTTTTATCGAGACCTTCAAATCTATGATAAACCATGCTCAAAGAGACATAGAAAGCAAGCGTCAAGATTTTTATTCGACCGGCTCTCTTCGGCTGGATTCTCAAGTAGTCGATAGTTATACGCTCTTACAGAGTACCATTAAGCCATTCGATACGCTTGTTGCGATGTTTGACAACTATCCAAAATATCTCAATGATTCACATCTGAACGATAGCAACAAAGAAGCACAATGAATACTCGTGGAGGCAAATAATGAGATGAGCTTGAAATTTTTACAGGACTATCTGAAGAAGTTTAATAATGTTGATATCACGACTCTCCATGTCATGAATGACTTTTCTAAAGATGGTTTTTATGATGTACAAGTGGCTATACTGGGAAATATTTTTTCTTTCAAGCTCTGGGAACAAAATCATATGATAGCAGATATCTCTTTGACGGATACTTTTGGTCAAAAGAAGATATTCCCAAATATCGCGATATCCCTTGATGAAAAAGAAAAAAAATCGGAAACCGCAAACACCTCGATGACGGATCCGCTTCTCAAATATCGATCCGACTTTAAAAATTTCTTTGAGGTAACATTTCTGAAGACCGAATCAAGCGGTCTGATTCCTCAGATTCAAAGTACGGATGAAGATACGGTCCGAGATAACAATAGTCCGACTATCCAACTATTCATACAAAAAGAACTTCTCGATAAGGATTTCAAAAACATCGCAAACTTTTTGCCTATTACATTTAAAGATATCGACGCTTCTATCGATGAGACGTGAGAATATGTCATCGATGTAAATAATATAAACAAATCGTTCGCTTGAGAAAATAGTAGCTACAACGTAGAAATGAGTGGGAAATATCTTTTCAAAAGACATGCTTTTTCCCGATTGACTCTCAAGATCAAAAAAGATTGAGATACCAAATCTTATGACCTCAACGGAACCATTATCGAAATTCTTCCTGCACGCATATCCGTTCTTACGGTTCCCGACTTGCTAAAAGACATTGGGTACTATCTCGATGTCATTCGCTCTTCATATGCGAATCAAAAATCCATTATTCTCGATCTCATAGGGAAAAAAGTCATATTGGATGGCGTATCGTCCGGGGTGACCATCCCGACTGATTAAAATACTTTTGACACGAAAGATTTTCTTGTTACACTCGCCACCTAGAACCTTTTCATTATTTCCTATCATTCCAAAACCATGAAGAAAAATACCCCCGCAAAAATCGTTGCTCTCATTATTATAATAGGCATCATGGCGTCATTTGTAGCGACTCCGCTTATGACTATTTTTAGCAAATAAAAGATTGCTTTTTGGATTTTTTCCATATAATAACCTCGGTTTTTTCGGAAAATGAAAAAACCGAGGTTTTCTTTCCTCTATAATACTATCTCCTGGACTCCCGAGAACAGAGCCTTTCGTAGTATGGAAAGAAAATTTATTTTAAGGATTATTTTTTCACCCTTTTACCCTATGGCAAATACTGCCCTTATCAAGGATATGCTCGACAATGCCGTGCATATTGGACACAAGAGACAATTCTGGTCAGCAAAGATGCGTGACTATATTTACGGGATACAGAACAATATCCATGTATTCGACCTTTACAAGACCGAGACTCGTATCACCGAGGTGAAGAAAGCTCTTGAGGATGCTACATCCAAAGGGAAAGTAGCGCTTCTGGTAGGAACAAAACTTCAAGCTCGTGAAACGGTTAAGACTATCGCCGAGGAAACTGGAAATTTCTATATCAACACAAAATGGGTTCCAGGACTTCTTACAAACTTCCCAACTATCAAGAAACGAATCGCTGCTTATGTTCAGATTGAAAAAGATCTGGAAACAGGTACGCTTGAGATGCTTACAAAGAAAGAAAAGGCTTCTAAACTCAAAGAATTGGAAAAGCTCCGAAAAGCATACGAAGGTATCAAGGACATTAAAAAAACTCCAGATATTCTTATTGTTGTCGATGGACATTATGAATCCCTCGCTCTCGAAGAAGCCAAGACCCTTGGCATCCCGACATATGCACTTCTCGGTTCTACTGGTGATATCGATCACTGTACCGATTTCATTCCATGTAACGTAAACTCGATCAAATCCATCAAGTTCGTTCTCGATTATCTCAAGACCGCCATTAAGCGAACCAAAAAAACAGAAGGAGGTGTTATGGGACGAACAGAGAAACTTGCTCCAAAAGCAGGTTCCGTTACCGAAACTTCTGACGCTGAATAATTATCACTCAAGTATTTTCCTATGACTCTCAGTGAAAGCATGCACGAAGAAGAACAAGGACCAAACAAAGAAGAACGATCAATTGGAGCTCTCTGTTATGCACCATTTGGATGTTTTCTCCCGCTTCTCTTGCAGAAGCAATCAGAATTTTTATCGTTCCATGTCCGGCAAGGGGGGATACTATTCGGAGTGTTCTTTGTTCTGAATATCATTCCTCTTCCTGGTATTTTCGGGATACTCTTCCTTGTGTACCTTGGACTCGCGGGTTTTGCAGGCTGGAAAGCATTCAATGGAGAGATGTACTCGTATGAATTCATAGATGCAATTATTGAGAAGTTTAAGAAATAAGACCACTCCAGGGTGCTCCCATTCAGGGAGTCACCCTAACCCTCTCCTTTTGAAGGAGAGGGAGGAAATATATTTTAATGTATCGTACAGATGTAGCATCGCTACATCTGTACATAATTACTGATAATTCGTACAGACAAGGCACTGCCTTGTCTCTACATTTTAATTATTAACACAAAACTATTATGGTAACAGCTCAGCTTATCAAAGAACTTCGCGAAAGAACCGGAGTCGGAATGTCCGACTGTAAAAACGCTCTCGTTGAAACGAACGGCGACATGGAAGCAGCCATCGACGTACTTCGAAAGAAAGGTCTTGCAAAGGCGGCAAAACGTGCCGGAAACGAGACAGGAGAAGGGAAAATCAAGATCGTTATTGATGGTTCCGACGCATATGTTGCAGTGATCGGATGTGAAACAGACTTCGTTTCTCGAAATGAGACATTCGAAGAGATGATCTCCAAGTTCATCGAAATCCGAAAGACTTCCGCTTCTGACGAAGCAGCTCTCGCTATCGCTGAAGAACTCAAGGCTTCTGAGTATACGCTCAAAGTTGGAGAGAATATCGTCATCAAGACTCTTACGAAGATTTCCGGACCGGTTCTCGCAAGTTACGTTCATACAAATTTCAAGAACGCATCTCTCGTTGTCGGGAAAGGCGGTTCTGATACTGAAGCTCTGAAACTCGTTGCTATGCACATCGTCGCAACTCAGCCTCAGGTTCTCTCCCCTGCTGACATCTCTGACGAGGCGGTTGCAAAAGAGAAGGAAATCCAACTCGCTATCATGCAGGAAGATCCAAAGAATGCTTCTAAACCAGCAGATATTCTCCTCAAGATTATCGAAGGAAAGATGACCAAATTCCGAGAAGAAAATGCACTCCTTACTCAGCAATTCGTTGTAAATCCAGACCAGAAAGTCAAGGATTTCATCGGAGACTCTATTGTAAGTTTCTACAAGTTCTCCATTTAAGTCCCATATAAAAAGCTCAACAGAGCTTTTTATATATAGATCAGTAGTTCAACGGTTAGAATGCAGGACTCCAAATCCTGCGATCAGAGTTCGATTCTCTGCTGATCTGCCATCAAGTCATATTAAAGAATTCTCCTTCGGGGGAATTTTTTAGTTGGCTTTGTAGAGAGAAGATCGGGTACATCTTTGGTGTGTGAGATACTATTTCTTCGTAGGTAGGTTTTTCTTGGAAAATGAATCGGAAAATCAATTCTATCTTCTCGTTGTTTTCGCTATCTGAAGCGAACTTCTCTATGTGTGTGATGCAATAATTCATGAATTTCCGAAATTCGGACTTATCGATATCGAGAACTCTAGAAGAATTCATAAACTCAGATTCTTCTCGGAAAATATCTTCATCTATTTTTGATAATTGCTTCTCCATGGCTTCCATGATTTTTGTAAGATGCAAATACTGAGGTATGTTTTCTTCAACTTGAGCCCTCTGTTTTTTGAGTTCTGTAATTTTCTTCTCGCTATCTAATGCCAGATGTGCACTCGATTTCGTTTTTGTATCAAAATGTAAGGAAGAAATATAATCCATTGCTTTAACGACTCAATTTCATGGCTTTACCTGCTGCATAAATTTCATCACTACACGATTCACCTCGTCTCTTTTTAGAGAATAGTTACTATGTTTTTGAATTCCATGCTCGTTCTTTTTTCCATTACATTGATAATAGTGATGATGTTCTCAATTCTTGGACTTTGATTTATTGGGGGTTAAATATCCTGAACATACGGGACAACGCAAAACTCTGGAGAAAGGATACTTCGGGTTATAATTCTTTCGCCTTTCTATTATTGGTTCAAAACTCTCTTTTCATTTCTTTGAATATAGTATTTCAATTTTTCAATCTTCTTTTTCAATTATTTGAACTTTTCACTTATTGGCCTTATTCCAAGTATTTATATCAACTAGATTCTTGAATCAATCCGCAGAAGCCTTTTTTATAGGTTTATACCCTGTCCACTTTTCCATACTAATACCAGCATAAACAGGCTTTTTAATAAGGGTTTGTAGGTACTTTACCGTTAATGGGCGTCATAGTACTCGTTTATTCTGGCGCATCGTAGATCTAGTTGTGAAGCCCATTCAATTAACTTCTTTTACTATTTCGCTATCAGGAATTCCAATGGCTCGTAATTCATAAATCTTCTTTACCCACACTGACTCGACCTCGTCATCCATTTCAGTTACTTTTATTTTTCAGTCTGCATCACGGATTTTAACATTCTTTAGTCAAAAATGAGACTGTCTTTGGTGATATCCATTCCGTGTATTCCTTATTTCTTGAGAAATAGTCCTCTGTAGCATTTTATCTTTGTCACCTTTTGCCATCATAACAAGTATTTCCTCGGTGAATTCACTCGGATTTTCATAAGCCCACCCGTATTCATCTGTATTCACTCATTCAATATGTATAACCTTTGTTTTCTCTTGGATTACTCAACTTATATCCAGGTATGTCACTCAGACGCTTCGAAACATCTCCTTGATTCCGTGATGTACATCATGTCATCATCTGGAACTTCTGTCAAAACTATAGAAATAACACTTCGAAATCTTTTTGTTCGACGTCTTGATAAATTCAAGAGCCTCCATTATAGCCGGTCTATCCATCTTCGTTCCAGTACAACTATCTTTGAAAGTCTTTAGAAGTATTTCTCATTTACCCTCAGCCGATCGCCTGATCGCCTGTTCTTGCACTTTTGGGCTCTCTCAACGATTATCTTGTTTCTTTGAGGATACTCTTGTAAGCCCTATGACATAAATTGGATTCATGTTGTATGATTTGGTAATAAGAAATAATAGATTTTCGAGATTTCAGACTCCTATATTTTTTTCTTGATAAATTGTTCATATCCGATAGCAACAAAACTTATTATCTGCTCGATGAAAAACGATAACTGGTCTTCTTGAACTCAGGCATCCCTTAGAAGGTGTTTTGTGTTTTCTATCTGACTATTTGATAACATGCTCTACTGATTGATTTATGGGTTCATATTTTAACTTTTATAGCGATTTACGGCGATGACACCATGACGTTGATATATTCTTGTCTACCTAATATTTTACGGGAAAAATTACTTTTAGAAAAAGAAATGTATCTGTTTATCCTTTATTTGATGCTATTTTATTGCTTTTTAAGTTCGTTTTTCAAAAATGGTTTTTTCCCGTATAATGAATGGTTTAGTTGTTTGAAAAAATATCAGAATATTAAAAATCCATCAGATTTTTATATCGGATGGATTTTTAATTAGGCGCAATTTTTCAGGAAAAATATCGAATTTCTACAAAAAAGCATTAACTTTCGAATCGAAAATATGGATTTTTATTGATTTTTTATAAATTATTTGCGTTTTCTTGTGTTTTCTTTTTCAAAAATTATTTTCCAACTTATAATGTACTGAATCGAAGAGATTCATAAAACTATTAAAGGATCGTCAGGTCCGACTTACAGATATGTTAATCCCTATGCTGCTAAAGTAAGAACGAGATACGCACATTACGGAGGATACAGAGAAAATTCTGGGGGTCTCTACTGAACCCCGATGAGGAGGAATATTGAAAGGAGTAGTGTATTGGCTTTCTTCGCACAGCCCTTTCCCTATAGACAAAACAAACGTTCACCGCTTTTAGACAAGAGTATGGAAACATGTCTGTACCGGTATAAAAAAGATGCAAGTCTTTCTCCGTAAGGAGACCGGAATACACTATCTGGCGCTGTAACAGCGATCATTGGATTTCTGAATCCTGGCATGATATATTTAGTCGAAATAGTATTTCTATTTCGAGGCTATTTCAAACGGCCATAAATTATCCACCAGAAGAAGATGATTGGCACTTCATACGTTCCCGAAACTTTATACAAGGGAATTTTATAACCACAGCAGTTTTACCACTGCCTTCGTGGAGAAACAGGGATGGATTCAAATCCCTGAATCCGGTTAGGAATCGTCCAAATTCCGTTCGACCCGGGGAAGGCCATAGGAATTCCTCCAACTCCCAGAATATCGTCTATAATTGGTAACCTACCAGTATTTTTCTGATGGAACCCATGTTATAGGAACACTACCTTTAGTGTTTGGTTCGAAGTATCGTTTCGATACCATAATTGCGCCCAAATTCCTAATTCTCAAAAAGAGGGCCTTAAAACCTTTTCTAATTTTCACTTCGTAAAACATCTTTTCTTTAAGTTCTTCTTGCAATTAACATTCATACAGACTTTCTAGTTGAGCAAAAATCGGCAACGGAAAAAGAGGGTTTCATCTCAGTAATAATATTCATGCTGAAAACGATACTATGAGCGGATTTATGATAAATGCTTGAAAACTTCTGTTCTAAACGGACAAAAAACGTCCAGCAGTGCTCCAAATATGCTAAAACAAGCGAATTCACAGTTTTCAGCATATATAAAATCACGATTTTGAGAGTCTGAAACAAGGGTGTAGAGTAATACTTCAGGCATAGTCTCAATCCAATAGTATAAAATACTATAACAGGATGGCTCTTGGAACAGAATAACGGAGACTAATAGATATCTACTGTATTCTGCCCAGATGCAGATTTCGGTTTTGAATTACTGACTCAATACGGATCGGCAGGAGTTGATATTGTAGTGTTATGATTACGACTTTCGATGATTGCTTTCGCTTGATTATCTACTTTTTTCTGATAATTGTTTGCATTGTTAAACAATATCATGGTTCCCCATATGCTAGGTGATAGGATGAGTACTATCAAAGCCAAAATACTTCCGACACCTCAGAGCATATATTCCTTTTTCAAAAGTGCAACTATTGATGAGATTAGTGCAAGTGGGAAGAAGATAATACCCGGGCCAATAATTCAGATTACTCCGAATACAATCGATAGAATACCAAAAACTCTTCAAAGTTCGCTTCTGGAGTGAACCGATTGTGGCTGATTTTGCTGTTTTTCTGTCATAATGTAAGATTGTTAAGTAAATAATATACTAATATTGTTTCTGTAACTAAGTAATTCCTGTATGTAGCTCTTCTTGAATTACAGTATGACTAATATATAGCCTGTTTGGCTGTAATATCATTAAAATACATGGTTATTTCATCGTAGGAAATCTTTTTGGATGTTCCAGTTCACGTTTCTTTCCATCCAATCAAAATTTGGATTTTCTGCAAAAGTTTTCCATTGCTATCAAATACTCCGTAATATGTCTCTTCCCCAGACAAATCCCCTTTTACTACGTCCTGAATTCAGTGCTCGATGGAAGTGGCTGAATTGGCCGAGAAAGATTGGTTCCACGCGATATTTGAATATTTCTCTGTCATCTTTGCCTGGAGAAAGAGAGACTTAAGGAATGTAAGGGCAGTTTTGCCTGAACAGGTCGCGGACGTTCCGTTCGAATCGGACCTCTGGCACAACGCAATCGCATCGCTCGTAAGATTTGGTTGTGAGGCATAAATGGCGGATATTATGTTTTGGTCATTTACCAACGCTTTCAGATCATCTATACTAAGTCCGTCCAATCACTGCACTCCATTCTTGATTATATTGTCAGCATTGGTCAGTGATTTCGTCTGTACCAAACGGAAAATAACGATATCGTGATCGGTTCCGTGCGAGACGGATATCTGTCATTTTTGCATGACACCGTCTGCTCCATATGAATACGTGGACACAGTCTTGTCTGAGGGTGTTCCACCCTCGATAGCCCCAATTGCATCCTCAATGGAAGACATAACGTCGCCCACATATTTTCTATCTGTTTCAACCGTGGTTTCCAATTGGACAGAAGATGCCCCCATATAAAGAGCCTTTAAGTAATTTATTGCAAAGGCGTTTCGGCATTCAGCAAAAGCACCATTGGAGTCCTTTTTACTGGTACATTTCGCAAAGGCATTCTGGGCAAGAGTATCTTTTATAGCAGACAACCGATTCATTGCTTTTGAATCTGCTGCGATGGCACGGATATCCGCAAGGTTGATGTCCGAAAATGCTTTAGAATTGTATTTCAGGAGAGCATCCGCCCCCATTGTTATACGTCCGGATACCGAACCTTTATTAAGGGTATTTATGACGGTCGAAACAATATAGTACATTTTCGCCTTCTTTTCGGTCGTTATCTGGAGTGAAATAATAGAATCGCGATATTTCGTCAACTGATCCACGATCTTACTTCGGTAACTATCTCATTTTACGGAGATAATTTTCTCGATTTTCGCGGAGACACTATCAATTACGATTTGATCTCCTGGTTGGGCAACATAACCCGAAGAGTTAGTAAAAGTTTCAAAGGCACTTACTGTGGAAGTAAATAGTGGCGTTATGGTTGTAAAAAGAATCGGAAGAACTAGAAGTCCTTTCCGTATATATCGTAGTGTCATAATGGGGCGGGGGTAAATATATAAAATAGAGAATTAAAAAATGCGACTCCCGGAGGGGAATCGCATTCGTTTAGTAAAACACACGAAGGGCAACTCGAACCACGGCAAGTCGCTAAACTTTCACTACAAACAGAGGGGTTTGAATTACCTCTAGATGAGGGCACCGCGTATTCGGGTTGCCCTTCCTGTAGGTAATTCGCACAAACACCCCCTGGCGATATTATTCACCAAAGAAATCTGTTTCGTAGTTTAAGTTTAGCGCTGTTGAGTATAAGGATTTATCAAAAAAAGCAAGTTGCAAGCCTTTTTCGGACATAAAAAACCATCCTCTGTCCCATTTAATCTTTCGATTGAAATAGAATAAAGGATGTTTTCTTGTGAGAAAATATCAAAAAGAAATCAATCTATTGTTGTTGTAAAAAATTAGGTTTGAAGGATAAAAATAAATTCAGTATCTATAGGACAATTTTAATTTTCTCGGATAAATTTTCGCGTCTCTCTATAATCGCCCTCGATATTTCTTTATCAAAATGTCTACCATCTCGGAATATTTTACGTTTGGTCTTTTTCATCATAGAAACATCTTCGCTCCACCTTTTGGTAATTTTCTTCAAAAACTTCTCAACAAAGAGAAACGCGTCATGATCAGGAAAGCCAGTATCTCCTTGAGGAAAATATCCATACGGATTATCAAGGAAATCAAGAAACTCAATATATTTCTCTATCGGATCGAAGCATTTATTTTTCTCGATTCCGTGAATTCTCCTGGAATATGAGTAGATAGCAATGCGAATGTTTTCATATCCCATTTTCTGTAACGATCCGCTTTCGATGATTTTTTTGTACAACAATGCTTTCTTTTTGAGTGTGTCAAAAGTATGAGTTCCCATATCGGTTTCCAAAAAAACGATAGTGTTTCATTTAGTGATAACAGCATCAGATCTTACGGAAAAAGTGTCAAACATATCTTTATCTGCTTCTATCATACATTCTCCATCGAAAAGCACATCTGATGCTTTTGCACGCAGTTTTTTAATATAATAAAGGATTCAATCAATATTTGAATAATTATGAAAAAGCCGAGACTCTTGTGTACTCGATCAAAAAATGATTCTTGCATCCATCATTCGCCGAAAAGATGGTAGATCTAAAAAATATCACAACCCCTTCTTTGGTAAAGTCTTTGATGTTGATCGTATTACGCTATTGATCCGATAAGACATCATGTTTTTGTATTTAGAGCCCCCAAGCGCTTGCCATAAAGCCGGTTTTTCATTCCATAGGGCTTTATATTGATTTATTGACATGATCCCCGTTATATCGACGCGATCTCGTGTGACTTTTGCGTTCGCGAGGTCTCAATACATTATGTAGGATGGATCTCAGTATAACCCTATAGAATCGCGACTAACAAGGAATCTGGAAGGTCGCCTTCAGCGATGCAGAGTATTTCGCTTATGTCTACTATAATGTGTCATATACGGTATTTATTAGAAAATAATATTTCATCTCTATAGTAAGGAATTTTTGCTAGTTTGCAGAAACTTTTCCTGGCTGAGAGGTTATGTGTTTTTGACTGATTTCGCTGAAAAGACTAAAAAATAACTCTGGTTCTATCATTTCAAAAATAACTCATTTCATAGAATAAGCAGTTTTTTTATTTAAGAGCATTCCGCTTTTATATTTTTGAGTTTGCTAAGTTTTCACAAAAAACAAATTTCTCATCTCATGCAAAAATCGGAGCATCCACATGTGTAGTTTTTTCCATAATCTATATACTCACACCCCTCGTTATTCTATTTTAATGATTCTCACTCTGTGGCTTCCTGTAAAGTAAGGCCTGGTACTATGAAAATATTGGTACAAAAAAATGACTGATAATTCTACTATCTCCAAATCTTCCTATGAGACATCCTTATATTTTTACTATTTCTTTCGTTTCCGAATCTTTTTTACTAAAAATAACGAACGTCCCCGACTTCTATGATTTATAGAGAATCGAGAAATGATTCAACGATACGTAAAATTTATGAATATATTTTCTTTTTGATTTTTTATAAAACCGAACAGATTATTTAATAGAAGATAGTCAGGCTAAAATATTTAGAAAAATCATTTTTCAACTTATAATATACACGAGATCGTCTGCGCTTATTTTTTATTCTCTAGGCAGGTCATATCTTTATTATAATCCAAACGAATCATGAAGAAAATACGAGCCACACGTCTCCTAAAAAACCCGGGATCAAAGATGATAAATATAAATACCGAATTCCGAGTGCAATTTCATCCTTTTGGAAATGATAATTTGAAAAAAATGATATATCTCATGTTCAAGCGATCTCCTCGCTATGACAACATATTTTCGAGAGACTTACTTAGTGATTCAGATCTTTTGCTACCGTATGACTCCATACTCGACTTCGAGGAATTATGGCTCATCAGGAAACTGAATCTTTTTGGAATTGAACGACTGAAGATCCGAGTTATGGCACCATATACATCGGATAACATTACATTCATTAGAACTCTTAAATTGGGTCATTTTATAGATATGATTGAGAAGTATTGAAAACATATCGGATTAAATGAACGCCAAGTAGCATGAATCGGTTATAGTATGTGGGAAGGAATGAATTATGATAATTGTTCCCGATTTCCTATTGACCGCTGTGGTCAATATATAGACTATGTTTGGAATGCTCTCGACTTCCGTAGAAAACAAGCACAGGCTTCAAGGGGTCGAATGCCAGAAGAATGAGAGTTTGCGGACTTTCTCGTGGATTTTTTCCGTATGCTTATATATGCCCCACAGAAAATCCACACAGATCGAAAAGGGAAAGCCTGATGGTATGAATGTTGTATGGATAATGATACTATCGCGAGAATGCACATCCTCTTTAATAATATCTCCTGGAACAATGGAAAAGAAAAACCGAAACTACTTGAAACAGTCCATGTTTCACAATCTCCGATCTACCTCAAGAAGATACTTGAAACCAAAAAATTTGAACAGGTGGTTTGTATAACGAGGTCGAGACCGATACAAAAACTTAAAGAGAGTCTCAAACGAATCTCAGAATTACAGTGACTCATTTTTCATGCATTTCGTTTTCCTATGGACCAGATTTCAGTAAATACAAATAAAAAGACAATATACTTCATCGAAGATAGATTCGTCGAGGCTGCTGTGAAATGCTGTGATTTTCCCAAGTCTGTCATCATACCATTGACTGGTATGAGCCATGATAATTATGACGAATGGGAATAAAATGAGTTTGAGTGACCCTTCTGGTAAACCTTGGAATTTTGAGACTTCGGAAAACGTATTTTTTTCCTTACAATAGATAATGTAATCGATAATCGAATTACTTCTTGTCTACATATCGCAAGAAATCGTTAACCGATCACAATCTTTTATTTTTTTTCTATTTCATTTATATGCCGGATAAAATGGTAGCAGGAGACTCAGATGAGTCTCCAATTGAAAATACTCAGGGTGAATTTCCGATTGAGAGGACTGAAGATAATCCTCCAATTGAAGGTACTGAGGATGATCCTCTGATTGAAGATACGGACGATGAGTCTCTCATAAAAAAGACTAATAGAGAAGAGCGTCTGCGAAAAAAAATTTCGCCGATCATCCCAAAATCTAGCAAAGGATTATTTGCATTTTTTGATGCCGCCGTGCGTGAGGCCCAAAGTTTACACAATAAAGACGCTGTTGTTGAAGCGCTCAGGTTCTCAGCCATGGATCCTATATATGATTCAAAGGCAATTTTTCAGGAATATGGAATTAAAAAATACTGGAATAACGGTCAAAAGTGGGATCTTTCAAGCAACGCTGACTATGTTGGATTAGTTATCTACCATTCCCTCTTTGTAGAGGGATGGTTTCCTGATTCACGAGAAAAATTCGAAAAGGTATTCGAATTTATGATTCCAAAAGTCCTTTCACAACTTTCTCCAGGAAGTATGGAACAAGTAATGATAAATCTTTACAAAGAAAAAGAGGAACAAAGGAAAAGGAGGGAAGCAACTACTTTGATTGCTGAAAACTCTAACTCTCCCAATAACAAGATAAAATTAGATGACATTGAGGAGATTATGGAAGAAAAGGTTGATACAGGGTCGGAAGAATTCAATTCAGGAGACTTAGAAGAAATCGAATTCCCAAGGGAGATATCGGAAAGCGAGTATAGAGAGATTATGGAAGAAGTAGATGGGCCAGAATTCGATATTTCGATAGATGATGCCCCCCATTTAATTGCCGAGTTAAAAGAAACACCTATCCATGAAATAATACCTTTATGACAGGTGTCGATAAATTTGGCATCACCGACTCATGCTATGAATATCCCAAGTGTTGCAACTCTGGTTGGAACAGATTAAAAGCAATCTGAATACATACTAAGAAATCCGGGAACATGAATTATTCCTGGATTTTTTATGTTTTCGAACGTCGGTTCCATATCTCGGCGAATTAGAGACGTGACGGATATCGAAACAGAATTGTGAGGCAGAGAAGGGAAAATGCCGAATATGATCAAAGGTAACGAGATAGAGACTTGGATACTCTTGAAAAAGACTCTTCGTGAAACTCGCGAAGTAGAGAATTGAAGTTTTTTTAGAGGCTCTCTCCATAATAGAAGAAGAACTTCTTTTTCCGTTCCCGATTTCTCTGTTCATATTTCTCTGTATTATTTTCTACTTTAATTCAAAGTTGCTTTTGCAAAAACGTGAGTTTGCGGTATAATGAAAGTGTAAGAAATGGCATAATAAAGCCATAAATAACCTTATATTTCCTCATTTCACGCTATATGTTCAAGAATATTTTTTCAAAGAAATCTATATTGAAATTCACATTCGCTATCATAGTCGGAGCAATAGCAGCGATTGTCTCTGTTGAGAGCGGTAATTATCCATTCGATATAGATGTACCTAGTGCAAACGAAAATATTGCGATGGCGGATGCATCAAACGAGATAGATGAATTCGTGACTAAACTCATAACCGTACCAAAGAAGCCAAGCGCTTGCTATATCCTTCCCGCTTCACTTTCCCTATTCAAGATACCTGGAACGAGTACTTTTTCATTACAATAGTAAATATGTATCCACTACACCCAGAAAACCGGTCGATTTGATCGGTTTTTTTATCACCTCATGAATATCTGTACTCAGAAAGACAAATATTTGGTATTGAACGATAAATATGCTATCCTGATAGTACAGTGACCGATACTGTGCTCTATTTTCTATTTGTCCATGCTTCAGAAAATTTTTCCAAACACAGATATTTCCTCATTAAATCGAGAAGAAGTAGCGGAATTAAACCGCTATCTTTTGAACGACATCCCCGAAGAAGAACTTCTAAATCTCGCGACAATACATTCAAAGTGATCCTTCGAGGGGAATTTCCAGACGTTCCTGAACCGCAGGCTTTCGGAAGCAATACTCATGGAAGAAAAAAATGAGAACGAATCCAAAGCGATGGACTTTCTCTTGGAACTGTAAAGATTCAACAAACAATACCAGTAATAAAGAATCACAAATATCAAAACAAATACTTTGTAAACAAAAATAAAGATGTCCGAATCGCTCGGGGACAATCTCGATCGCGCGACTGATGGTCTCCGCGATAAAAAAGATAAGACACTCTCGAAAGAGCAGGTATTCTTTCAACTTTCGAGAACCCTGAACGTTCACAACTCCCGCATCGACACTCTCTCCCATATCCAGCCCGAACAGAAAGAGAAATTAAAGATAGACATCAAAGTATTTCTACTCCAATCCATCCAGAATACTCTCCTTGAGAAAACAAAAATCAATGGGAAGGACACCAACGTGATCGCTGAATACAACGCCTCCTCCGTGGATACCGACCGCGAGCCCTGACTCGATTCCCATGAATTCGCGCGGTACATGGCGAATCTTGAAGAAGCCCTCAATCTTATCGTGGAACTTGGTGGAGTAGATAAGTTCCGGAAGGAAATGAGTGTGCTTCACAAGGATGCCTACGAAACAACTACTATTAGTAAGATGGATCTCTTTGGAGACAGGGATGAGAAATCTCCGATGACTCGTAAATTTACTGAATGGTATTCAAAAAACGTTAGTCACTTCACTCCTGAACAGATAAAGGATTTTACCAGTACTGAATTTAGATGAGATAAAATGAAATTCATCGCCGGCCTTTCCATTACCCTCGGAACCGAACTCGGCCCCGAAGCGATCGAGATCGCCGTCAATTTCGTGTACGATCTCTGAAAAGCGATCATGCAATTCCCGGAATATATGTATTTCGGATACCAATTCAACCGTGCAACTACCGAAGTTGGGAAAAAAGAATATTCATTGAAAATGAAATCAAGGCTCGATGATAATATGGCTCTCGGACTTCTTGCTCTTGCTTACGATGGAACCGCTGACGTTACACAGAATCTTTTCGGAGCGAACATAAGTGCCGATGCTAAGTGAAGTAGAATGAAAGAATTGATCCATTCAATGGGATCTCCGGATACCTGGACGCCGGCTGGTATCAAAGAATGAGTGATCGGAATCGCTCCGTTCCTCCCGAAACTCGCTCGAATGGTAAAGAGATGAATTGCGGGAGGAGACGCGGGAGAATCCACACGTTTCACTCCACCGCCGAATCCTAATCAGGAGCGATGATGACCGCGATCGGAGTCTCCGAACAAACCGAAACCGAATATCGCTCCGAATCCTCCTTTATCGAATAACCCCGACACTACCAAGAACACACCAAACAAACCGTCGCCGAAACCGGCTCCAAACATACCACAAAATCAACCACAGAACCAGCAGAACTCTCCTTCTTCAAATCTTCCATGACAGCCGCTCACCACAGCATGAGCAGTCGCCTCCGAAAATATTCACCGTATCAATTCTGGAGATATCTCCCTCGATAACCCTCAAACCGCCCCACTTGCAGAGAAAATGGCATCACCCGAAACGAATGTCGTAAAAGAGAGAAAACTACCGAACGGGGAAACTGTGAAGTTCGAAACGAAAGCATATCTCGAAGCCTACAAAGAAGGGCTTGAAAAAGTCGGGGAACTCCTTCAGAATACCAAGGATTGGGTACTCATGAGCAGCAATGCGATGTATGTAAATATCAAAGAGTACCGAATGCTCCCCGACGACTTTGATGTAGTGATACGGGACAAAGATTTTGCGAATATATACGAAT
This sequence comes from Candidatus Altimarinota bacterium, assembly GCA_028689245.1. Lineage (GTDB taxonomy): Bacteria > Patescibacteriota > Gracilibacteria > BD1-5 > UBA2023 > UBA1545. The sequence continues at coordinate 3,451 of JAQTWO010000005.1, read as the reverse complement.
GACTCCAACAGGCACAGAGCGAATGAAAGATCCGGTGACTCGAACTCCATTCCATCGATAAGGCTCACAAAGAACACGTGGTGGATCCCGCAATTCAACAACAACTTCTCCAAAGTGGAAACCTCAAAATTGTTTTCAATATTGATACAGAAAACGGAATCCCGATGGAGGTGGAGATGTTTGCGGAGGGAAAATGAAAAGGTCTGACACAATTATGAAATATTCCTCGAACGATCGAAAGTTTCATGCTCAATGGAAAAGAAATAAAGGTATCTGGAGTATTCGATCTCGCTGATACCTACTCGATCAATCTAATGGATGAACTCCTGAAAAACTCTGTCGACAAGTTTGGAGAAAAGGCGAAGGATGGAGCCAGAATTTACAATCTTACACATTATCTCCAAAAGACAGGAATTAACCAGCCACGCGATCTTATCACCAAAATGGATGAAGTGGTCGACAAATATCGAAAACACGCAGGCAATGAACTTGCTCCTTGATTGGAGGCAATCTTCGCGAGACTGCCGGAAGTAAAAGAAATACTTGGGGAAATAATCAAGGATTACGAGAAACAGCAGAAAGTGGGAGATAAGATGAAAAATGCACTCCCTGAATTTCAGGAATTCACAGAAACTTGGAACAGAGGAAAATGAGAACTCCATAAGTTATTCGTAGAAGCCTCTGGATGAGAAAAACTTTCCCCGGAAAGAATCCAAGAGATACAAAATATACTCGACTGATATCTTAAAAAAACTCAATCGACAATGAATAGAAGTCTTAACAATGAGGATTTTGCTTATTTTTATGAAATGAGTATAATAAGGATGAAATATATACAGACAATCAAAAAGAAACTATCCAATAATCAAAATAATAATTAACAATATCTTTTCTATGTGATTAAACGCACCAACTGGTTGGACAGAGGATGATCATAATAAATTCATGGCGGAAACTCAGGATATTCAAGATGAACTCGATAGCGATGTCATAGACTCTCGCATGCCATATTCCAAGCAAGCAGCAACTGTTAAGCAGTGCCTTGTGGAGGCTTTCGGCGAGTATGCTACAGATATTCGTTTGGTAAATCGTTTTTTCTTTGAATTGGAGTTCTTTATGAAAAGAATGAAGGACTTGAAGGAATACACAGGACCGAAAGAATGAGGGGCATATGATGAAGTTATGGAGGGAGCGATTTCAGGAGGAAATACTGTGAAGTTTAATTTAGTCAGTTACGGAAGTAAAGCGGATGATCGGATGGAAGAGGATTTACGAAAACAAGGAAAGAATGAAGAGGAAGTCACAAAACTTACCAAGGCACGATATGATAGATTCCTCTCCCTACTTCGAGAACGCATCCAATATGAACAAAAATAATACCCTTCCATAAAAGGGCTATCTATAGCATCAAGAATTTCTCATAATATTCAATCGCGACCCGAATTCTCTTCTGTAATTTCGGGTCATTTTCGACGTTCAGGAAAGACTCTGAGACTATTTGAAACACTTCGATTGGATCTGAGCATTCATAATGTAAATGTCCATATAAAGATTCGACGATATATGGAGGAAATACCTCGTGCATTCTATAATTTTCACTGGTATTCCGATCTATGAAAAATGGATCAACCAAGAGTGTCGGATCACCAAACTCGCTATCGAATTCATTATTAGAGATCGTATATCTCATCGCGTAATGGTCATCTAAATCAACCAAGAACTGTCTTTCTCCGTTTCCGATAACGTCTTCATCAGGATCGCAACGTCCGATAAATTTGTTTTGTTGTGATTCTAAAAACTCCCCAATTTCATTTTGATCAAAAAATCTGCGCATTCAAAATTCCAACATCTCTGTCATCTCCCGAAGAATCTCTTTTTCTTTAAGACACTCAAGCAAGAACTGACATCGTGCCTCCTTGTCATCATCCACGTCCTTCAATGGACCATTGTATATAAAATAACGTTCCCTCAAAGAATATGGAATAAGTGCAGGCTCAAATAACTCTGTTTGGTTGAATGTTATTTGTAATTCTGGAAAATACATAACCGAACCATCTGAAAACTCAGAGCGAATAAGATAAATATCTCAATAGAGCGCTGATTGTTCGGAGAACTCAAGAGGAAGATGTGCAATTGTTTTATTGCTTATCTCACAGAATTCTGAGAATGCATCCGTGAGCGATTGGTTTATCTTTACACCATCTTGGTTTTCTGACATAGAATTTGAATGCGTGATAAAGATGAAAATACGTTAAGTAGGATGTGTACCATCTTTTGGCTGGTAATCTTTCGGGAGAGGTACAATGGATCCATCAGGTTCTTCAAAAAAGTCTTTCCAAAAATCGTCATTATCAAGATCGATTTCCGATCCACGCCCTGGTTCACTCCTCGCCAATCGCCTAGTTACTGCAATATTTTCATGGTAAGTTGTAGGTGGCTGTCGTACTTCTTTGGGGTTTGGATATTCCGAATGTAGACGAGCAAGAATGCGTCATTTTATGAAGTTCCGTACATATCGCTTTATAGCCCTAAATCATCATGTAGGATCAGAGTTCCCAAGGGCGTCGAGAACGAGGTCATCGATATTCCCATACTCATTCCTTGGTGGAGGAATATTTCTACGGGATTTATAGAACATATCGATAGTAGAGAAAAGATGCTCGATTTCACGAATAGCATAGTCTCGACGCATATCTCATCGGTTTGAGAGGTCATTAAAAACAATGAATTTATCAACCCTCTGAAATGCTGAAATACTAAAATGACGCCTCATTTTCTCGATAACTGCTTCCTTATCGATTGTGTTCTCTACTTCGGGTTCATCTTCTTTCTCTATTTCATCACCTTGTGTCGAGAATCCAATGGTTTTTCTCGGATCTTTGATTTCATTTAAGAAATAATTTCCTGTAAATACAAAAATTGTATTTTTCCAATTGACAGAAATCGAGTCCGGAGTCTTACATTCAGGTATTGCATCATCCAGAATCTGACTGACTGAATCGAACGCATTTTTTTCGTTCCAATTTTGACTACTACCTAATTTATCGAACTCGTCAAGTACTATTATTTGTCGAGCGTAAATCGGATCTTGATCTTGTGCGCGTTGAAAAAGTATCTCAAACTTACTTCTTCTCGAATCGCCTTGATTTCTCGCTCCGTTTGTAAGGCCAGAAACTGTCTCCACCAATTCAAAAGAAAATAAATTATTGCACTGAATCTTTGTGATATTTATCGAACTGATTCTATCAAATCCGCTTTCATGGTAACTATTAAGGAACTCCGCAACCAGATCAAACAACATGGTCTTTCCTACTCCAGAAGGACAATTAAGGAATACCGACATAAAAGGTCGTTGGTCTGAGGGGTCACGAAAAGCATTAGATACGAATAAATCGCAAATTGTATCTATAGCCTCACTTTGACCTATTAAACGCTCTTTGAGAAACTTTCT
>JAQTWO010000070.1 GCA_028689245.1 Candidatus Altimarinota bacterium | reverse complement strand
GATGTGCCCTTGCGGATTCTATCTTCTCCGAGATGCTTGTACTTCGAGAATTCATCCGCCTCATCCGCCATATGGGACACATCGGGAAAGATTCCGTCTATCTCGATGTTTCAGAGCGATGCATTGAGATACTAAAGATTACGAAGACATTGAAGGTGAGAAAGGAAAAGGAGTAGAATATATGAATTTTTCATGAATTTATTTGGGATTTTATGAGCAATGTTATTTTTTTTTGATTTTCTCTTTTTTTTCCGTACACTCTGGGGGTTTTAGCCAATTCTTCTCTATGAAAAAAATCCAATTCTTCACCCTGTATATCCTCCTCTCCTGCGGGATTATTTTCAGTCTCGCACCGCTTTCATTTGCGGGGGTTCCTGCCATACCGGATGCGGATAAAATAACCACCGTAAGTACTGGTCCTGTTGCTGGTGGCGATTCGCTCGACAAACTCCAGGAAGTAGGACTGAAGGTTCTCCATACCGCCAAGGTTCTTATCAGCTTCCTCGCGATCATATATATCGTCTACTCCGGAGCCATGCTTGTCACCGCCATGGGCGATGAGAAGGCTATATCGAGCCAAAAGAAACAGCTCATGTATACGCTTGTCGCCTTTCTTTTCGTCAATATCCCCGGTGAGATATACAGTGTATTTTCCCGGAAAAACGGGACGAACGTGACCATGAATCCCGGAGTCGGATTCACCGCTCCTGTCAATGCAGGCTCCAACATCTTCGTCAATTTCTTCGATTGGAATGGTACCGTGGAGAATGGGATTCTCTCATTCTTCCGTGTCGGTATCATCGGTGCTGCGATTTTCATGTTCTCACTTGCCGCTTTCGAGATGATCACCTCGGCGGGCAATGAAGAAAAGGTCAAACAGGCAAAAGGTCGCATACTCTACGGAGTTCTCGGACTCATATTTCTCGCCGTCATACAATCCTGGGTAAATGTCGTATACAGTGGTGATATCGGAAAATGACAGGGTATATTCGCTCAGCTCTCCAATCTCGCTCTCTTTTTCGCGGGACCGACCGCCATATTCTTCCTGCTTCTCGGCGGATACTACTATATCACCTCTGCAGGAGACGACGAGAAGGCAAAGAAGGGGAAATCCATCGTTGTCAACACCTTCATCGCGGTTATTATCCTGCTTGCCAGCTATACATTCCTCAAAGATCTCGGAGACTTTAAATTATAATTTTTAGAAAATCATGAAAAAATCGATAGTATATTTCTGATTGGTGGGGCTTTGTCTTATGAGCGGGATAAATGTAACTTTCGCAAGTGGTGGTGGGTGATCAGTTTCGGAAGATACTTCGGCAGAGACATCAGCATCTCCCACTACCACAACCGTTACGGAGAAAATCCCAGGAATGGATTGTCAACCTGTGGGGAGTGACACGAGTGTCACGAAACGAAAATACAAATGTACGATCCAGCCGGGTTTCGGTTCCGTCATGGACATCCTGAAGGGACTCATCAAATACGCTACATTTCTGACAGCACTTATCGGTACGCTCATGCTCGTGTACTCGGGGATCGAGTACTCCATGGCAGGAGCGAGCGGGGACGATGTCAAACACTCCAAGAGCCGGATCATGAAGGTGCTCGCCGGACTCGTGCTCCTCTTCCTCATCGGCTTCGTGCTCAACAGTGTGGCACCTTGGATATATAAGTAATCAATCCTTGAAGCCGACCACTTTTCCTGTGATGAAAAATAACAAGAGGTTATGAAAATAGAATAAGAATGTTATATTCCTCTCGGAAAAACTTTACTTTTCGTCTTCTCTGTATATAGTACGCACCAATATTTTCTCTCCTCTCCTTTTATGTTTTTTGATGTCGTTTTTGCAACCACTTCCGCTATAGATCCGAGCCAGACGTACGCACTCGACGATATTATCCGAGTTGGAATCGCTCTTGTGGTACTGGTTTCCGGTTTTCTCTCCGTTATCTTCATCCTTTGGTGAGGAGTCATGCTCATCCTATCTGGTGGGAAAGACGAAAAGGTAAAACCTGCTATCAATAGTATCCGATATGCAGTTGTCGGACTCATCGTTATTATCCTCTCTATATTTGTAGCACCGAAGGTGGGCGATCTCCTTGGGCTCAATGTTTCTACATACGTTTCCCCAAAAGTAGTTTTTGCCACTATCCAAGATCTTTCCTCTAAATTTTTCGGCAACAAGGACACGATCGATCTCTCCCCTGGTTCTTCCGGAAATGGAACATTGCCTGCAGATTTCTCGAATCTATAGCCTATAGACCAAAAATCCCTCTATTTCTCATGGAATAGAGGGATTTTTCAGAGAAGATTCAGGATCTAACTTCATATGTATGTCATCATTATATGCACCACCTCTGCTTCATTAATGAGACAACGATGCATATCTGATCATCTCCGTATAAAGTGGTTGCTTTGTTATGGAATATTTTTCATGCTCTTAAATTCTACGACGAGACTATGCATTTCAGTATAAATAAACCATCTTGAGCTCTTTGCGGATTGAACGGGGGGAGGTTTGATAGTTTTCGATATAGATAATCATCCAAACAAACATTTCGGAAACTTGTCCCCCATATTTCCCCTGGAATCGTCTGATAAGAATTTCGGAGAAAACATTGCTCATTAAACGTCCTCTCTATAGAGCCATTTCTGAAAAATCACACAAATTCTTTTGACAAGATATAGTATTTGCATATACATTGTTGGCACTATATATAGTTATTACTCTACATATATAGGAAGTCTTGAAAAAGACAACTTTTCCCCTTAAAATACCCATTTTATCTCTTTTTATTTTCATAATTATGACTATTACACAGATCCGACGCCGTGATGGAGAACTTATCGATTTTGACCGAGCTCGTATAGAAAAGGCGATAGATCTCGCTGCTCAGGATATAGGCGAAGCGGATCGCTCGTTTGTTTCCGTTGTGACCGACTTTATCGTGAAAGATATAGAACATGTCTTCGGGGAGGTTTTTGTGAATAGGGTTCCTGGAGTTGAGGATATCCAAGATATCGTGGAACAAAATCTCATGAAATTCCACAAATACGAGGTCGCAAAGCAGTACATTATCTATCGTTCTAAGCGTGCGGAAGAGCGAACCGAGAAGCAGGAAGAGCTCATCAAACAATTCGAGGAAAATGCGATGAAAGTGACGAAATCCAACGGAAAAAAAGAGTATTTCGACGCTGATAAGATCAAAGCGGTATTCAACCGAGCAGCGAAAGGACATGAGGATAAGTGTACATTTGATGCACTCATGGAAGCATTCAAGAAAAATATCGTCGAAGATATCAAGACTTCTGACATCAACAAGCTCCTGACCAAGACTTGTATCGATCTCGTATCTGTCGAGAATATCGCTTGGGAACAGGTTGCGGCACAGATATTTCTCGGAAATGTCTACAAACAGGCTATCAAGAATCGTGGTATCAAGCTCGCTGATATTTACAAGCCAGCATCGTACAAGGCACTTTTCGACGAATACATCGAGAAAGGACTCTATTACAAGGACTTCTACAAGTATTACTCTGAAGCCGATATCCTAGAGGCAGGGAAGTGTCTCGAGAGGAAAACCGATGAAATGTACGGATATACGACCGTTCTCTCTCTCAACAAACGATATCTCTGTAATCCGAACAAAGTCATAAAAGAACTCCCTCAGGAGATGTACATGTCTGTAGCACTTTTCCTCGCTATCCCCGAGCCAAAAGAGACTCGTCTCACATTCGCACTCAAGGTATACGAGCTCTGTTCGACCCAGAAGATTTCTCTCCCGACTCCGACACTCATCAATGCACGAACGAACTACAATCAGCTCTCCAGCTGTTTTGAGATCAATATCGATGATGATCTCCGTGGAATCTACCATGGGGTAGAAAATATGGCACAGATTTCCAAATACGGTGGGGGAATCGGAGTGTATCTGGGAAATATCCGTTCTCGTGGCGGAATGATCCGTGGAATCGAAGGGGTTTCCGGGGGTGCGAATCCTTGGATCAAGGTCATAAACGATACCGCGATTGCAGTAAACCAACTCGGATCTCGTCTCGGATCCATTTCCGTGACGCTCGATATATGGCATCGTGATATCTATGATTTCCTCGATCTCCAGACTGAGACCGGAGACATTCGCTCTAAGGCATTCGATATATTCCCGGCGATTAGTGTTCCGGATTTGTTCATGCGACGAGTGAAAGAAGACGGAGAATGGACACTCTTCGATCCAAACGAAGTGCATCGAGTGACTGGAAAGAATCTCCAAGATCATTATTCTCAGGAATTTGAAGAATTCTATACCGCTCTTGAAGCCGACGAGAGGATCAAACTCAAATCCACTATCAAAGCCAAGGACCTCTTCAAGAAGTTCCTCAAGACCACTGTTGAGACCGGGATGCCATATGTGAATTATCGAGATACCATCAACCAGCTCAATCCAAACAAACACGCTGGGATGATATATACCACCAATCTTTGTACCGAGATACAACAGAACACTTCTCCGACGAAGTTCATCGAGGAGACGATCGAGGACGGGAAAATCATCCTCCGATACGAACCAGGGGACCTCGTGGTATGTAACCTCGCTTCTATCAATGTGGCAAAAGTATTCGAAGAAAGTGTCATGCAAGAAGCATTTCCTGTGGTGGCACGAATCCTTGATAATGTCATAACTCTCAATTACTATCCGATCAAAGAGGCAGAAGCAACTGCTATGAAGTATCGTTCTATCGGAATCGGGTACCTCTGACTCGCAGAATACCTCGCAACTCATGGGATGGCGTATGATTCTCCCGAGGCTCGTGCACACGTCGATGACCTCTTCGAGCAGTACGCATACTATACTTATGATTCTTCCGTGAAACTCGCAGCAGAGCGAGGGGCATATCCGATATACGAGGGATCCGAATATGATCGTGGAATCCTCCTCGGTCACAACCGAGAATGGTTCGTGCGAGAGAAGAAAATGGGTCAGAAATGGGCAGATCTCTTCGATGCCATGAAAAAGCATGGAGTACGATTCGGGTATCATACCGCTCCAGCACCGAATACATCCACAGCTGGTATCGTCGGGACAACTGCGGCTCTCCTTCCAATCTACAAGAAGTATTTTGTCGAGACCAATCTCTCCGCTCCGACCGTGCGTGTCGCACCGAAGCTCGCTCCCGAGAACTTCTGGCTCTACAAGGAGTACATCAACATGGATATGAACGACGTCATAGACATGATGTCCGTCATCTACCAGTGGGTGGACCAGTCTATCAGCTTCGAGTGGATGATAGACCCAGCCAAGGTAAGTCCTGCCGAACTCTACGGATACTATGTGAAGTCCTGGGAACAGGGAATCAAGACGGTTTACTACGTCCGAAGTTTGAGTGGGGAAGTGGGGGAGGCTTGTGTGAGTTGTAGTGGGTAGAGATGTTTCTCAGAAACATCTCTACAACTTTTCACCAATTTCCTCGCAGATCCCTCACCCCCGACCCCTCTCCTTCCGAGGAGAGGGGGAGAAAAAAGGAAAAATAATCACAGTTTTCGATGCGTAAAAACTATATTTACAGCCTCAAAAGATTTTAAATTTTAATCAATCATGCCCCATGAATAACATGAATAACCTGAGCATCCTCTCAGATATCCATACAAGGGGGTATCATATTTATGATTACATAGGCCTCGAACCATTTGAACACAAAATTGGAACCAAAAAAGAAGCACTTTCGATATTTCATGGATTTTTACAGGAACTTCCAGCTCGTATCAATGAGCTCAGGAAGATAATACCTAGAGAAATAGAGCTTGATTATACCTATGAAAGCCTGCAAAAGCTTGATCTTTGGTTATTCGATCTCTGTGCTGATTACCGTATATATATACTTCCAAGCAAACAACAAGCAATGGAGGAAATAAGTGAGAGGCTCAAATTTCCTGAAGATAAAGGACTCAAGTACGAAGACGTCGGAGCGATAAATGAATATATGTTTCGCATCGCACTCGACCCTATGATGCGATCGATTGCCACAGATCTTGGTATTTACTTATGTGAATGCCTTCGTCGTATCTTTATGCCCGATCTTATCTGGATAGAGGGTCACCACAAGCGACGCCAGGGTGGTGGACACCCACGTGTTCAATCCGCATGATTTGAGAAATCTGGTCACAGTCTTTGGTACGTTGGTTCCGATTCATGGATACCAACATTAGATGTAGTAAAAAATATTGAATTCCTTACAACATATTATGATCCAAATAACCCTCACATTAGTGATTGTTCCGTTGGAGGATTAGATGCTAGATTTAAAATTATTCTTTGAATTAAACAATGGTGGGATCCGGTCCCTGAGGAGTATAGACAGCCGAAATTTTAGATATTATTTTCTTGTGTAGTTTGGAAAAATAATCCTGTTATTCTGAGCGTAACAAAGAAACTACCGCTCGAAGTCGTCAGGCAACAAAAAAGTTTAGCTCCTAACTTTCTCCTATATGAGCCAAGAAATAGATTATAAGACCGTATCTACTTATCAGGATGACGAAGGTTTTTTGTCAGATGATGATGAAGAGACAAAAGAAATGATCCGATCCACAGAAAGAGGGGGGGGTGGGTATCTGTGACGGATCCGAAAGTTATCCAAGAATTTGTTGAAGCTGCTCACAATACCCCTATTTCTCGCAAATCCATTACTTTGAAACCCCGTACTCCCACTTATAACCGACTCCGTATCATCGCTGCCCAGGAAGGAGTTCCTTATCAGACGCTTATGAATAGTGTTCTCATGAAGTATACGGAAGGGAGGTTGGTGGAGAAGAAGTAGAGATGTAGCACTGCTACATCTCTACAACGATCCTGTCCCTCCAGAGGATTACCCCTTCTCTGACTGCCTTCGGGAGCCTCTAGAATTTTCTGAAGTTTGAACCTTTTGAAATAACTGAATTCGGTTCAGAAAATATCTGGAATTTACCGATTACGAAGAGCTTTCTGAGGAAGTATATAGTAGTAAAAATACTTGATTTTTATTGATATTTTGATATAATGTTGTTGTCTAATAAGTTTGAGTCTTACTAATAATATATTTTATGAAAAATAATAAAAAGAAGGTGTCCATAAATAGCATCTTGGTGCTACTTATTTCATCTGGAAATGTATGACACTATGCGAGTGTTTTAGCAAAAAATGAAATGTTGTATAATAGTGAACTCATAAATAGTGAGGCTCAACGTCCTCATTATTTATCTATGAATAGTAGTTCGTCGTCCGTGAATCCAAGACCAACATCCGTGAATCCAAGACCAACATCCGTGAATCCAAGACCAACATCCGTGAATCCAAGACCAACATCCGTGAATCCAAGACCAACATCCGTGAATCCAAGACCAACATCCGTGAATCCAAGACCAACAT
>JAQTWO010000004.1 GCA_028689245.1 Candidatus Altimarinota bacterium | reverse complement strand
CTATGCGGGAAAGCACTCCGTTTCTGAGTCGGAATATATCCACAGGTTCCGCGGAGAGAACTTCATTCAAGTTTCCCGACACGAGAGCTCAGGAGAGCGACTGGATCGTAGGTACGGGCGAATAGACCGTCAACGTCAGATCCTTTGAGGAGATGTTTCCATTTCCATCTTCGGCATAGAGGCGGACTTTCTTGGTGAAGAGCGTATCGAATGGGCCTATCTTGAAATCGTAGATCGTATTTCCCTTCTTTACGCCATAAGGATTGGAAGGATCGAGGGTATCTTTATCGTTTGTGGTATCTCCGTCTCCATCGGAATCTTTGGTCAGGTCCATGTCCATCCAGATATTATCGAGAGGAGATATATCGTCGATATAAGAATTCATATTTACCGACTGTTCTTGATACACGGGAACACGAATCGTATCACCATAAGTAATGAATGGTCCTTCGGTATCTGCTTCGTTTTGAGGAGAGAGGAGACGAAGTGAAGCTACGGTGCTTTGGACTCCTCCATGAAGAGAAGAGAGCCGAGCATAATACCAATCATTTTGAGCGGAAATAGAAACATTATACTCTTGTTTTTTCTTTCCGAGTGGATAGTACTGATAGGTTCCTGGACCATCTAACATCATGCTACCGCCGTCGAAATACGAAAAGGTGACATAACTGCTCTTATTTGGGAGTTCCACCTTTGTTTCCGGAAGCACGGGCATACCGAAGATATCTGCCATATTGACGGTCTTTTGTTCCTGCGATGCCTTGAAGAGATACAATTTTCCGCTCTGTACCGATATGGTTGCATTTTTCAGGAATTCATAATTGGTTCGTGCTTCAAATCTGAGAGTGTGAACGATAGTATCACCGTCGAACGTGTATGAAATCGTCGCACCTCCCGCATCCGTATACACGGTACGCCCCTCAGCGATGATAATCGGATTTGTTATACCGTTGGTATCAGGGGTGATATATTGATAACTGTTCATGCTAACCGTTGCCTCTCATAATCCACGTCAAAATGATGCGATATTTTTTCGTCCTACAAATCCTGTATGCGAGGTGTCAAAAGTTGTCTCACTGAGGAGATCGGGAACAAGATCAACTTTATGAATCGGTGTTTCCGGAGCTATGGAAAGAGCATTTTCTCAGGAATTAATCTTGTCGAAACGATCGACATAATCGTAGTACTCAAACCTCATAAGATTATCCGAATTCATATTGGCAGGCAGAAATGAGAAGTTAATCTCGCGAGAGTTGCTGAAGGTTTCCTCAAAATGATTCGGTGCTGCCAGCACGTCAGAAGAAACAGCATCCTTGTGCAGAAATTCATCTGCATACAGTATCTTGGGAGAATCGGAGATATGTTGGGCAGAGAGGGTTTTGTCGAAGTTCTGCTTCAGATAGAGACTATTGTCCATTCGATAGAGGATATCGTCATCTCCGTCTTTATCGGCATCGAGATACACCAGATCCTCGGTTCCGTCTACACCGTCAGTATAGTCGAAGAGTCGTACTTGTTTCTGGTTTTTGTCGAGTATATAGATACCCTCATACTGATATGCGGGACTATTGGCGGAAGAACCTCCGGAAGTATCTGTTGTCAGACTTGTTGTAATAGAATTCAGTACATTTCCTCCATCGGTCGAAGAAAGAGAAAGAAGTGTCTTGGTGCTGTCCGCATAGGCGAGACGATGAATGGAATCGTTTTTCTTCAGATCTTTTGCAAAGGAAGTGAGTCCTGTATCGACACGAGAAACGAGATCCGATCCGATAGCTTGTATCTCCTTCATTTCCGCATCCACTCCTCCGCTCCGTATCTGTTTCATGCTCGGAAGTATGCGGTCGTTGGTTGCGAGAATTTGGGTCTTGAGGCTGTCAGAGAATCCATGGTCCGTCGAGAGCGCCTGAGTCTTGATATGTTCGGCACCGATCGATACGAACGAGGGGGTAGTTTCTTTGTCAAGAACGCCAGTTCGGAGAATAGTATCGATTTCCGTCTTGAGACGGAGTGTTTCCGCTTGTTCCCCCTTGACGTAGTCTTTCAGGAGACGGAATTTGTCAGTATTTTGTTTCTCCAGATCCTGTACGAATTTCTTTTCACTGTCCCCTGGATAGGTTACGGCCTTCTGGAGAGAATCCGCGATGGCGATCACTTTGGCATCGTGAGAGGCACGGAGGAGTCCGATATTTTCGGTGAGGATACCACGAAGCCCCTCGACCGTTGTTTCTTCTTTGGCATGCTTGGCAATATAGGTATTGAGTGCTACCAGATTCTGAGCGATTTCGTACGAAAGCTTTCCAAGGAGATAGGTCATTATCTCATTTTTTGTAGGATTTGCATTCTTCTCATTATATGATTCCGGTTTCCCGACCGTCACTTCTACGTTGCTCGGAATGGTATTTTGGAGATTCACATCCGGAATCTGGATAGCACCGATATTGGAGAAGTCGTTGGTGAATCGATTGAGTGGATCAAGGGTCGCTTTGGACATCGCGACGATGAAATCGATATCCATTTCGAGGTTCACGAAACTTCCTACCTTTATAGCATCTATAAAGGAAAGTGAGAAGTTCGGGAATTCTATATTCAGGAAGTCGATCGGAAGTTTGCCTTGTCGCTCGGTTATCTGTGCGATCTGATCCCCCGCTCTCCACTCTGGGACGAACGGATTGGTTCGCATGACACAGAGAATCTTGGCGACGATTTTAAATATCTCGAGAACCGCAGCGATACCTGCAAATAGTTTCGGGATCGTCGGTGGCGGTGGGAGATCGGGGAGTTTGATACTTGGAAGACTTGGAAGATCCGGAAGATTCGGAAGATTCGGAAGTCTCGGAAGTACGAGGAGACTCGGAAGTCCGACCCCGAGAGTCGGAACATCCGGCAGACGGAGATCCGGCAACTCCGGCAATATCATCGGAACGAAGTTGAAATGGTACTCCGGCATAAGGATATTGAGCCCACCTCGGATATTGTGAAGATCGAGCCAGATATCCGGCCACTTTGGGAATTGGATAATCGGTATCTTCGGGATGATCGCCGATATGAGTTTGAACATGAATTGTTTCAAGTCGTATCGCTCATTGTTACAAGTCGCACACTCCTGTGCATACCCTGTGAAGAGATCAGGAATTGCCTGCCATGCCTTGAGAATGGCTTTGATGAGAATATAGAGCTCTACCCAGGTACGGAAACGTTTTCCATTGTCACCGATCCATCCGCCCATCATGAACTCGATAGCTTCGATGTTACAGAGGAGCTGGCTCGCATATCGTTCCTTCCAAGTGAGGTACTTTTGGAGTTTCTCCGGGAATTTCTTGTAATCCTCTATGACGTTGATATTTTCCTGAAGCGTCGAGAGGAGTCCTTCGGTTCGGAGAATCACCTGCTGATCTGCGCCGCTTGCCGTCCCGAGTCGGGACCACTTTTCCTGTTTGGAACTGAGTTCCGTTTTCCATTGTTTCTGCTTGAGTTTGGCATCTATGAGCCATTTGTCCATCTCTTCGAACGAGAGCCATGGAACAGAGATATCTACCATCTCGGTTTCGAGATTCAGGAGCGGGAGGTGGGACATGAAATCGTACGCCGCCTTGACCCCGGAGATATTTTTCCCGAACGAATTGATGGTATCGGCATTGTTATTCACCAATCAATTGTACCCCGATACGGCTCCATTCAGCATATCGTTAGATGGTGATTTTTCTTGTAATGATGCAGTATAATCAGTCTTATCCGCAGATTTTCCTTCTGTGAACTTCTTTGGAAAATCCTTATACCCAGAAAGATCGAATCCCGTAAAATCCGGGAAGATGACGTAGAGTGTCGGGAGGCTCGTGAGCTTATTCACTACCTCTTCCAACTGACGCGTTGCCCATTCCATGAGGAAATCAGGAAATGCGGATACGCGGGTATTTTTGATCTTGAGGATACTTCCGAAATCGAAGTTCTTGAGTGCGGCAGAATCGATGGAAACGTCGAAACTGGAATCTCCTCGACTATTCGCTCCGATGCTCACGAGCGGTCCGACAGAGAAGCTCGAGAGTCCTCATCGCGTCATACTCGCATTGATCTCGGGGAGACGGGAAGTATCGCCACGCACATACGCAACAATATTTCTCCTGTCTTCGGGGAGGAGTGCCGTGTCTTTCCCGGTACCGGAGAGTTTCACGCACGCATTGGCATTGACGTACGAATTCCCACTGCTCATGCCGAGTCCGAGAGATCCAGCGTCTCCATCGGAACCGTCATCCTTACAACTTGCAAGCGATTTCGCTGCGACGATACAGTTCCCTCATGGAACTATTGGAGAAACTCATGGAGGTGGGGACAATCCGGCTCCGCCGTTGTCTCAGAAACATACAGCGGTACCTACTGCACCTGTGATGGTCGGAGTTATAAAAAGACGAAATGGTCCTGGGGAATATCCGAAATATCCTCCCGCACCGATAGGGCATGGCGGCCAAGTCACAGGAGATTGTGGACCACAGAAAGTAAACATGGAAAATACAGGCACACCGGTAGTTGGTATAAGCGGTGCCAATGGGTACCCAAATGCTGTCGGAGCGGAACCTGGAGCAAGCGGTGCCCAGTTCAGAGGAGTACTGATACATCCTCCTCATCCGAATCCGCATCCGAGTCATTTTACTACTTCGTCAATCTGCCCATTTATGGCATCGATATTTCCGGAAGTGAGTCCTCCGATTTCTATCTTTCCGGTTGCAGGGTCGTAGGATGCCACTCTGGATCCTTTGGTATCCCCGCGATCGGGGATACTATTCCCATTCTTGTCAATGTTATATTTTGCAAGTTCCGATTCGGAGTATTTTTGAAGGAGAGAGATATCGCCCTTTCCGCTCTTGATGAGCTCGTCGATATAGTCGGGGATCCCGTTTTTGTCGGTATCGATGGTATTTTTCTGAAGTTCCTCGGGAAGCACGGAATTGTCCGTGAATATCTTAGTTCCTTTCTGGTAATTGCGAGCAAGCGGAGTGAACGGTTCCACGGATCGCCACATGATGAGCTCGCCTCCACAGGCATTGTTCGGCGAAAGACTCACATCTCCATAGATATCGTCTCCGAGTTCTCATTTTTCGAGAAGTCCCACATTCATTTTCCCATACGATGTCGGATTTCCGGTGATGATGTATTCTATCTTGACCGTCTCTCCCGGAGCGATCGTCCCGAGATCGAATCCGTAGTCAAAATCCCCATCTGTCAAGTACTTGAGCGGTTTCTGTACCGCAGGAGTAGTTCCCTTTGCAAAGGCATAGTTCCCATTCTGATCCTGAGTAAAGAGATTGTGATCGTTGGAATCGAGATAGATCGCATCGGAAAATGCTCGGGTTCCCGAGTTGGTAAGAGTGATGCTGACTCGAACCTTATCGCCTGCTTGGAGCGTATCGCGCGTGGCAGTTGTCAGGAGCTTGTAGGTTTTCTCGACTTTCAACCCCTTTCACTCCGCGAAAACGGAGCGGACAAATGTTGTCTTAGCATCGCGAGTAGAGGTTTCGAGTGCACTGAAATCGGTATTTCCCGGTCCTGCAATGGTACGAGTTTTTTCTATGAGTGCTGCTATATTGTTTGCTGCTTGTGTGTCGGGAGTACCCGTTGTCGGATCGTTTCCGACCGCCGATTGCAGAGCGGTTTGTTGATTATTTCCGACTGCTACGGCATTATCGGAACCATAGGCGTATTGATAGTAGATGAGATTATCGATCATTTCCTGATTCAAGGTGCCTGTGTTTGCATCGGGATCGAGAGCTTTTCTCTGGAGTCCGATATTTTGGGTCGGAAATGTGAGTCCTGCATATGAGAAGGCTCCACCATCGCTTCGTACTTCCCCGGAGAGTCGGAGTCCGAGCCCCTTCTCGATGAGGTGTTTCCTGAAAATATGTGCTCCGTTTGCAGAAACTTCTCCGTAGAGGATGTTGATTTCTCCGGAATCGTCCATGGTCACGATGTCGGCTCGACCGTCATGATCCATATCGAATACTTCCAACTGTTGGGCGTATCCATGGAGTCCGTCCGGAGTTCCCGATCCCGACAGAATAGAAGGAACGGTTCGCGTAAATTTCCCCGATTGATTATCGAGAACGATGAGTTTTCATTTACCATCCACGAGAACGATATCTTCATAATGATCACCAAAGAAATCCCCGACTCCTTTACGTCATTTCCCGGCATCGGAAACGGAGGCGAGATAGCCCATATCCCGGAAGGATCCGCCATAATTCATGAGGAGCTGGATTTTCCCGCTTTCATAAAATACCACGATATCCGGTACACTGTCGCCATTTGCATCGATTGTTTTGTAGGATTCTATTTGTTCGCCATTTCCTGTCGCAATCTGTGTCCCGATCGTATGATCGAAATTACCGCTCGTCGCTCCTTTTGGAAGGTGCGAAACTGCATCCCCGAGGACAATAGTAGAAAAGGTCTGATAAAATTTCGTGGCGTTTCCGGCGGTAGTTCCGGCTGCTACTTCGAGAAGCATCCGATTCGTCCCTTCCCATCCGATACCTGTTTTTGTCGGATACTCTTCGAGTCCGCGTTGTCCAGATTTTGCAAGATAGGTCTCGTCGAGCGTACCGATCGTATTTGTGGAAGTTTCGTTGAAGGAGAAAGTCACTCATTCCGATCCTTTTGACGATATACCGAGATGGGTTTTTCTCGGAGTGTATCGACTTGAGAGAGTTTCTAACACCAGTCCGTTCTTATATGCCGCAAGTGTGGAAGCGAGGCGAGACGAGGGAGTAATAGCAACGGAATCGCTCGAAAATTTGATTCCGAGATATCCGATATCGGCTCCATTTGAAACAAGTTTCATGCCGAGAAGATTGGAAGAAACGGTATCATCAAGCTCTATCCCGACACCAGGGTATTTTTCTATCTTTCCGCTCTTATATACCCGGAGGAGCGGTATCTTCATCGCTGAAAAAAGCGTCAGTCCATCATCGCCAGTCGTTGTGGCAACATTGTCATCAAATCATTTTAGAAATACGGTCGTATTCGATGCAAGAGCACAGTCGGAGATATCCCTACCGGTACCGGAACAAGGAATATAGCTCGTCACATCGGGATTGAGATTGAGCCAGGCACGTGCGATGTATTCTTTGCGATAGGAATCATAGAAAGAGACATAGCTCTTGGTTCCGTCATCTCCGATGGAAGTTTGGAGGGAACTTGTCTCATCTTTATTATTTCAAACGGAATATTTCCCTGCCGGTGTGAATCCGAACAAAGTTTTATTCTGCCAAGGATTGTTGAGGAGGGTGGTTACTGCCAGGGATTTGGAATCGTGATTAAAGAGAATCTCTCCTCCGAGATACTCGGGCACGGTCACATCACCGTATTCTCCACCGAGAAGCGTAGTGTACTGTGCATCGTAACGGATCTTGTCGATCTTCGATTTGTTGAAAACATAGTAGGTATCCAGGAAGGCAACGTTCTGTGAAATACCTGTGACTGTGAGCGTCTTATCCGATTTGTCGGTGATGTCGAACGTGTTGGACTCAAGTCCTGGAACTACCGTTCCAATAATGTATGCTTTCCCAGGAAGTGCAGTCGTTCCAAGGGTAAAATCCAACATACCTCCCGAAAAGGCGTATGTCGCACGGGAAATATCCGAAGAAACGGAAGGAATTTCATCGGACGCAAGGATTGCATACTTCTGCGATTCGAGCGGGATATTGACCATGAGACGATATCCGAGCGTATTGTAGGCGATATTTCCATAACGATCATAGAGTGTGGCTCGGGTATTTTCCGTATTTCCCTCGCGTGCTTCCATGCGGTCATTTGCAGTCGCGAACTCGAAGCTCATCGGAACATCCGGCAGGATGTTTACTGTATCTCATTCCACCGTGTCGATACCAGGAATCTGGACCTGAATACGGAGACTTTTCTCGGCAACATATCCAGGGGTCAGGAAGATATCCCCCTCGGAAACCCCGTTTTTTATATGAACGAACGGAGTACTGAACGATCCGGAAAGTTTTGGAAAATCAAGAGAAGCGATCCCGTTATATCCTGCCACGATTTGATTATTCTTGTCTTGTATCTTGATGGCTATCTTATGCTTATCTTTTCAAACAACGATATTATTTTTATCCGCAACTTCTATGGCAATCTTGGCGAAGTCAATGGATTAAAGTTTAACAGTATCGGAAGCAATATTTGCCCGATCGATCCGGAAAGAGAGCTTGATATCATTGCTCGTTTGCGGAGCGGTAACCTCGAAGCTCGTATATCCTTGGATCACATTGGTACTCACGGTGTTTGTCGGCGTCTGGCTCTCAGGAGTTATGAAACCAGCGCCTCCCGATACAGACCCTGTGAGTTTATACACTTCCCCTTGGGCAAGGTTCCCGAAGCTATCGAGTATCCGAACCATGATGGTCGTTTTTTGACCTGCGATAAAAATATTGGACGCAGGAGTCACTTCTATCTTGGTGGGGAGTGCCGGAAGTACGGTGATAGTCGTAAATCCCCGAATACCACTCTTATCGGTGAATTCGAAGCGATACACTCATGAGGTATTGAGTACAACGGTATCACGGAATAGATAATCATTTTTAATGATATTGATGGGGCTCAAAACAGACTTATTGGTTATATCGTCATACACATTGAGCGTATACGGGAAACTCTCTGCAAGTACTTTTTGATCTTTGTTAATCTTACTCAGATGGAAAAGGATACCGTTGGAGTTTCCAGCAGATATAACAGAACTGGATGTAAATGAAGAATCTCCGTTCTTGATCTTGCTTTCGACCGCGATACGAAGAGATCGAACAGTAAATGTCACCGGTGTAGCAGTCTTGTCCACAATCGTTTTCCCATATCGATCCCGGGTCAGGATATGTGCATCGAATACGACGTTAATATCCGTATCTTTGCTCGAAAAAGCGTAGCTCGCGATACCGTGGTTGGCACGAACCCCGAGTGGCTTGAAGGTGATGTACGGATTGATATTGGCAATATTGGCGAGGTCACCCGTGCTTTCCCGATCGTATACCACGGTCGGCGAACTGCTCGCACCCGTAGAGGCAAGAGCCAATTTCTTGAGCTCGAAAGAAACGACATTGAAGTCATCGATATCGATAATCTTCCCTGCCTGAGTCAGTTCAGCGGTCAACGGTATGGTTTCGTTGTATCCGAAGATTTTTTCCGGATTTTGGAGTCTGATCTCTCCCGAAGGACTCCCGATCAGCTCATAACCGTCGAGTACGCCGTTTTGATTGCGATCGAGGGCATTGATAGGAGTTGCGAATGTGCTCGCAGTTTTGTCCCCGATCGTTTTTCCTCCGCAACTTCCTGCACCGATCGTCGGAGGTAAAATAGTTCCGAGCCAACAGAATATCGCTGGAAGCCATTCCCAGATAGGAACTCCTTCTGGCGGACCACACTTGAATTCCGATTCATTCGAAACATTGGCAATATTACTTCCGTCAATGGTTCCATGGTAGGTATTAACCTTGTCGAGGATGTCGGAAATCTCTTTGGGAAATGGTCACTTTGCCTCGGGATCGACTTTCAGATACATGTTCTGAGCATTTCCCGGAGCTCCGAGATAGGCGATCTCGTAATCATTCTTGGTATTATTTGCACTGATGTTCTTTTCTCCGTCGATATTGAGACTCCTCTCCAGTGTATTGCTGTACTTGAGAGTGGCATTGCGCATATTGTTCCAGAGTACTCACTCTATGACGGCATTGAGAGCTTTTTCATCACCGGAAAGGATGCCGTAGAGGTCAATATCTCCACCAAGTGCTTTGATCTCTGCGGTCTTGGTATCAAGGAGATTTTTGATTCGGGTCTGTGCTCCTGGATAATTAAGCTCAGATCCAGAAAGAGTGATCCGGAAAAGATTTGGGTAGACTATCTTTTGATAGACAGCATTCGCTCCGAGGTAATCAACATAACGATCGCGATCGGATGGGAGTGAAGGGGTGACCATCTGTTTGAGTTCCAATCCGTATTCCTCATCGGTTGGGGATACATGCTCCATTATGGAACCAGTGAGAGTCTTGAAAGCATAAAGCTTTGTTATATTTTCTACTCCGTCTTTCTCTGGACAATAACTCCCCGATTTTTTTACAACAACTCCATCCAGTTCGAGTATGGACACGGTACATTTTGACTCAGCAGGAAATCCGTTCTTTTGATATGTGTAATAATCTGAAAATGGTGTCGTAAGTTGTTGATGTTCGGTAATACAACTGAAATGTGTCCCATTGGTCTCCGTGGGCCAACCAACGGATTTCTCGAATCCACGACTATCCATTGTCTTCTCTATATACGGTTGTAAAAGCATATTATTCTGGAGACAGTCAAGCGGAGTTCCGGTATGAAGCGATGAGGTTGCTGACAATTCCCGAGATCCAAGGATGTCGTAGATGGAAAACACAAAGTTGTTGTATGTATGAGGTTTGAGGACGATTGCTCATGTTTTTATCGCATTTTGATCGAGATTCAGTGGAGAATTCCCTCACCAGTAGCTATTTACCGCGGGCACTCCGCCCACAAAACATCAACCGCCCGGACGATCAGCATTGAGAAAATTGACGTCTTTTTCAGCATTATTAATATCATATCCGCGATTCGCTTCCACTTTGAGCGTGCTTCCGCGAACAATGGTACATTGTTTGGCATCGGTCAAAGTGTTGGCTTCCTGCCCAAACAAGTAGTTTTTATATTCTCGATATTGTGTGTTTTTTTGGAGAGAATCAGTCGTTGATAGGGCAGAACCACCCCATGGAGACGAACCTCCTATGGTCGTGCTGGATGCAACGTAGCTATCGGTTGTAACCTTATATCCCGTTGCCACCTTGATAGGATCCGCAAGTTTTGTCCGCACGAGATGGTCGATCGCTCATTCGAGGGAGGTGTTCATATCCTTCAGAGATGTTCTCATGAAGAGGTCCTTTTTGGCGATGACTACCGGAGTACTGTCGACCCGGACATTGTTCGCGTCCCCATATCGTCCCGTATTGTGAACGTAGCGGAGGACATCTCCCATGTATTTCGCATTGAACACTTCAAAAAACTGCTTCACGGATTTCTCGATGATATCCTTGGTCGTGATATCCGGAGCATTGGATATATTCATAGTAGCACCGGAATTGGCTTCCAGAATACTCTTAATGGTCGGATCGGTTACATCCGTGCTTTTTAGGCTATAAAATCCCTGCGAGGCATCGTAGAGCTTTCTGGCGAGGTATTTATTGAACCGTCGGTAGGCGATATCCTCGATATTGTCGAGATAGAGATTATAGGATTTCCACATATCGGGACTACTCGCTTCCTGATCATGAAAGGCATCCATGTAGAAAACCCGTGGTTCCTTCTTCGTATTTGCGTCCGAAAAAAGCCCCTGTTTGTTATAAAAGTCATGTGTCTTACTTAAAAAGAGCACGAGCTCGTCCTTGTTTTTGGATTCATTTCCGGTATTTGGGCGTATCACCGAGTGCCAAATCTCTGGCTTCTCGTTGATCAATATCTTGGTAGTATAATCGTAGCTCTTCTTGGTTTGGTCATACAAGAAGCTCTTGGAGTCGAAATCCACATATGGGTACACACTCATGAAAGCCTTTCCCTCTTTGTGCACGACCGGGAGCGGAACCTCTCCGATGAGGATAGTCCCGACGAGACGGGAAAGCCCCTCTCCGTCCCCCTCATAGAAAAGTTTCTCGTTGGTGGAAGCTATCGTGAAGGGATTCGCTGTCCGAGAAACGGGAACTATGACCACTCGCGTACTCGGAAGATACGCCTGGACATCCTTGGCATACTGCGAGATCTTCGCTCGGACGATACCCGAGTAGATATCCTCGTCCACGATGAGAGATACGAGATCGGTATTCACCTTGGCCTCTGCTCTGGTGGAATCGAGCATGGGAACCTCGAAAGTCTGGAGGAAGAGAATGGAAAAAATCAAAAATGAAGAGAGTCATTTTTGAAATCGGGAGTAGTTCATAATTTTGAAAAAATTGATACGAGGGAAATTCCCTTCTATAGTATCATATTTAGGTATTTTTGCAAAACATTTTTGAGGGGAAAGATAAGAGTTTTTAGAAACGTTTCAAAAAAAGATTTGACTTTTTTATTGGTATTTTCAATACGTAGAATCATCTGAAAATATACCACATATTCTCCGTCTCACAAAGTGGGGTTTTTTTAAATCCCGCGAGGCGGATTGTCCTCTGTGTTTTCTATATACCGTGTCGACTAGAGTGTGGGGGGAATTTCCATAGTACTCCTCTGGAATATTTCATGCAACCTTCCCGAGAGTGGACTCCCTTCCGGAGCCCCGGAAGGGAATTCTCTATAGAGCAATGGTAGAGGCATGATTCCTCACCCTATTTCCCGATAATGATTTTCAGATACTACCCCCTTCATTGCTCATTCAAACCACCAAGAGATATCATCCTCCAATTCTGTCATGAGGGACTGAAATTCCGGGGTTCTATCGGTGAGAAACTTTTTAATAGATCACAGCACCCTGGATACGCGTGTTTGCGTAACCTCGGAAACATCTGTCACAGAAAGCTCATTCCAGAGCCAAGAATATATGAGCATGTAGGCTCCAATTTTGACACTCAACGCAGAAAGACCGGAGTGCTTTATGCTATCACGAGCCCCGGTAGGATCTCTTTTCTCAAGAAATAATTGAAGAGTGGTACCATAGTATTGATCATATTTACCAAAATCCTTGGAACTCTTTCGCAGTACAAATGACTTCTGTGATTGTTGTTCTCTTTGCTGTCTTGGATACACTGGAGAGCTTGGTTCTATTGGAGGCACAGCATTCATATGATGATAGGTAACAGGATTAGACTTCAAACTTCGGAGCGTATACTTCCTTGTACCGCTGTTCACACTCCTTGATGATCTTCACAGCCTCATCAACTCCGTAGAATCCTACGACATTTCCGGTTCCCGGTTTCTTCAAGTGTTTGTAAAATTCCCAATAGTGGGTTGTCTCTTTTTGCCAATGAGCTCCGAGCTGTTCGTAGCTCGTGATGTGATCCTGGCGTTTATCGTCAGCAAGCACGGCAATAACCTTGTCATCCACCTCACCTCCGTCCACAAATTTCATGATACCGATGATTCGGGCTTCTATGAGAGAACCAGGAATGAGCGGTTCATCAACATTGACGATCTCAATATCAAGCGGATCTCCATCCTCATCCCATGTACAAGGAATAGCCCCATAGGTAAATGGGTACATCATGGAAGAATATCCAACTCGATCAAGTTTCAACTGTCCGGATTCGGTGATGATTTCATATTTATTTCGTGAAGAGGAATTCACCTCTACGATAGAGTTCAAACGAAGTTCCGACTCGTCTGCAAAAGCAGGAAGTACATGAAGGAGATTGAGCATGTATTTGCTCGGTGCGTGATCGATATTTGCCATAAAGAAGAGTAAGAGGCTAAAATGATAAAGCTAAAAGAATACAGAAATAGATGAATATTCCTGAAATCGCCGATAGATAATAGGGAGAAATCGGGAAAAATCAAAAATTTTATCAATTTAAAAGACGAATAGTGATAATTCACAATGAAGAGAATAATCGGATTTTAATTTTGACATACCCGCTCTATCACCTATACTCTTTCTCATTCATCATTCTATTATTTTTCATTCATGAACATCCAACAATTCCTCATCGACCTCCGTGCTCACGGTCTCGCGAACACTATCCCCAATATCTCCGACGAAAACGCCAGGTTTCTGAAGGACATGATCCATATCGGCGGGGTGAAGAACCTGCTCGAAATCGGAACTGCGAACGGATACTCGACCATTCACCTTTGCATGGCTCTTCGTGCAAACGGAGGAAAAATGACCTCCATCGATTATTCCCTTCCATCCTATAATGAAGCCGTGGAGAATATCAAACAGACCGGAATGGACGATATCGCCACACTCATCTTCGGAAACGCGCTCGTGGAGCTCCCGAAACTCCCGAAAGAATCCTTCCATATGATTTTCATCGACGGGCAAAAGAAACGAACGCTTGATTTCTTCCAGCTCTCCTATCCACTGCTGAAAAATGGAGGATTTTTCGTCATCGACGACGTCATCAAGTTTCGAGAAAAAATGTCCAGTTTCTATAGCTTCCTCACAGAGGAAAAAATCGCCCACTCGATCCTGGGAATCGATGCGGACGATGGGGTGATGTTGATCGTGAAGCATTCTTCAGCAATAATCTAAGCGCCCTTGTTTATCATTCTGAACTTGTTTCAGCCACTAAAGGATGGACTTCGCTCAGATCTTCCTTTTGTATTTATCTTCAGAAAAATGGAAGATTCTGGATCGGAGTCCGGAATGACATTTTTTATTACTTCTCCCCTCGCTCCTTTGGGAGAGGAGTCGGGGGCGAGGGCAATAAACTTTCCAAGAAATCCTTGTCTCCCCGGAATCTCTTGACATCAACTTTTATTTTATGTATAGAAATCAGCGTAAAATCACCCGTAGTATCGAGTTCTAGGAACTTGCGCACCATCGGTACCTCCGTAGCAGGATCGAGCTCAAAAACGTAGCTAGAACCGATTTTCTTAAGGGAGGTCACTCCGAACTTCCGGAAAATCACCCGAGCACGGAGGAGAAGGAAGAGATTCTCGAAGGATTCCGGGAGTGTTGTATTTGCCTCTTCAAATGTCTGGTGGGTATATTCGAGGTCCTCGAGCGTGTCGATCGACTCGATATTTCGGAAGAACCGGATCTTATCGAGCTCCGAGTCGAAGAAATCATTGTCTATGAAGTACGAGATATCGAGTTCTATTTTGCAGTCATTTTTGACCGCCGTTTTTCCATTCCTGAGTTCCTCTATCTTTTCTTCAAGCAGGGTAAAATAGAGCGAGAGTCCTGTATCGTGGGTCTTTCCAGATTGCTTGATGCCAAGCACATCGCCCGCACCGCGAATCTCCAGGTCCCGTAGAGCGATCTCGAACCCAGCTCCGAGATCGGAATTGTTGACGATGGTCAGGAGTCGTTTCTTCCCATCGGAATCGAGTTTGTCATTATGATAGAGCAGATAGCAGGTCGCATCCTGATCTTTGCGTCCCACACGTCCGCGAAGCTGGTGAAGTTGTGCAAGTCCGAATTTTTCGGCATCGTCGATGAAAATCGTATTCGCATTCAGGAAATTGACTCCATTTTCTATAACGGTCGTCGACAAAAGGATGTCGTATTTAGAGTTCTTGAAGTCGATAATGATATCCTCGAGCTGTATACCATCAAGCTTTCCATGGGCAATGGCAATCCTGACATGTTTACCAAGAATACCGGTAAGTTGCTTTCGTATTGACTCAATCGAAGCCACTCTATTATGAAGGAATATCACCTGACCTCCTCGAGCAAGTTCTTTCTCGACTGCTTCCTTTATAACCATCTCGCTCCACTTCGACACAATCGTATGTACGGGCTTTTTCTGTGGCGGAGGAGTCGTGAGGACGGAGATTTTCTTCACTCCGGAAAGAGCGAGATTCAGACTTCGTGGAATCGGCGTCGCGGAAAGGGAAAGTATGTCGATATTGGATTTGAGGGCGTTTATCTTCTCTTTGTCGAGCACTCAGAATTTGTGTTCCTCGTCGATGATAAGCAGTCCGAGATTCTTGAAAACAATTCCTTCGGAAAGAATTCTGTGCGTCGCCACGACGCAATCTATCGTTCCATTGCGAAGACCGGAAAGAATGGCGGTTACATCTTTCTGCGTGCTGAATCGTGTCAGGACCGCCAGCCGAATACCAAAAGGAGCATATCGTTTTTGGAGCGACTCCATATGTTCGTATGCAAGCACAACAAGCGGGGAAATAAGGATAGACTGTTTCCCATTGAGAAATGCTCGATATATAGCGTTCATTGCCACTTCGGTCTTTCCGAATCCGACATCCCCGGAGAGGAGTCGGTCCATCGGATTCTGTGATTCCATATCCGCGAGTATTTCGGCAATAGCCGTTTGCTGATCCAGTGTATGTTCATAAGGGAAATTTTTTCTGAAAAGCTCTTCCTGTTCTGGATATCGAGTAAATGAAAACCCTTCGGAGATTCGTCGCTTCGCATACGTTTCAAGAAGCTCTCTGGCGATTTTTTCCACATCTTCATTCGTTTTATCGAGAGTTTTTTTCCATTCGTTTCCAGAAAGTCGCGTAAGGATCGGTTCATCATTTCCGATATATTTACTCACGCGATGAATCTCTGCCAACGGAACGAAGAGCTTATCATCCAATCGGTACTCAATCAACATATATTCGCGTCTATTTCCGCCAAGATCTTTTTCCACAATTTCCCGAAATATCCCCACACCATGATCTCGATGCACAACGTAATCATTTGGTCGTATTTCGAGGAGGAGGTCAAGATTTTTTACAATACTCTTTTTGGTGCGATTGCGGATGAAAATGTCTCCGAGTATATCATCGGCGATAAAATACCTATCCTCTATAACAAAACTCTCCAATCCTGAAATAGATGTCTCATTTACGCTTCAAAATGACAGATTGTTGTATTCAAGAAAATTTACAAGTGCCTTGGTGTGTTTTGTATAAAAATAGACAGTATTGCCAAAATTTTTGACAAGCATCTCCAATTCTTGAAGAGACGATATTTTTATCTCCTTTATGCCGATATCTATGGATTTCTCTGTACTACTTCCTGCAAAAATGATGGATTCTTGACACATTTTCGCCACCACCTGGAGTGGTTCCCAGAAATCGAGATTCATAAAAATGATCTCGGAATTTCCGAGGAGCGGAAAAAGTTCAGTGTTCTTCGAAATGTCACGTGTCTCGACTTCTTCGACGGTTCTTTTATCCAGTATGGACGTGAGCACAATATGGTCTTTTTTCATAAGGAACTGCCCATGGGTATCAAAGACGAGAATCTCATCTATGACGGTATCGAAGAAACTCAAGGCTACAACTTTTTCCTCAAATGGAAGCCGGATCGAGATAGTATCACCATCTTTCTTATAACTTCCTGGTTTCGAGAGAAATGTTGAATGCACATACCCGGAATCTATAAGCGCCGTAATGCATTTTTCCGGGGATACTTCGCCATTTCTTTCGAAAACGAGCGTGTTTTTTTCGGTATGGTATTTCCAATTAACCGATGCCTCAAAGAGTTCTTTCGTGGTCACAAACCATCCGTTTTCGCGACCAAAGAAATCGATAATGCAGGGGAAATCGAACAAAGGAGAAATATTTTCTCAGGCTATAAACGAAAGGATTTTCGAAAAAGCTTCCGCTTCCTTTCTCGTATCGAACACGAGAAGGTTTTTCCGATCTTTGAAGTTCTCTCCGAGCAAAAAAGCTCGGGAAAAGGAATTTCCCGAGGCGGTGTATATTGCATGATCAGTGAGTTCGAATAACACGAAGAAGATTTTCTAAAAGAACAGGGGAATAATATTCAACATTAACGGATGAATCTCCTCAAAAATAATCACACGAACTCGATAAAACTTTTACAAAGTCCGTGATATATGGAATTTGTCATGAGATCAATAGCTGGAGGTGAGG
Source organism: Candidatus Altimarinota bacterium (assembly GCA_028689245.1). GTDB lineage: Bacteria > Patescibacteriota > Gracilibacteria > BD1-5 > UBA2023 > UBA1545. Next base: position 16,182 of record JAQTWO010000004.1, on the reverse strand, counting down.
GAGTTCGAAGAATTGAATGCAAAACTCGTACTCCAGAGCATTGCCTCCGGGAATATTTTTCAGCAATTCCTAGATATACTTCTTGAGGGTTGTTTGAAGATCTTCGACCCCCTTGACTCCAACGAGCTGTTCTACCGGCTTTCCATCCTTGAAAATAATCATAGTAGGAATACTCATAATACGGAATTTCTGAGGAGTCCCGGGATTCTCATCCACATTCATTTTCATGATTTTTGCGGATTCTCCCATCGCTGTTGCGAGTTCTCCGAGACGTGGGATCATAACTTGACAAGGACCGCACCATTCTGCCCAAAAATCTACGAGAACCACTCAAGTCGAAATATCTCGTTCAAAATTTGTGTCACTTGTGATAAATACATTTGCTGCCATAATCGGTAAATTTTAAAAAAAATAATAGTGGATACTCATCCATCGAGAGGATAGGATTTTCATTCTTCTCGGGAACCAATTGTATGGAAAATCGGAAAAAATCAACAACAAAACTTGGTATTTGCGAAAAAATCCATACTATACAGGCGTTTTACCCGATAACAAAAGAAACTATGATTATTGATGGAAAATCAATCGCACATTCCATTCTCATGGAAGTTCTTGAGAAGACGAAAACACTCACCACAAAACCAAGGATTGTCGACGTTCTTTTGGGGGATAATCCCGCGAGTCTTTCTTATATACGACAAAAGGGTCGCTCAGCAGAAATAGCAGGGATAGATTTTGAACTTCGTCAATTTTCGGCAGACACGACAGAAGACGAACTTCTAACCATTGTCGAATGACTCAATAACGATTCAAATATTCATGGATTTATCATACAACTTCCCCTCCCTCCCCACATCAATACAAATAATATTATCGAAGCAATAGATCCAAGGAAAGATGTCGACGGCTTCACGAGTCAGAATATTGGGAAACTCTTTCTCGGTACTGCCGACCTTGTTTCCTGTACTCCGAAAGGAGTCATGAGGCTTTTGAAGGAATCGGACGTCAAAATACAAGGGGAAAATATTGTCATGATCGGGAAAAGCAATATCGTCGGGAAGCCCCTCTCTCTCCTCCTTATGAATGCTGGATGAACGGTTACTGTCTGTAGTAAGGACACGAAAAATATTGCAGAATTTACCAGAAATGCCGATATTATCATCGTCGCTGCTGGAAGTCCTGGGCTTGTGAAAAAAAACATGGTTCGCCCGAATGCGACTATTATCGATGTTGGCTGCACCCTTGTGAATGGCAAAATTCGAGGAGATGTTGATTTTGAAGCACTCGAGTCTACGTGTCTCATAACTCCCGTTCCCGGCGGAGTTGGGCCCATGACAGTAGCGATGCTTATGGAAAATACTTTTATTGCAGCGAAGAATCAGATGTAAAAAAAGACTGTCATCCCGGAATTTTTGAGCTACAAAATGACTTAACATAACAAACTCCTGTGGTCAAAAGATTTTGGAATGACAAATTATTTTAATCTAAAAACTCTCTTTTTTCCATGAACAAGCTCACTCTCCTTCTTATTACCCTCTTCTGTATTTCTTGCAGTTTCTTTGTCGGGTACTATTTCGGAAGAAGCCTTTCGAACCAAGAAATCGAGAAAATGAAGCAATCTCTTCAGGTTTCGCTCCGTCTCCACGGGAATGCTCTCGATGTCGAAAAATCACATTCCGAAATACGGGTCGTAATCGATGGAAAAGAACTTTTAGGAACGGGGAGTATCGAGATCAAAAAATAGTACTACTCGACCGAATAGCTCACCCGTATGGCGCCATCCCTGCTCTTAATCTTTCGTATCAATATCGTACCAATCTCTGCAGAACTTCGCACGTGTGTTCCACCACACCCACATCATTCGTGTCACTCAAATGCTACATATCGTGGAGACTTACCTCCGGGGGCCTTTATTCAAACAGGATCGCATGTTACTCGGACAGGAATATTTCTCTCTCGAAGATCCGAGAGAGTTTGCTCAAGCCGAGCGATAACGACATCAGGAGCCTCTTTAAGGACTCAGGAATACTCTACATACTTTCATTCAGGGAAGTGGTATCCTTTTGTAGCTACGAGATGGTTAAGTCCAATCTGTTTCATAGCAACGTCGATTAGGTGTCCTGCTGAGTGATTTCGAGCATTTGTAATACGAACAACTTCATCTATCAATATATCCACTGTTTCCTTTTTTTTCAGACTTCATAACATGAACTCGCCATAGTGATATACCATGCCCCGTTCATCAATACGAACGCTTCCCACTTGAAATACACCAGATTGATTCGATATCGTCCCGATATCACTCGGCTGTCATCCTCACTGTGGATAGAAGATAGTCCGATCGAGGACAATGTACGTCCCATGCTCATTTTGGGCGATTTCAACTATTTTTGCCCCTGAACGAAAGAGGTAGGTATCTCTCAGATATTGTAGTTCTGTCATATGAATAATGTTATCAAATAATATTGTGACTCATGGAGTCGACTTGACTTTATATTCATTCTGTATAAAGTCAAACCGTATTATTATAAACTATCAATAATTACTGTCGATGGAAGAAGAACTGCAACAACTTGGACTGAATCCAAAAGAGATTAAGGTGTATCTTTATCTCATAACCTACGGGATATCCGGAGCCTCGGAAATCGCCCTCCACCTTGGATTTCCTAAATCCACGGTAAACTTTTTGTCCGATAATCTCTGGAAACGATGATTCTTGCAAAAATCCGCTCGTAATAATACCCATTACTACGAAGCCGATATTACCCTTCTTGAGATATCTATTGAGAAAGATATCGAGAAACGACAGTATTTTCTGAAAAAGATAGTACCTGATCTGAAAGAGATGAACAAGAATGTGCAATCAAAACCGAAAATTACTTTTTTCGATGGGAAAGAAAATTGCAAAAAGGCATATCTTGAGCTCCTCAATACCAAAGATGTTTTTTATGAATTTTGAGCCCATAAAGACCTCTCCGATGCATTCTGACAAGACTTCATGGAGCAGTTTATCGCCGAACGAACAGGGAGTAAAATATTCTGTGATTCGATAGGGACATATGGGGAAGTGGAAACAGAACTCCAAAAGCATGACAACGCCCAGCTCAGAAGTCTCAAGCTATTTGATAAATCGTTCGGGAAAATAGGCTCTAGTATAGCAATATATAATGATGTGGTTCTCGTACTTAATCTAGAGTGACGATTCACGGGCGTACGTATAAAAAATAAGGAGTTTGCAGAGACATTAAAGACGATATTTCACATTTGTAAGGCGAGTCATTTATAAAAGTAATAAAAATGTTTGGAAAACCATCCATTTCTCCTATAATTCACTACAATATTTCCTATCTTCCCAAATCATGACTCCCCTCACGACTCTTCAGAAACAGGATCCCGACATATTTGCCACTATCCTCGCTGAGCAGAATCGCCAAGAGTACGAACTCGAACTCATAGCTTCAGAGAATTACGCATCAGAAGCGGTTATGGAAGCAACTGGAAGCGTTCTTATGAACAAATATTCCGAAGGATATCCGGGAAAACGCTACTATGCGGGGCAAGTCAATATCGACGTGGTCGAGAACTTCGCCATCGCTCGGGCGAAAGAGATATTCGGTGCGGAGTATGTGAATGTTCAACCCCTTTCTGGTTCTCCGGCGAATCTCGCGATATATCTCGGGCTTTTACAACCAGGCGATACCGTTCTCGGAATGAGTCTCGACCAGGGTGGACATCTATCGCACGGACATCCGCTCAATTTTTCTGGGCTTTTGTATAAAATCGTCTCCTACGGGGTAGACAAGACGACGGAAATGATCGACATGGATGAGGTCGAAAGAATCGCCATAGAGTCGAGACCACGAATGATCATCGCCGGTTTTTCCGCGTATTCAAGGGATCTTGACTGGAAACGGTTTCGAGACATCGCTGACAAAGTCGGTGCGTACCTCATGGCAGACATCTCCCATATCGCGGGTCTCGTCGCGGGGAAGGTTCTCGAAAATCCAGTTCCGTACTGCGATGTTGTTACGACCACAACGCACAAGACGCTTCGCTGACCACGAGGGGCGATCATCATGTCCCGGGAGAATCTCGGTCCGGCTCTCGCTCGTGCCGTGTTCCCGGGAGTCCAGTGAGGACCTCATGAGAACCTCATAGCTGCAAAAGCCATTGCCTTCCGAGAAGCACTCGACCCATCTTTCGCGATATATGCAAAACAAGTAGTCAAGAATGCCCAAACGCTCGCTGCTAACCTTGCTTCCCAAGAGCTTCGAGTGGTATCTGGTGGAACCGATAATCACCTCATGCTCCTCGATGTCTTCGGAAGTTTCGGGATTACCGGAAAGGAAGCGGAAAAGGCTCTCGAGGAAGTCGGAATCAGCACCAATAAAAATATGATCCCTTTCGACCCGCGAAAACCGTTGGATCCATCAGGAATCCGTATCGGAACACCTGCTATCACTACCCGTGGAATGGGGGAGAACGAGATGGAGATACTCGGAAATATCATTGTCCGAACACTCAAATCCCGAGAGGATCAGAACGAGCTTGAGAAAATCAAACAGGAAGTGAAGAATCTTTGCGTGAAATTTCCATTGTATACAAAGTAAGAAATGTCATTCTCTCGAAAGAGGGAATCTCTCTTATATCCTAAATTTTAGAGAATATCTCCTTGTGTTCTTTATAAGTGGTAGATTTTCCCCGAAGGCTCCCGAAGGTAGTACTATCAGGGGCAATCCTGTGCCATATATTTTTCAAAAAAAGCATCGTAACTTCAGAAATTATGTGCTCGAAAAATTCTGGAATGACAAAGTATTTCTTCTAAAAACTAACAACTATTTACTAACAACTACACTATGTGACTTGATGGTCTGGGTAATCTCGACGGTGATGAAGACGGAGCAGAGGGTGGTTCCGAACAGCAGTCCGAAGCAGCACGAGCCAAAGCGGCGAAATCGCTTGCCGGAATAGGACGAACAAAAAAAGATGAAAAAAAAGCTCAGCGGGATGACGATAAACTCCACTCATGTTTGCGAGATATTATTACCTCCCGACGATATGACAGAGTTATTCCACATATTTTCCCTCTTTTTGAGATAGGAATACCATCGCATATCATCATAGGAGCATTTTCCTTGATTTATCAACCGGCATCCAATATTATCCGCAATGACTATACCGGAGAGGGCGATGAGAAGAATTATAGAAATCTGTATTTTTCCGCTTATTCTACTCCTGTGGAATTTGATGATGAAACATTAGAACCCCTTGTACGAAGGAGGATCAATGAATGGATAGAGGACATATTCACCATCATCTCTCATGATCCTTCTGTGATTATGACTGCAAGGTTTTTGGAGATTTTATCTTCAAAAGAAAAAAAGCACCTCACAAAGCTTCTTGCTGAGATTCTTATATTTTTTCTCGCTTCCCTGAATATCCACATAAATGAAGTCCGAGCTTCGCTCTATACGGAGTTTATTTTGAAAGAAGTAGAAAAGAGAATCAAAACACTGAATCTTGAAAAGATATAGTATCCGGAAAATTTATTGCACTTCTTCTTTTTGAGAAAAATACAAGATACAAAAGATAAGTATCATAAAGTATACGCACTCAAACATCCACCTGTATTCGACAAGATTGACAGGCAATACGGCATATGGAAGACTGCCAAACCATTGAATGGTATGCAATATATACGAAAGTCCGAGCCATGTAGGAAAACCTATCAGGATGCCGATTTTTACGGAAAAAATGGTGATAAGTATGCTGAGGAATCCAACAAGCATGATAAGCGGAATGATTGGTACTATGGCGAGATTGGCGATTGGCGAAATAAGGGAAACCTGTCAGAAATTCACCATGATGATCGGAAGAGTGAAGGCCATGGCAGCAAAACACATCGAGAGGGCTTCCCAGATTCCAAACCACTTCGGAAGAAAAGAAAACATTCGAGTGAAAAAGTCCCCAAAAAACAGGAGTCAAAATACCGCCAAGAATGAGAGATGAAAACTTATATCATAGTTCAGAATCAGCGGATTCAACAACACAAAAACGATTCCTACACCGATGAGCAAAGAGAAAGCTCGCATCTTTTTCCCAGAAAGAAGAATGGCATATGAAATGATACCAAAAACACTCGCCCGCAGAACCGATATCTGTGGTCAGACCAAGAGTGTGAAGAATCCTATACACAGGATTGCTAGAATAAGTCGTACAATAAGAGGAAATGACCGAAATAAAAACGAAAGAAATATGAGAATAATCGTGATATTGAACCCACTCACCGCGATGATATGGGTCATACCGGAGTTATTGAACGACTTTTTGGTTTCGGGCAATAAATTCGCTCGCTCACCAATGAGCATGCCTTCCAGAAGTTTCGCACTCTCTCCCGGGTAAATGCTTTCTATGATTGAAAGGAGTCGTAGTCTTATTTCTCGTACATATATACTTATCCAAGAGGAGTGTGCCATGCCTTTTTTTTCTGGAAACGATACCGAAACAGTTGCAAATATATCATCCAACAGAAGGTATTTTTGGTAATCAAAGGCTTCGTTGTTTATAGGAAGTGAGAGTTTTCCGGTAAATGATATACTATCGTCGATTTCTTTCCCTCGACTATCTGGAAATGATACGATAATCCCGGCTTTTTTAGGGATTTTTTGGGTTCCAAGAGTTATATCTCGGAGTATATATCGTGCGGTCTTATTTGTCTCTCCTATCTTTTCCGTGAGCGTTCCTGTTACGAGGATATCTTTGGTAAAAAATACGGTTTCTTTTTCGAAAAGTGACATGGTACTATCGATGTCGTGAAGAGTCTGAAGACTCATATATCCTCCGAAACAAAAAGAGAGGATAGTTATGACTATATATCGCAAAGATAAACGATAAAAGAAAAGAATCTGAATAGACAAAATTCAGACAAAATATACAATCCATACAATATTTTCACGAAAAATATTCGACAAAAAAATCCCCGACAACACACCGAGGGAACCAAGGAAAAAGAGTGTTTGATCGTGGATCCGGAGATTTTTTATCATATGCCAAGACAAAATGTTCAATAATCGCCTATTTATGAGGAAGTTATATTCAGATCAATAAATCTAGAAAAAAATCATTTGAATATGCGTTTTTTTATTCTTCTTTATATATTTTATAAAGCCCTCGTGATCAAAGAATACAAAGAAGTATGGCCCCTATTTGATTGAGATTCAGATATACGTAAGCTTTGAAAATATCCGTTCCCCCACTATAAAACTCAGCACTAAAGAGAATAATAGAGAAAAAAAGTATTCCAATATACCCTATAAGTCACTCAATCTTCGTAAATTTTCGGACAAGATAGAGACAGAAGAAGAGAACGAAAGAAACGGTGGAATACAAGAGTGCAAGGGGAAACATTGGTGATGTATACGGCGTATTACTCATATCACTCGTTGCGGATATACCCACAAAAGAATCCGTTGGTCGTCCATATATCTGTCCACCAAAAAAAGCCCCGATAAATCCGATAATGGAAGCGAAAAGAAAAGAGAGAACGATCGCATCTATGTATTTTCTTGTTGAAATTTTAAAGCGTTTGAGTTGGATAAGAAGAATGATCATGAATCCAAGGATTCCTCCCATGAGGGAAAAGTTATAATCTGACATGAGAAGGAATTTCAGGATGCCCTGACTCCAAAGAAATTGAAAATCTCGCCACTCTGCCATGATATAGAAAAGTCTTGAAAAAATGAACATCGAAAGAAAAAACCAAAGAGCGTTTCCGAGAAAGAAATTTGCATTGATTCCAAATTTTTCAGAAAGCTTATACAGCATAAAGAAAAAAAGAATAAATGAAATCGAGAGAGCAAGTCCAAAAGTAAATATAGTAACTCAAAGTATTTCTATTTGGGGGTACATAATCTTGTATTTAAAAATAAATTTACTAGCAACTAACAACTATTCCCTGGCAACTATCTAGCATACTCAATAACCCGTTTTTCCCGAATAAGATTCACTTTCACCTCCCCAGGATAGGAAAGATTTGCCTCAATAGTCCCGGCGATCTGCTGAGCGAGTTGTTCTGCTTCATAATCAGAAACCGTGTCCGCATCCACAAATACTCGAACTTCTCGTCCAGCTGAAAGAGCATATGCCTTGGAAACTCATGGGAAACTCATGGCAACATTTTCCATCTCTTGGATGCGCTTAATATACTCTTCCGCATTCATTCGGCGAGCTCATGGTCGTACTGCACTGATGGCATCCGCAATTTGTACGATTTTTGTTTCGATACAGATTTGAGGAACCGCATCATGGTGCCCCTCTATGATATTTACGAGATTTTCAGAAAGACCGTATTTACGAGCAATTTTTCCCCCGATTTCAGGATGTGTCCCTTCTATATCATGATCAAGTGCTTTCCCAAGATCATGAAGAAGTCCTCATTTCAGGGCCAGTTGCGAATCAGCACCAATCTGCTTCGCAATCGCTTCAGCAATGTATGCCACTTCTTTTGAGTGAATAAGGATATTTTGTCCATAACTCGTTCGGAATCGGAGTTTCCCGATGAGTGGGATAATTTCATCTGGTATTCCCGTGATTCCCATCTCGTTCAAGGCTTTTTCGCCGAGATCATAGATGACTTTGTCAGCATCCTGCTGATTTTGTTCAACGATTTCTTCAATACGAGCCGGCTGGATACGTTTATCTTCGATCAGCTGTTCAAGAGACTTCTTGGCAATATATCGTCGAAACAAGTCGAAACTGGAAATAAATACCGTGTCCGGACTATCGTCGATAATAAGAGAAACTCCTGTTGCTCGTTCAAATGCAATAATATTTCGTCCTTCTTTTCCTATAAGCTTCCCCTTAATATCATCATTTTCGAGATGGATAAGGGTTTGTGTCATTTCAGCGGTCACATCCCCAGAATATTGTTGAATGGATTTTATAAGAATTTCTCGAGAGAGTTCTTTTTCCTTCACGCGAAGCTCTATTTTTTTCTTCTCGATAACCGCAAGTATATCCTTTTCATATACCTCTTCGGTGCGTTTCAAAAGGAGCTCCTTAGCCTCTTCGACAGAGAGTTTTGCTATCTCGGACAACTTTCATTGAAGCTCTTTCTTTGTCTGTTCCATATCTGTCCGGACTTTTTCAAGATCGTCTTCTTTCTCCCGGAGAAGAGTTTGTTTTTTATCGATTTCTTCGAGTTTCTGTTCTATGCGTTCTTCTTTTTGGATAATTTTAGTTTCGATCTCTTCGGTCTTTTTTGATTTTTCTCGAATCTCCATCTTTTCTTCTTCTATTCGCTTTCGTTCTTCCGTGGCTTGAATCTTTGCTTCAGATATGAGACTTTTCACTTCCTCTTGTCCTGCCTGAAAGAGCTTATCAAGCCGTTGTTGTTCCTGTGATTCTTGTTTTTTCGTAAGAAATGCGAAGAGAAAATATACGGAAGTACCGGAAACAATAGCACCAGTAAGGATGCCAATAATAATATTTTGCATAAAAGATGAGTTGAGAGATAAAAAGAAATCATTGCATAAAACAGATTTTTCCCTATACTCCGAGAGAATATTCTGTAAAAGAATTTGTAAATTTTGATCGAATTTTGAAGGAAAATATCTCTTTCCTAGCCAGTACTATAAGAAAAAATAAAAAAAGTCAATCTTCGTACGTTATCCATCCTCTAAATATATGCTGTAATTTATGCAAAAATTCACTTGCACATCCTGTTCATACGTCTATAATCCTTTCGTATGAGAAGAAAATATACTACCCGGAACTTCTTTTGAAAATCTGGACGAATCTTGGGTTTGTCCACACTGCGGAGATGATAAAGATGTCTTCATAGAGACTCCTCAAAACATACAAGAAATCTCAGGAAGCACGTATACCGATGAGGAAGTTTGCCATATCCCTTTTTATAAAGAACAATGAGGTGTTCTCATGGTCCAAGTAGGCACCACTGACAATCCTCACGAAATAGAGGAAAACCATTTTATAGAATATGTTGGTGTTTTTGATGGGGATGGCGAAATCCTGGAAATACAGATTCAACCCGAAGATACGACGCTTGTTTTTGAAAATCCATGAATCGATGATTATGAAGTTCGCCTCAGTTGTAATATTCATGGCATATGGCGTGGTATACGAATCAAAGATACTCTACAGTAAGAATTTTATTTTATTCACCTCAATACCAATGATTGTAAAAGTATGCACCGGAAAAACATGTACCAATAGATTTTCTCCTTATATACTGAAACGACTTCTCGCAGAAAAAGAAAAGTACGACACAGGAGATAAAAGCACCATCGAAGAATGCGGGTGTCAAGGAAGCTGTAAAACAAGTCCGACAATCGTGGTCGATACAGTCATTTTTGATAAAATGGACCCCATTAAAGCCAGTAATGCATATCTTGCAGAACTCAAGAAAAAATAATCCGCCCTGGCGGATTATTTTTTGGATACTATTTTTTTAAACTTCCCGTACTACTTTCAAGAGCTTTTTTTAGAATCGTTTCTCTTTCCTTCAAATAGGCATCCACGGTTTTTTGTTTATCTCACAGAAGAATAAACCTCGAGAGTATATTTTTTGCCTCTTCAAGTTGTCGATCATATTTTTTTTCAAAATCATCTTTTTCGAATTTTACTTCGATATCTGGATTTATTCCTATTTTATCAATCAGATTGTCTTTCGGAGTATACCATTTTGCGATAGTTATCTTCATCTCACTTCCATCGGAGAGATTGAACGGTTGCTGCACAGAACCTTTTCCATAACTCTTTTGTCCAACAAGAATAGCGAGATTATAATCTTTCAAAGCACCGGCAGTTATCTCTGATGCGGAAGCCGAGTTTTCATTTATAAGAACCACGATGGGAAGTTTCTTTCCATTATTTCCATAAGAAAAATACGATCTGTTGAAAAATGGATTTTTTTCCTTGGTAGTAACGAGGATTTTATCTTTTTCAACAAAATTTGAGAGAATAGATACGGCTGTTTCAAGATAACCACCGCCATTGTCACGAAGATCTATGATAAGACCTGTGATTTTTTTATCCTCCAATTCCGTAAGGGTCCGGGAAAAATCATCCGCTGTTTTTTCCCCGAATATAGAAAGTGTTATCTGTCCGATACTTGTACCGTCTATGATTTTACCCTCCACCGATGGGATGTCTATCTTTCTCCTCGTAACCGTTTTTATAATAACTTCTTTCTGTCATGGTCGAATAATTTCCAAAATAACGGTCGTACCTGCTTTTCAGCGTATTTTTGCAACTGCATCAGTAAGATTTATATTTTTTAATTCCTCGTTATTTGCCTTTGTAATAATATCCCCAGATAAAAGTCCCGACTCTTTTGCGGGGGAACCTCCAATAATCCGTCCTATAACGACTCAGAAGTCATTTTTTTCTATCACTGCTCCGATTCATTCAAAGTCTCCAGAAAGTACCTCATTGAATTTCCTCGTCTCATCAATATTGAAATATTCACTATGCTTATCTCAAAAAGAGTTAATAAACCCCTTTATCATTCCTGAAACCATATCCTTTTCAGAAATTGTATCAAATCCATAATAATTTTCCGAAGCTTGTTTATATGCTTCATAGAACAAGTCGATATTGATCGATGGTTTTTCGGCGATATTCAAAGCGGAGTTCTCATTTTTAATTCTTTGGTTTAAAACCCTTGTTTGTATAAAAGACTGAGCCCTTTCCCCGACCAAAGAATCAACGACAATTCCGAGAAGGAATGATAAAAAACAAATAATGATAATGTATTTATTTTTGAAAAGATACGGCATGTTTTGAAAACAAATGATAAAAATAGAACAATACTTCTTCACATATTTCATAGTATGGATTTCTCGAAAAAAACAAGTCAAATGATTTATTTCTTTCAGATTTAAAAAATGTAAGAAAGTATTTTTGCTCCTTTCATAGAGATGAAAATCAGAGTACTCACCCAAAGGAATGTTAAAAACTTTTTTTGTAATCCTCTCAGTTAAAAGGAGATCTATTTATCAGTAATAGATATTATATATTACTATCTATTACATATTTAAATACATTATATAATAAATAATTGTTAAAATAACATTTAAGAATAATTTACTTTTTAAAAATTTTGTTTTTTTCAGTAAAAGTGATATACTAGCAAAAAGATTCTAGTATTATTTAATCGGAAAATAATGTTTCTCGGAAGTCTCCTCAAAAGATTCTCAAAAGATAATGAAAAACGTCAGATAATACGTGAGGTTATTTATCGTCTCTCTTTGGATAAAAAACAAGAACAGCTCTATTTTGATTCGCTTGATATTATTGATGACGAATATCTTGATATGTTCTATAAAAAACTCACCGCACTTATTGATATCATAGAGGAAAAAGAGGTTATGACCAATGGGGAAAAACAAACTGAGAAGATACAACAGATACGAAAACAAGAGGAAAAAGAAACGGTATTCAATACGGATTTTAATATATTATTCGATAATATTTAACGGATATGATAGAACAAGCACATGAAATTGACCAAAGCATTTCTCTAAAAAAAGCAGGAGAAATGTTCTCTGAGCTTTTTGAAAACAGATGAAATCAAGAAATCGTTGCCCAGCTTTTTACATGACTTCCATGATTGGTCCGTGAACAACGGGTACAAGAGACTATGCAAAGAGCAAAACAATGATTATGAGATATTAAAAACACTATCGTTTAAATATAATATGCAAAGTTTTCAGGCCGTCTGTGCCAAAAACAATCAAAAAGTAGAACTCATCGTTCAATATAATTCTCTGGAGGAGGCTCGCCAAGCTCTTCATAATCAGGGGTATTCTATTGTCGATATTAAGCAGATAGCAGAAAATGGAGACCAGGGAAAGGTATATTATTTTGATATACTCTTGAATAATCAGAAAAAAAGCTGACAAATCCAATCGAATGATATATTTAAGGCATATATTAAACTGGTAAATGATCTTCATTATCAGGTTATATCGATCTACGATGATAAAAATGCAACAGAAGAAGAAAAACGTACCACCACGTCTAAGATTCATTCCGGATACCTTCTCTTTCTTCAACAAAATACGAAAAAAGAAGTAAAAAAAGAAGAAAAGATCGAACAAACCACTCAAGTGCAGGCTGCATATTCTGATATATCAGAAACTTTTATCGGAAAAGAGATACAAAAATACTACGGTCTTATCGATAAGATCCTTCAAAAAATTGAGAATATTCTCAATACGTATGGACAAAACATAGATATTGATCGAAGGATGAAACTTCAGGATTTTCTCGTTGCGCTCAAGCAATTGAAAAACACAACGAATATAGACAAACTTCGGATTGTTTCAGAGAATGCTCTGTTGAAAATAGGTGAACTGGAGTTGGAATTTATACAATCAAACAAAGCGGAAAAAAAACAAAACTTCTTGAATGAAACCAACGTTCTTCTGAAACAATTTGGGTCGGGAACAAAGATTCGCAATCCAGAAACCGATATTCTTATGAAGTTGCAACGCATGGTGAAGAATGCGTATGAGATATATATTCAAAAAAAGGAGCATTCTGTTGTAGAAAAAAAAATAGATACCCAGTCGTTCATCTTTTTTAAAAATCTCAGAGAACTCAATCTTTATAAAGAAAAGCTTCGATCTGTTCAGAAGGATTTGTTTATGGCAACTCTTTTGTTTAAAAAGGATAAAATAGCACGTCTTGTTATACGAAAGAAACTTATCGTACAAAATATACAACTCATAGAAAAGCGAATTAAAAATGTTACCTTTTCCTATACGAGTATTGCAAAATGAATTCGATATTATACTGATGTATTGTTGTATCTCTTTAAATTGGCATGAGAAGCAGCATTGTATATAGTCTTTCTCTATTCTCTATTTTTTATCTATTCTTTAGGAACATTTCAACCGATAAATTATTCTATATTGTTTTTTATAGTCATACTTTCTTTCTTCTCATTTCTTGTTCGAATTATGAAAAATGACTCACATATACTCGTGTATGTAGGGATATTTATGATCTTTTATGTCTTTTTACAACTTAACTTTTAAGAGATGTTATTTCTTTTCTCTCTTATCAATCTAAGTTTTGTTGCTTTCTTTTTTTTGTTTGGAAGGTATGTTGAAAGTATTGTGTTTTGAGGACTTTCTCTCTTTTTTATCGTGTATTTCAGTAAGATACTTTCATTTTTCATCATCGAAAATAAAGACACCGGAGAATCGGAAAGCGGTAATAAATATAAAAGCGCTCTTCATTTTTTTAAAAACCTAGAATTTTTTAAAAAATCAGCGTATTATATATCATTCCTGCTTTTTTATCTCTCTCTCTATGGAGTTGTCTATGGACTCAATATTGTGTATGCTTTTTCTTCTTCTTTAAAAATATTTGAATACCTGAGTATATCGATATCTCTTTCTATAATATTTGTTTTTTTCGCGTTTATACACAAGCGGTACGAGACTATATTTCTCATTTTTCGGTCCAATAGTATTGTTTTTGCACTCATTTATCTTGCCGTCATACCTTTTTATATATTCACAGATACCACACCAAGCGTTATATTTATTTTTAATACACTTCTGCCAAGTATAACACTTTTAAGTGTTATACTGTTTGATCGATTTTTTCAGGAGGAAAAAAGATATATATTTCTTCTCCTGCTTTTTTATATGTTCTTTTCAGGATGGTATTATACTTCTCTGATATTTCCAGAAACGTCAGTATGGCATCTTTTTCTTCTTACTCTTTCGTTCTTTGTCTGTTTGTGCACGTTTATACTCCCCTCCATCCGCAAATTCTCTCAATTCATAGTACTGTCAGAGAGTGTATGACAGTATATGAGTTATATACTTTCTTTTTTTTCTACACTCGTGCTTATATTTGAGCCATTATCAGGTTTTATTTTTTTTATTTTTACCATTTTGTTGGCATATGATTTTGTAATGTACAAAATCGCTAACAGATTTCCCTCCTATATACTTTTCTTGGTGTCATTGATTCTTTTGTATATCAAAACATCCCCTATTTGGAGAGCTGAAACATTTGTTTCTTATTGTATGTTTATTTTCCTTCTTCCCTATGTATTTATTGGAGCAAACTATATTGCATCTCTTCGGAGACAAGCTGATGTTCTCGCTCTACATACTCTTGGAATAGCATTTAGTGTAGGCGCAATTGTTTATTATTATATTCAAGTAAGGACATTCGGCGATATACTGGGACTTTCCCTGTTTTTATTTTTTGAATCTATTCTTTTATTTATGAGCTATATGCAACTCAGAAAGTAATTTATTCGAGAAATAGTATCAAAAAATCCCATTTGATGGGATTTTTTGATACTATTTC
Source organism: Candidatus Altimarinota bacterium (assembly GCA_028689245.1). Classification (GTDB taxonomy): domain Bacteria; phylum Patescibacteriota; class Gracilibacteria; order BD1-5; family UBA2023; genus UBA1545. The sequence continues at coordinate 825 of JAQTWO010000004.1, read as the reverse complement.
ATAACTAACTCTCTTTGACAGATTATGTTTGGAGTTGTAGTTTTTCTTTCAATTTCTGAATGTTTATGTTTTTTATTACATTTCGTTCCTCTTTTGCCGTAGCTGTTTTATATTGATGATTTCTGATGAGATTATAGCTCATTTCAAGCCATTTTTCCTTGGGAATATCATTATGAGCAATCGTACTCAGCTCTTTTCTCACAAGGAGCGTTTTGATAAAACAATCTTTTCGTCCGAAATTATCTAAATCAGCGTCCTGAATAATGCTTTCGAGAATATCATGAGCTTCATTAAAAAGAACTGTAGCTAAAATAATACGCTCTATTTTTTGTATACGATCCTCGGGATAGGATATTCATTCTAAATAAACGCGTGCTATATGCATACCTATTTTTTCATTATTTGCATATTGTACAACGAATCCGGTATCATGAAAAAGAGCCGCGATAAGAAGGTCTACTCGATCCTCGCCTCCTATACATTCCTTATCTGTTAAATATCATACGCGGGAATACACATCAAGGGTATGATTGATATTATGATAAGGATAATGATTTATGGGTTCAAGAATATCAAGGATATAGCGTAAAACATTATTGATTATTTTTTGTTGATCCATTTTTCAGAAGATATATGATATTTTCAGTACTATAGCATGAATAAGGCAGAAATCAAAACTTTTTGATTTCTATTTTTTAGCTATAATCAAAATCGAAGTGCAATAAAAAAAGAAATGGTAGTATGTGATTGCTTAATCCCACATAACCTACCATTTCTATGTCACAGTATACACATCTTTCTGAAAAAGAGCGAGAAGAAATATAT
>JAQTWO010000069.1 GCA_028689245.1 Candidatus Altimarinota bacterium | reverse complement strand
AACTCATGATCGACGGTATCAAGTACGAAAAAACCTGAGAAACTTGGGACATGAAGCGTTTCGAAAACGAAGAGCTCGAAGCATACTTGGAGAATGTAGTAGAGGTCCATAATCAGGATAAAACCCTTTATGATCACATAATCGTCGATTCCGAAACCATTGAACGTCCATTTACAGTGAATCTCGAAGGTATGGACGATGTAAAATTTTACTTCAAACTTCCTTCCTGGTTCAAGATCCCAACCCCAATTGGATCATATAATCCAGATTGGGCAATTGTTTTCGAGAACGATAAAAGGATATACTTTGTGGCAGAAACAAAATGAACCACCGATATCGAGGCGCTTTCTCGCGATGAACGATATAAGATTCTCTGTGGAAAAAGTCACTTTTCAGAGTTGGAAGAAGTGAATTTTAAGTGACCGATCCGAAATGTTACAGAACTTGTTACGGAGTAAAAAAGCTCTTTTTTCATCATTATATATCCATTTTAACATCCAGTATGGAAAACAACGATAATTCTAAACCTATCATATTTTCATTGGAGTTGGAAGATATTTTTCAGAGAGAGGACAAAACAAAGCTTTTACAGACACTTCAAGAAAACAGAGAATCATTTCCGTCAAAAGTTTTCGACAAGGTGTTGAATAATACCATAGGTATACCCTTATATATGGTTTTCCTGACTCTTTTCTGAGTTTTACTGATAATGCCCCAGGTGGGAACCATTCATATTGGTTTGCAATGAAACTTCTTTGGAATATGGAAACAAAACTTAACAGAAACAGATATTGAAAATTTTATCTGATTTCTTTCCGGGATATTATTCACTTTGTTATGGTTAAATTTGCCTCATGTGTGGAAAGCTGTAAAAGAAAAATATTCATTTCTAAGATAGTATCATGGCGAAAAATAGAAAATTTTTTATTTACCTAAGACAGAGCAAAAAAGATAACTCTTTTCATACTTTTGACGTGCAATTAAAGGGTATTGAGAACTTTGCAAAACAAAACGGTATTGAATTAGATCTATCAGATGAGTATTGCAAAAAAGAAGAAGCAAGTGCTTACAATGGGAAGCGTACAAGTTTTGAAAAAATGATCGAGCTTTTGGAAAAAGACCGAAAGTCCCTTCCTGAGAACCGTAAATACGAAGGGATTATTTTTTATAATACCTCTCGAATTTCCAGGAATCCACAAGATTTCTTGCGGATTGAAAATCTCATGAAAGAAGGATATCTCATGTTCTCAGCAACAGAGAATATTATTGATAGCGCCTCTGGTATGTATTTTTTTCGAATGATGCAGATTGAAAGTGTTTATTACTCCGATAGGCAGAGTTCCAAGATGCAAGGATATAATCTCCATATACTTTTTCGTAATCCGTACAGAGGCCTTGGATGAGCGGGAATAACTTACTGATATGATCTAAGTGAGGATAATATTATCATTCCACACAAAATAAATTCTGAAATCGTAAAAAGGATATTTGATCTTCGGATCGAAAGGACGCCACATGAGGAAATTTATACAATCCTTAAAAAAGAATTTGAAGCTAGGGTCAAAAATTATAACAAGAATTATGAAGGAGAACTATGTAGTAAAATCATAGAGGATGATGAAAATATGGACACTTTCATGATCGAAGAGGTCGAGGATGGAATAGATCATTCAGTCGAAAAAGTAAACAAGAGAAAAGATGAAAAAATAATAGGCTTCCCCGCCTATATCCCCACTGCAAAAAAAATAAGCGAAATAGTTACCGATGTCGCACGCATAAAATATCACGGAAAAAGGAAATACCAATTTGAGTTAAACTTCAAGGAAGATGCACGAATACAAAATGAATTCATAAAATGAGTCATTACCCCCTTCAAGTTTGAAAACGGAGATTCCTTTATTAAAGGGGAAAATTCCATAATTTTCGATACGCCAAAACTCCAAATCATTTCGAAAGAGAAATACGAACAAGTGACTAATTGAGCAATCAGAAGAAGACACGTAAAATCCGAGACGGATCATGTGTACAATGATAAGATTTATTGTGTTTGTAGTTCTGAAATAACTGCAAATAAGGAATGATGAAAAATATACTATCGCTGTTTGAGTGCATCAAATAAGGAATGATGTCATAGGGCCACACGAATTCCCGAGACAAAGATAGATTCGTTCATAGAAAAAGAAATACTTGCATACTTACGACCAAAAAAGGAAAGTGCTGAGTTTATGGCACTTCTTGAAGCAAGCAAAGAATTATGTATAAAACATCTGGGTTATCGTTTACGAACATCAACTGGAAACCTTACAAAATCCAAATGATCCCTAAGTGGCGCTACGAATGCAAAAATACATCAAGAATATCTTGAAAAGATTAAGAAAACAGAAGCAGACATCAAGGAAATAAAGGACGAAATAAAGTTATTGTCAGAGACGACAGAAAAACAATTACTTGATTTTTTTACATTCTCAGACGACTTTCATATATTGGAACCTGGAACAAAAAGACTCATGATCAATTTTATCTTTGAGCGAATTGAGATGGATGAAAAACACGAAGATGATTTTATTTTCAATAACCCCTTCAATCGTCTCGGGAAAGGCAAGAGCATACAATACCAAAAGATAATATCCTCAGTAAAACTCGTTCCATATCTTCACGAATTATTCATTCTCAATCGATACCATGGCGGACTATAAAAAAGCTTTTGTATACGCCCGTATATCAGGAGCACATACACAGACAGAGCTCTCTATCAAGGAACAACTCCATCAAATACGACGGTATGCCGATGGACACAAAATACATATCGAACGTGAGTTTACTGAAATATGTTCCGCCTTTCGGACATGAGGGAAAAAGCAACTCACTGCCCGGAAGGTATTTTTTGATATGCTCGAACGAATAGATGGTAATATTGATTCTATACTCATTTTTCGGTATGATCGTGCTTCAAGAACTGGAAAAGAATTCGGACTTCTGGAAGAGAAGTGTGCCAAGCATGGTGTAGAGATAATTTCTATAACGGAATCTTTTGGACAAGAACAAGGACCTATCTCGAATTTTCTTGTTCGAAACTCTATGAACCTTTCGGTCCTCTACGCGGAAGAATTAAGCTTTAAGTGTAAGCTATGAATGCGTCGTGCTATGAAGGAGGGGAAGTTACCAGGGAGTGTTCTTCCTCTCTGATATATTCGACTAAGAAAGAATGTTGCCATAGTCGATGAGGCAGCAAAGGAATTTATTCAAGAAGCTTTCCATATGTATGCCACAGGAAACCATACCTATATGAGCATAGCGGAACACCTAGGAACGAAAGGATTTATAAATAAGAAAGGCAATACTATCGGCTGGAAAGATATTGAAGGGGTAATTAAGAATGAAACATATACGGGATATAAGACAATGAAATGGGACTTAAAAAAATATGAAATCCAATACTACGAATGAGCAACAAAAGCTGGGACTTTTGTAGAACGCTATAAACTCAATCTTGAAGCAATAATCTCCGAAGATTTATTTGCCGTGGCAACGAAGATCCGCGAATCACGAAGTAAATATGGAAAGAATGGACCAAAAAGCCGAAAGGAACGACGAGGAAAACAGAAAGCGGGTGAACATATCTTCTCACAACTCGTAGAATGTACCTGTGGACGGCATTTTGTGGGGCAATACAATCGTCAGAAAGATATTATGTACTACGGATGCTCCCGAAGTATCACAAAGCGTTTCTCAGAGAAATGTCACGAACCCTATATTCAAGAATGGGAACTATTCGAGGAAATAAAGAATTTTCTGAAAGAACTCTATCTTCCACCCTCCTCTCTTCAAAAACTCCAAAATGCTTTGGATACAGTTTTTTCCAGTGATGGAGCAGATCGTGAACAGACAATTCTTGGGAATAAAAGAAAAATTGAGGAACTGGAAGAAAAACAAACGAATCTTACAGAAAAATTTATGGAAGGAAAAATACAAGAAGAAAATTTTGAACTTCTCAATCAAAGATATCGGGATGAGAAAATTCTCCTCGAAATTGAAAATGATAAGTGCGAAAATTTCGAAGGTGCAAAAGAGGCAAAACGAAAGATTTTTGCATACTATTTATGGACAAATTGGCTTCTGGAAGAGATTTTCAAGCACTTTCAGGTTAGAGTCACCTCGGTTTGGCGAACCAAACTGAAATGGACCAACTCGAACCTAATTTTGAAGTCCAAAAAACCGCTTACCTATGCGATAAACGGTCCTTTGGATTTCGTAAGAAATGAGTGAATTCCGAATTGGTTGCGGAGGTACGAATCGAACGTACGACCTCAAGGTTATGAGCCTTGCGAGCTACCACTGCTCTACTCCGCGATACATTTCTACTAAGAAAGTACCAACAGTATATGGAAAAAGAACAAAATGCAAAAGATTTTTTATGCAAATGATCTGTGAGTTTGATTTCGAATCTGAAAGACCGGGGCTCTTGCTCGATAAAATCATCGGAAGTCTCAGAGGTCACACGTTCCCCGGACCGCCCAAAGAACCGTGAGTTTCATCCAAAAAATCGAACTTTTGAGTAGGAACCTGGAGCCACAAGAGCAAAAGATGGGGTTTGGATTATGCAAATGCTTTTATTTCTCACGTATGAGAGCATAGCCAGAAGTATTGGCAAACCAGGAAATATCGTCTGCTTTGGCTACATACTTGGGGTTCGGTATGCTGATGTTTCGGAAAAAGAGCTTGGTATCGTACCTCGTTCACTTGACCTCAAATGTGAGAGTTTCTTTAAAGAGAGCGGTATCATTGGTCCCATTGCTGAGTGAGAGAAGTGTATCGAGCACCGGAGCGATCGAAATAGTCTCAAGTGTTTTGCTTCCCTCATTGATCTGGAGCTCTTTTTTCTCAGTATCGACATGCAACCATTTCTCATCGGTTGATTGTGCGGTACGATTCTCGGTAATATTTACCAGGTATTGGTACCCCTCCAGTCGCATCGGAAAGAAATCATTGTTGTAGTCGGTATGAAAACTCAGATATTTCTGAACGATCGTATTGTTGTAATGATTATTTTTTACCTTAATGGCTTCTGTTACTGCACTCACCACCTCCCAAGTCGAGAGTCATGAATACGTTTCGTATTCATTCCTATACCTTCTGCCCTCTTTGGGAAGTTTCTCATACTGGATTTTATTCTTTTCAAATGTTTCGCGAGATTCCTTTTCCTTTGCTTCCAGTTGTTTCGCAAAGAGCTTCTTGATCTGTGAACACTCCGAATAATCGCACATATAGTCAATCCCGTCGTATATCTCGGTCGAAAGTTCGTCGCTTATGTCCGTATACTTGGCAAGCGGTACGATAGTTCCGGATTGGAGGATATGAGCCGTTTCCAGATTGCGGATGAGTGTATCGTACTGTCTCGTTGCCGGCAGATTATAGACCGACCAAGGTCCGATGGAGATAAGGAGGATAACGATGCCCAGAGAAAGCGGAATCGCTCACAGATATTTTCTCTTGCTGATCGCATAATAGAGGGAAATACCCAAGAGCCATACACCGAATACGACGACGAAGCAACGGTTCATCGTGATGTCGTACTGGTTGATTCGCAGGTAGATGGCATAGAAAAGCATGAAAATCTGCGGGATCACCACCCATGGAAAGAACCTACGGAAGAGCTTTATGAGCGCATTTTCCTCTCGGAGGTGATGCGTGAACATAGAGAGTTTGTATCCGAAAATGGAAAATGCGATAACCATCCAGGTGATCTGTCCTTTCGGCCATTCGGAAAAATTCATAAGTACCTTGGCAGTATAGGCGTACAGTATCAGAAAATAGACATAAATGAACGGAACGCCTATGTATTTTATGAGAAATGTAAAGAATTTATTTTCTATAACTTCCCCTTGTCCAAAGGTTTCTTTTCGCGGTACGTGAGCGAGTGCAAAAACAGGACTGAACAGGGTACTCGAAAATATCATCCAGTACATGAAAATCTTTTCCTTTTCTCCAAGGAAGGTGAGATCAAAAAGCACAAAAACGCTTCCGATAGCGATCGATCCAAGCAATGCGAGTGCACCCCCTGCGATAGTGGTTAGGAGGAATACGAGACCGATTCTATACAGGTAGGCGTAGTATATATCTTGGTCATATTTCCCGGAAAAGATGCGTCGTACGAAGGGTGCGACGAAAAGGAGGCTCAGAAAACCCGCCAAAGTAAGGAAGATGAATACGGTCGATTCTATGCTCTGGAACGTATATCCGTTGAGAGTGAGATAAAAGAACGTACCGAAGAGGATCGTTCCTATCTGTGGCACGAATCTCCTCACGCCTGTGTATTTTTCGCTCTCCGAGAAGAGAGAAAGGCTCACAGATAAGAAAAACGAGACGATATACGAGATGACGATATCAAAAAGAATCGTCCGCGTATGGATATCGATCGTATTTTCACACGCGACCAAGTACACAAGCACTCCGGTTGTGAGGACTGCAAGGAGCACCGCGAGTGGGAATCTCTGACCCACTTCCCAGAGAACGGTCCGGATATTCCCGATATTCATTTTCTTGAAGATGTTCATCATAGAAAAAAGTGTAAAGAGATAATGAAACATTCTCATCATATGGAGATTCGGATTTATACCAAAAATATTTACAAATTTTTCCATTGTATTTTCCGCTCTTTTCCATAGTATGTCGTGGCAATATATCTCTTTCCAAAATATCAAAAAGTGTTCATAGAAGTCATACCATTCGGTGGGTCCATAGACGATGGAGGATTGACCTACTTCGCACGCGACGAGCTTGCCGAGAGTATCCGGATAGGATGCCTCGTGGAGGTACCGTTTCGCAATGCCCTGGATTATGCGATTGTGACAAATCTTGTTCCCCCTCTCCTTCAAAAGGGTGATACTTGTGTGAAGATGGGGTCTGAAAACCCGGGGATGGGGATGGAGGAGAAGGAGTGAAGAGATGAGGCGGAAAACATTCGTTCCATCGTCCGAATCATAACCCCTCTCCCCCTTCTCTCTCCGTATCAGATACGCACGATTTTTGCATGTGCATCGTACTATTTCGTACATACCCACCACATCCTCTCGCTCTTCCTCCCGAAAACCATCGTGAAGTACCTAGAGAAGCGAGATTTCGGAGCACTCACTCATCATCTCTCTCGTTCCAAGAGAGACTTCCTAAAGGCTCCTGAAGGCATTTATGTCAGCGAGAGTGAGGGTGAAATGGAAAAAACCAAGGAAACAAAGCAATATGATTGAAACAAAATTCACTTCTCCCACCACACCAGCGAATCCCCTTTTTTTCAAGCAATACAACAATCCATATATCCCCCCTCTCCCTCCGTGAGAGAGTTGGGGTGAGGGCTAGATGGGAGATGTCCCCGGAGGCAGTCCCATCAGGGGTCGAGTGGAGAGATGGAAGAGAGAGGAGCAGAAGGTGGGTGAATCGTCCTCGTATTTCCGGACGATTTCTCTATCGACGCATATCTGAGGAGTTATCCGCATATACCGGAAACAACGCTCGTTGTGTA
>JAQTWO010000068.1 GCA_028689245.1 Candidatus Altimarinota bacterium | reverse complement strand
CTGATCCTTGGGATATTCATAACGGTAATCATAGTCATCATCGCCATCTATCTCCTCGAAAAAATCGTCCCGTTTTCACGAGACATCAAAGGTATAGAGAACGGAAATATATCCTACTACCGAGCTAATACCGCCCTCAATGAGGCACTTCTCTCTATGTCGGGGAGTGATCCGAGCATAGAAACTTCAGCCAACACATTGTCAAATGGATCTGGAATGATATATAACATTACAGCCAGCGGAACAATTCTTCCGCTTCCATGACAAGGAAACAGTGAATACAATAGAAATTACTCAATAATTGCGCCAGGGAAACCTATTCAGCTTATACTAGAGAGTTGAATAAACTTCATGATGTGGCCTGTAAATAGTCCATTTGTATTTACCGTTCCTGATCTAAATAAAAATGGTGCTTGGAATGACCAATTCCTTTCCGGAACAACATCATCCACTTGAATACCAATAATTAATTGGTCTCTTTCTGCAAGTGGCGATACACTTCAAGCAAGTGGAAGTCAAATTATGTCAAACGAAATATTTCCAAATGGCAATAGCACCGCCCTTGGTTCGAGAGACGGACTTACTTTATCTGGATCTGCACGTACTTTTGATAATTTTTATGTAAATAATTGTGGTGTTGGAAAACCAAAATGTACTCTTAAACTCTCAATCATTAACCCTCTCATTCTTACAACTGGAGAAGCTGCCCCATATCTTGAATACAAAGCCCAGTTCGATAAAGCCATCCCCCTACAAACCGCCGTCATAGAGACTCAGGGATACGCCGGAGGATTCCGCAAGAACATCACCCGTTTTATCCAACAGATGACGACCAACGAAGCACTGGACTTCACGGTGTTTCAATAAAATGATTCTGTCATTCCACCTTTCCCACCTCATCCCCAACCCTTCTCCTAGGAGGAGAAGGGAGATATCCTTGATTGATTTTACCCCCTCTCATTTTAGGAGAGGGCAGGGGTGAGGTGGGAAAGGCAAATAATTATTTCACTTTTTCTTTTTATACTAGCTTTACCAAATAATACGGTGTAAATATGAGCAATCGTCATTGCGAACGGAGCGGAGCGAAGTGTGGCAATCTCTGTTGCTAATATTCAGTTAAAGAGATTGCCACGTCGTCCCTCCTCGCAATGACGAAACCTACAATTCCGTTTTATAGAGTCAACTTAGTATAAGATGTAATAACTTTTAAACTTCACCATGAAACAATTCACCATCACCACGAACGACGCCGAACAACGACTCGATAAATTCCTGAAGAAACTCATGCCCAATGCAGCACTCTCGCTCATCTACAAACTCAATCGGAAAAATAATGTCAAAGTGAACCGAAAACGGGAGGACAACGAGTACAAGCTCCAAGAAGGCGATAATGTTCAGCTCTTCATACAAGACGAGGAATACAATCTCCTCTCGACCACGAAGATACCTGTTATACAAAGATCAGACAAAGAAAAGCTCGATCGGAAAGATATCGTCTACGAGGATGGGGATCTCCTCATCGTCAACAAGAAACCGGGGGTTATCGTGCATCCCGGAGACTTCAAGACCACGGAACTTTCACTCATCACCCAGGTTCAGGATTATCTCGGAGACAAGCTCTCTTCCCTGACATTCAAACCGTCGCTCATCCACCGGATCGACAAGGACACTTCCGGGATCGTCATGATCGCCAAAACCAAGCCGTCGCTCGATGTCATGCTCAAAGCTCTGCAATCGAACAAAATAGAGAAAGTCTATCTCGCTGTGTGTCTCGGAAAACCACCGGAAACTCGCGGGGTTGTCCGAAAAAAGCTCCGCAGATTGGAACACGCGGAGCGGGAAAACAAAATCATCATCGACGAAGAAGCGGGACAGACGGCAATCACCCACTACCAAGTCCTCGAAACGGATATCCACGGGAAATATTCACTCGTGGAATGCACGCTCGAAACGGGACGCATGCACCAGATACGTGTCCATCTTGCCGCTCTCGGATGTCCGGTGCTCGGAGATAACACCTATGGAAACAGGCAGGAAAATGCCTTTGCAAAACGAACCTACAATATCGGACGACAACTCCTCCATGCAAGCCGAATCAGCTTCATGCACCCGAGCAAAAAAACAGCCGTAAGTTTCACCGCACGACTGAAGGAGGATATGGAAAATATCCTCAAACGATAAACAAACTCCCGGGCATGGAGAGATATTTACCAGAAATATATATTCTGTAAAAGTATGAAAAAGATTTGCAATACGGAAAAATATCCATATACTCCGATTCATACCCTATAGAAATCTATTTCGGGTTTTTCTTTCCCAGAAACTTCTTCGGGACTCGTTCGTACTGGTACGAACATCGATCCATTTTGTTTTTGGTACATATATTTCTTCACACAATAATTTATGGTTGATAATAAAAAAGAGGCTTTGAATGCCGCACTTGCGATGATAGAGAAACAATTCGGAGCCGGTTCTGTCATGAAACTCGGAGACCAACAATCCATCAAAGTCGAGATGGTGGGGTCTGGTTCTATCGCACTCGACGCGGCTCTTGGCGGTGGATATCCAAAAGGACGTATCGTTGAGATCTATGGTCCGGAATCCTCCGGTAAAACCACTCTCACGCTCCATGCGATCGCCGAAGTACAGAAACTCGGCGGAACCGCTGCGTTTATCGATGCGGAACACGCACTCGATCCAGAATATGCAAAGAAGATCGGGGTCAATGTCGATGAACTCATCATCTCTCAGCCCGACTATGGAGAGCAGGCTCTGGAGATTGTCGATGCACTCGTACGATCCAATGCTGTCGACCTCATCGTCGTCGATTCCGTTGCAGCTCTCGTTCCGAAGGCCGAGATCGAGGGAAATATGGGAGATTCCTTCATGGGACTCCAGGCTCGTCTCATGAGTCAGGCACTTCGCAAGATTACGGGAGTCATCTCCAAATCAAACTCTACCGTCATATTCATCAATCAGATCCGTATGAAAATCTGAGTCATGTTCGGAAACCCTGAAACCACCACCGGAGGAAACGCTCTCAAGTTCTATGCTTCACAACGTCTCGATATCCGCCGAAAAGAGAAGCTCGAGAGCGGAGCCGGAGATGACAAGGAAACAACTGGAAATCGAGTGAAGGTAAAAGTTGTGAAGAATAAAATAGCTCCTCCATTCAAGGAAGTGGAGATTGATGTCCTCTTCAACGAGGGAATTTCTCTCGAAGGCGAGATTGTTGATATAGGAACCGAGAAAGGGATTATCAAAAAATCCGGAGCATTCTACTCCTACGGGGAAACGAAACTCGGTCAAGGTCGCGAAAATGCACGCCAATTCCTGAAAGACAACTCTGCTATCGCCGACGAGATCGAAAAGAAAATCCGAGGATAATTTGCATTTGTGGCCGTTTGTGGTATAATCTCCGTGTTATTTCAAATTCGAAAACATGTCAGAAAACAACCCGACTCCTCACAACACCGAAGCTCTCTCTTCCGAGATGGTCCTTTCTCCCGAGGTTGCAGCCATTCTTGAAAAAGCCCATGCATGAGCTACGGATGCAATAAGATTTGCGAGTCATGAGACAAGTCTTTATTGGGCATTCCGTCAAAAAATTCTTGGGACTCTTAATGGTGCTTCCTGAGGAGAACTTAATCCGCAGGATTATCACGAAATTGTTGTTTTTAAAAAAGAGTATAACGACCAATTAGCTGCCAAGGACGAAAAACTTAAACAGGTAGCATAATCATACTCTCTATCATCAATACCCCCCTATTTTTATATTTTCCTTTGCAAAGTGGAGGAAATTGGTAATAATGGGCGGGTATTTTTATTTCGTACTCTTTGAATCCATGCAACAACTTCCTTTTAAGCTCATTCACAAAAAGAATCTTACTCATGATGTTTATGAACTGACTTTTACAACTCCAGAAAAGATAGAAGTAGAACCGGGACAATACACTCTCTTCGTACTCCCGAAATCAAAGCTTCGACGTGCTTATTCCATAGGCTACACTGACGGTCAAACGTTCACTTTCATCATCAAACAACTCGATGGCGGGGTTGGGAGTACCGAAATTTGTTCTACAGGAATCGGGGAGGAACTCATGGGTATGGTACCGCTTGGGCATTTCACTCTCAAACATACCGCGACGCCGAAGCTCTTCATCGGAACCGGAACCGGATTCGCACCGCTCTACTTCCAGATTCGAGCGATGATGGATTCGGGAATCCAGACTCCTCTCAGATATATCTTCGGGATTCGCACCGCCTCCGATATCTTCTATGTCGATGAGCTCAATCGCATGAAACAAGCATATCCGAGCTTCGATTACCAGATATACCTGAGTCAGGAAGACTCAGAAAACACTCTTCGCGGACGAGTAACCGATTTTCTCACGAAAGAAAATATTGCACCATACGGGGAATTTTATCTCTGCGGAAGTCCTGCGATGGTCAAGGATGCGAGGATGAGACTCGAAGAATGCGGGATCGACAAGGAACAGATATTCTTTGAACAATATTAGTGCTCTGCTTCCCCATCTTCGACATGATTTTCGAACACATTGAAAGGTGAGTATCCAAAAGTTACGAGATCGATTCGGGAAGAAGTTTGGTATTTGAGTTTTTAACCCTTTAGCAATTTCTTTAATTCCGGCAAAGAGTATAGTATACTACCCCATACAATTTCTTCATCTATTCAGGCGTAATCATGAGAAATCCTATTCCGGAATCCTGACATTTCAGAAAATGGTATATTTTTATAATCATTTGAAGTAAGCGAGAGAAGCTTAATGCCACATTCTCCAATATGTTGCAATTGCATACAACAGGCGTCGAAGGTTTTTTCATCATCGTAAAAAGCTCCTAGATCCATATCTTTGGTATATCTCTCTATTTTGTCTATGGCATGTAACATCTCATACTCATAATATCTTACATCTTTCATCATGCTAAAAAATAGTTATGAGATCTTTCTCTATGGACTGTCTGAGGTAGGGGCTAATCTTTCTTTTCGTCACAAAATCTACCTTTTGTACGCTGAGTTCTTTTTTCAGCATTTCTTGAAGATTCTCTAGCGTTCCGATCGTCACTTTATTATTTTCTGATAACTCGATAAGTAAATCTAAATCGCTATTACTTGTTGCCTCATTTCTGGCATACGATCAAAACAATGACAGATGACGAATCCCTGCTGTCAAAAATCTGTTTTTCATGATATTGGAAGCGAGTTTTTGTTCCATGAGTTGTGATTGGGTCATAAGGAGGAATCTTGCGATATACTCTATGCAGTATACATTTTTTCTCGTGTCATGCAAGTATAAATATCCCAGACCACAGAAACAAAAAGGAAATTGCCTGAGATCCACTCTCTCCAAAGGAGAGGAGTGGGCAATATAATCTCATTAAAAAACACATCACTTTTGAAAGTGATGTGTTTTTAATACTGTTTAGAACAGATTTAACTTCCTCTTTTTTCAGAGAAAAAAGGTAACAAGAGAATTTTATCTAATATAGAGACTTAGCCCCTGATTGGCTGGCAAAGCAGCTGGAGCAGGTGCTGCATTAAGACAGTTAGCTCTGATACCTGCAGCTATACCACCTACTGCAACACTATATGCCACTCCCACCTCTAGACGAGAGGCACAGGCTCATTTATCATCTGTGTTGTTTCATTTTGCTTTTGCGTTTCCATCGTTTTCAAACGCAGTTGAGAGAACATATCCTGCATTCTTCACTGAATTTTTATCTACTCAAACAGCATATGCATAATCACATATTTCCGTTGTTCAACCAGCTCCATTTGCACAAAAACTACTACTTTTTTTATCTTTCGGCATAACTGTCACATATGATGCTAACATTCCTGTAAATGCACTGACTGTGGGTGTTATTGGACCTGTAGAAGCAGGAAGTGTAGAATTAGGAAAAGCCGTATTATCTAAACCATATGATTCAATGGCTCATTGGAGTGTCTTAAGACCAGAGATACGATCTGTATCGCGAGCTTTTTGGAGTTGAGAAGTAAAACCAACAACTCCTCCTGTTGCAAGGATACCGATGATAGTTATAACTACCAAAAGTTCTATGAGCGTGAACCCACGTGTACTATTTTTTACTGTAGACATAATAAAAAAAGAAAGTTAATAAAAGTAACGTGGAGCATTATATACAATGTTTTTCAAAATGTAAATAAAAAAACGGGACTTTTTCATTTTTTATGGCGAAATATTATTTTTTCAGTGACAATATCTTAGTTATAAAGACGACTATGATGATGAGAACGAAGAAAAGTATGGCTTTCCCGACTTTGTCGAGGAAGATTGCCGCCATACCGAAGAGAAACGCCAGAGAATAGACGAAATAGCGGACGAAATTCTCGCTCATTCCCATGTTCAGGAGGCGATAATGGAGATGATGAATTCGATCGCCTGCGAGTGGATTTTTCTTGTTGTAGAGTCGCATGAGTATGACATAGAACGCATCGATCAGATAGACTCCGAGAACCGTCGCCACAGTAGCTATTTTCCCTCCGGCTATGATAGCGAGTGTCGCTATCATAAAAGCGATGAACATGGTTCCCGATTCTCCGAGCAATACGAGGGGTTTCATGCTATACAGCCATCCGATGAAAACGGAAGGGATGAATATGGCGAGACAGAGGAGCACAAAAGTGGAATTGACCTGGGAAGGCGAAGTCGGATCTACGAGATACAGCTTGAGCGTCAAGACTGCCATGACGAGAAGCGTCACGAACGAGAGTCCCGATGTAAGACCCGGAACCCCGTCCGACCAATTGACGGAATTGAAGACCACCACATACCACACGATCGTGAATATAAGCGGTATCAGATAGATCTGAAGATCCCCGAGCACGATATAGTACTGATCGAGATAGAGAACTCACCCGAATATATTGGATATGTATCCGATTTTGATACTCGTGATACCTATGATCGCTCCGACTCCGATCTGCATCATGAGCCGTACTTTTGCAGGAACGAAAAATGGGGTGTTTCGACGCATATTTCCGAGTTCCTCAGCCGTCTTCTTGATATTGCCTTTATTTTCGCGATCAAATTTATGGATCGTATCGAGATCGTCTATGAAACTGATACAGGTCACTACAGCACCCAGCACGAGGACGATGAATAGCCGATGTTGATTCAACTCACTCAGAAGTGGATAAAGAAAGAGCGAGAGAACGAGAAAATTAACATAGAAAATACTCCCGATGCCAAGTGGAACCGGTTTTCTCTTGTGCCCATACGGTGCGGGATTGTCCAGAAGTCCGAATCTCTCGAAAAGATATTTCCCTATATGAAAAATGCCAAGCGAAGAAATGAGCGAACTGATGAAAAAGAGACTAAATTGCGTAAAGAGGGAAAGAGAAGCGAAGTTCATGATTCATGAAATTATTTTTATACTAGGGGGAGTATAGACAAAAGTTTCATTCTGTCACTTTTTTCTTCTATATTCGTATTTCGCATTTCTCGATATGATTCTTTGCGATATCCTTGAATTTCTCCAGTTCTTGCATGCTGAAACTCTCTCAGAG
>JAQTWO010000067.1 GCA_028689245.1 Candidatus Altimarinota bacterium | reverse complement strand
TATCGCTTTTACGGTCGCGATTATCGGAGGTTCCATCGGAGGTGGAAAAGTATTTGAGATATTCGGAATCCACGGAATCTATCTTCTCATGGGTATTCTTGCTATTGCAGGATTTCTCTCCATTTTTCTCGCCTATGAGAGCTATGACTGGAAGAAGTTTTTTGCCAAAGGAATGTGTGCTATGGTCCACGAAAAAAAAATCGTACTGGTGCGTTCGTTTCGTGAATTCCTTCCGCAGATTCGTATTCTCATGAGTAAATATCTCATTCTTATGATAGTTCCAGCAATTATCCTTACTATTTCTACCATTCTCTCGCAGAAGTCTGTTGCTGTTGCTGTCGAACATTTCCATAAAGCTCCCTCCGAAGGATCGATGATGCTTCTCTATGCTGCAGTCGGGGCTATTCTCGGAAATATTCTGACTCTCAAGGCAACCGTACATCGTTGGACATATTTTGCTATTGGAATCGGCGCATATACGCTTCTCGCGCTTGCGTATCCATTTCTCCTTGGTTCGTATACTATTATCATTGCCATCACTTTTATCGCCGGAATGCTTTTCGGTGTGACCATCAATCTGACGGAAGGGTATCTCTTCTATCGGTTTGCCAAAGACAGCCATAAGGAATACGGTTCCGCCGTGTATGGGATCATTCTCAGTGTGATTATCGTTGCGATGATGTTCATCGCGGATACGCTCCATAAAGAGATTGGATTTGTTTCTGTATTCGTATTTCTTTCCGTGGTTCTCGGTATTTCCGGGATTGCCATGATGCATGATGTAAAAAAGAACTGGTTAAATAAATAGATCATGCAATACTTTTCTTATAATATTTCTACTGAGATTATCGAATTGGCAGAAATATATTTCCCCACTGATTATACTTCCCAGATTCAAAAAAAACACACCTACGAACAGAGTCTTGGGGGACGGTATTTAGTGAGTAAAATAGTGGAGGAGAACTGGGGTGTTTTAGGATTTCTTCCACGAGTGGATGAAGGGGGAAAACCAGTTTCAGAATGAGGTTTTTTCTGGAGCATCTCGCATTCCCAGGATCATGTTTATGTCGGAGTGTCTGGAAATCCGATTTGAGTCGATATCGAAGTGATTCGTACTCGAGATGAATCTCTTTTTGGGACTTTTAGCGAACAGGAATGGAATATCCTCGGAGAGAAAAATTGGGAATCGTTTTATATTCTCTGGTCTGCAAAAGAAGCGCTCGTGAAGAGACACTTGGGATGAGTGGATGATGTAGTGAATTGGCAACTTGTGAAGGTAGAATGAATATCGGAAGGGATGAAAAGGTTGTTTTTTACAGATGGGGGAAGTAGGGAAGCGGTCTATTCGGAAGCAGGAAACGAGATAGTGATGAGTATTTGTTGATAGACTATTGTTCATGTGCCAGTACCTGAGATACAGTACTCGTTTGTGATTCTATTTCTAATCTCTTGAAAAACAGATATGTAAAAGTGGTGGAAAATACTCAACCGATACCGCCAAGTATGCTCGAAAGTATATTTCAAATTCCCACGGACGAGATTCCCTGAAGTACGTGTTGTATGCTGGTAACATCACCACTTTTCACTGACAATAGATTTTGTATGCTCATAGAAGATTCTCAAATAGAGAAAATTCCATTAAAAATAGACATAACAAGACTGATGAAAAGCCCTACTCAAACAAGATTTCCGAATATTCTCACCCATTGGTTTTCTGTGAGACGAAGTGATTTTTCAAATGATATCCTGGAAAAATCATCGGCATCAATCGCTCGGTAAATAGCAAAAGAAGCTCGTATTCATCGGTAAAGAGCGAAATAAATAGTCAACAAAATGGATATGCCGATTGAGACAAACCCGATATTTGCATACTGTGCATCATGGAGTCACTCTGTCCATCCTATTTTTCCATGTGTGAGATCCAAAAGGATGAGAATAAGTCCTCCGATCAAGAAAAGTACGGGAATGAGAAGCGTATAAAGAAATATATAATAATACGTATAACACGATTTTCATATTTTTTGCATCCCCTGTATCATAGAGTCTTTGAGATCAGCAGGAAGTCATTTATAGAGAGTGCTCAAATATTTAATGAATCCCAGGAGGATTCCAAGCTGGATCAGCATGAACAGAATCCATACGAAAAATCCTATGATGAGCGAGATATAATTATCTGAATGACTAAAAAAAGAATCAAAATTCATGATATTGGCAAAAATTTTCCAGACTATCGCTGTAATGATTGTCATACCTCCATATATGAGAGTAGCTCATATGAGTAGGTCCTTCCGATGCATTAGTATCGTAAACGTCTGTTCAACTCGATCGAGGAACTTTTCTTTCGGATTCATAAATATTTGCATTATAAAATATAGATGTATACTACGAATCGTGTACTAAAACACAAGTTTATTTTTTTATTTCATGAATATGAATTTCAAACCTTATTTTGTATTGATTTTAATGCTATCAGGATTCTCTTGAAGTGTTTTTGCGGCACCAGATACTATCTGGTATTATCAAAATACTTTTTGAAAATACTTTTGTAAAATTGAATCGGAACAGACATACAAGCCTTGTGTGGATATTGCAGTTACTCTCTGAGAAGATGGTCGCCTTCACCATCCTGATGGGAAAATGATATTAGCGAACGGTGGCATGTCATCAGATTGGTATGATGTAAATGGAGCAGATATCTGTATTAATAAATGAAGACAATCAAATTCCTGTAAAATTACATATATTACTCGCTTAAATAATGAACAGTGGTGCTTTGTATGAACAAAATTCGTTAAATGTACGGATTTAACTGCACTCAAAGTGACATTGGATGCAAATTGAGTTCCTAATAGTCAAAAATTTTCAGTTGTTATGAATGAATCAGGTGGTATGCATTGAGAATGAAAAGAAGCCTTTGAGTGGAGCAATTGAAAAGAACTTGATAAAATATGTGATTATAACTCACAAGGATCAACTTATTGTGAGTATAAAAATAATACCACATCTAGTACATCTTCAATTACGTTGTCCTGATCGGATATGGCTAAAGGTTTGTGATTATGAGGAATTCTTGCTTTCATGGGAATAATTGGAACAGTATTGCAACTTGCCATCTTTCTTGCGACAGCTTGGGGACTCTATCTTATCAATAAAAAATCCGGAGAACCGTATCCTTGGCTTGCTTTTATCCCAGTTGTACAAATGTATGCTTTCGTGAAAGCGGGTGGAAAATCAGGATGGTGGATTCTTTGGATTATCCTTGGATGTATAGCCTTTATAATTCCTGGACTTATCCTGAGTATTATGGTCATTCATGGAACTTCAAAAAGAACAGGAAATGGTATTGGAACGACTATATTAACTCTGCTTTTTCCTTATATCATGTATCCACTCATGGGAAGCAAGATGCCTGATGGAGCGGTAAAAACAGTATCGTCGGTGACAGTATAAAACTTTTTAAAATCAAATCACGATTAAAAACCCCTTACAAAACTTCTTTTGTAAGGGGTTTTTCTGAGAAAGTTGCTCTTCTTGTACAGAAGCTAGCTTTTTAGAAACTTCTCGCAATAACAACACGAACAAGTCCATCATCCATATTCGGCAAGAGTGCATCGGTAAATTGTCCATCGAATGGGAGACAACGAGTGGTTCCCTTCCAACGATCTTTTATGATAGTTTCCAGTTCCGGATTCCGATCCCAGGCATAGAGGGCAAATTTCCCAGACTCGAGAGCCATGCCGACATCCTCCAGGGTTTGGCATGGGACGGTATTTTCCATGAGACGTTGTCTGCTTTTTGCTCGAAGTGCCTCCTGTCATTCTTGATGCATACGGATTACAACACTTCTTACTTCAGCAATTTCGGCAACTATTTTCTCCCCGGTAATTCGCGACACCACAACACACTTTTGTGCTTCCATATCACGCTCTCAGCACTCGATACGAACAGGATACCCCGACTGCTCCCAGTCGGTAATCTTCTCTCCGAGTCGAACATTTCTCTGATCTATGAGGACTTTTTCACCATCTCCGACAATTGCTCGAAAATACTCTCATTGAACGGGAACTTCATGGGAATCGTTCACGATGCATTTTGCAATCTCCCGTACATATCCATTGACCGTTTCTTCATTTCATTTTCCGTAAATAGGAAGGATAGTGACAAGATATTCGCTCATTCGAGGAGGAATCACCAAACCTTTATCATCAGAATGACTGGAAATAATACCACCAATCGATCTCGTGGAGAGTCCCCAAGAAGTGTACCAAGGATTATCTATGAGCCCCTCTCGATTCTGGAAGTTTACATCGAATCCTTTCATGAATCCCTGTCCGAGCAGATGGGAAGTACATATCTGAAGCGCCCATCCATTGCTCATCATGGGTTCGTATGTATACGTGGTATCCGCACCAGCGAACTTTTCACTCTGACTCTTGACTCCCGCAATTCCTTCGATTGCCATAAGTTCATTGATAGTCTCGATGTAGACATCGTGAAGGATGGCAAGGGAAAAATCATTTGCCTCATCTCGTGTCTCGTGGAGCGTATGTCCTTCTTGCCAGTGAAATTCCGCGGTACGGAGAAAAGGACGTGTTCGTTTTTCCCAACGAAGGACATTTACCCATTGGTTATAGAGAAGCGGAAGGTCGCGATAGGATTGAAGTCTGTTTTTGAAGAAATCACAGAACATAAGTTCTGAGGTAGGACGGATAGCAAGCGGATCTTCCAGCTCTTTCCCGCCCCCGATCGTCACGACCGCAAGTTCTGGAGAAAACCCCTCCACATGATCCTTTTCCCGTTCAAAGAAACTCATGGGGATGAGCATGGGCAAGAGGAGGTTCTGAACCCCGAGCATATCGAGTTTCTTTTGCATAGTCGAGCGTATCCGATCCCACATGGTCACTGCCTTCGGGAGAAACGTGATACATCCTGGAGTAGGAGAGTATTCAAAAAGGTCCGCAGCTTTTGCAACATCGAGATACCATTGATTATAGTCAGTGTTTTGAGAAGTGATATTTGGCATAGGAGCAATAGATTAAAGAGGCGGATTTTTTAGAAAAATAGATAGACGTGGTCGCGATTGTTGCAAGAAAACCCAGAGTTTTAGTTTTTAGAAACTTCCTACAATGAGATTATCTGACTTTCATCCTCTGTACGTTCTTTGAGCTCATATCCTCATTGTGCAAGTGTTTTATCGGAGAGCACGATTCGGTACGGGATACCCATGAGGTCGGCATCTCCTGCCTTGGAGCCGAATCCTACAGTTCTATCATCTACAAGCACACTCTTTCCTTCTGCTTCGAGTTTTCTCACAAGTGAAAGTGCTTCATCAAGATGTTCTCCGATTACGATAAGATAATGACTGTACGGAGCGATATTCTCTGGCCACACAAGCCCTTTTTCATCCATGAATTTCTCGGCAATAACCCCCATGACTCGACTCACTCCGATTCCATAACACCCCATAGTTACAGGTTTCATCGCACCTGTTTCATCCTGGTATCTGAGCTCAAAAGCATCGGAAAACCTCGTTCCGAGTTTAAAGATATTCCCTACTTCACTCGTCTTGGTTAGTCGATGTTCTGTTGATCCGCACTCGACACATACGAAGTGCGCAGGATCGATAATCTCCTCGTTGTGAGCCTGTCCACATTTGCTACAGATATATACATTGTCTTCTCCGATTGAGAGTTCGGTTTGGAATTCATAACTATATTTGGAAAATGCTCCACCCGAAGCGAATGTATAAAATGTTGATCCCGAGAGACCAAGTCGTTCAAAAATACGGTCGTAAGCACCATGCACGACCTCAAAATATGTATCGAGCTCTTCGGTATTTGCATGAAAAGAATACAAGTCTTTCATGATAAATTCTCGACCCCGAAGAATCCCGGATTTGGCACGGGCCTCGTTTCGGAACTTGGTCTGGAATTGATATACGGAACAATTTCGCAAATCTTTGTAGGATTGGATGAATTCTTTCATGAGCGGTGTCACGATTTCTTCATGCGTTGGATTGAGGGCATATTCCTTCCCTTCGGAAGCAGGAAGCTTAAAAAGCACATCCACTTCATCCCAACGACCGGTTTTGAGCCAGCTTTCTTTTTTACCAAGGGATGGCATGAGAATCTCGGAACTTCCGATAGCATCAAGTTCTTCTCGGATAATCTGCTCGATGTGCTTGAGAACTCGGAGTCCGAGATGAGTAAATACGTACGCACCCGCCATTTCTTGGCGTATGAATCCTGCCTGAAGAAGAAGTCCGGTAGAGCGATTGTCCGAACCGTTCGGAACGGTTTTGAGAGTATGAAATGGGTAACGAGAAAGTTGGAGCATAAGAACAATAAATTAAAGAGATAGAAATATTATTATTTTGAGAGAAACAAATCCTTCTGATTTGCTTTGAGTACTTCGACGAATTGCAGCCAGAATTCATAGAGTTCTGGTGATTTTCTGATTTTTTCGTCTTTATTTTCGCGAATCTTATCCAGTGTCACGGCGATATGCGTGAGACTCACATCTTTCCAGATTCTTCCATCATCCATATAACAATTGAGTACGGGTATGATTTTATCGAGTGAGTAGACGAACAAAGCTTCCGGATCGTTTTTCTGTTCGTACTGTTCTATATATGACAGCATCTCGGGGAACTCATGAAATCGCTCTTTTATCTGCTTCATTGCCTGTTCTTCTCTGTGTACCTTGGAGCTCAGATGCTCCATATCCTGACTGTATATGTAGGTATCGCCCGCATATACCTCGACGAGATCATGTACGAGGCAATATCTCATGATTCGATTCATATCGAATGAAAGGTGATACGAATCAATCAGGTACCAAGCAAGCATAACCAACTGGTAACTGTGTTCCATGTCATTTTCCATCCTGTCTTCTCATGTGGCATACATGACACGTTTTATTTTTCGGAACTCATCGAGAAAATGAAGGTAGGTATATATTTTCTGAAGATCAAACATACGAGAAGATAAGAAAGTGATTACGAAAAATTCTCTTTCCCGATAAATCGGTACGATGAGAGGAATCCCGAGAGGAATCCGACAAAGACGACAACTCCCAATTCCGCCATGAGTATGGGGCCGTAGAATACAAAGAATGTATCTATGAGGTGTGGGAAATTCGTAACAAGTGAGAAATTGATGCTTTTGACCAGAAGCGAGAACAAGGATGTTCCGATCGCATATGCAAGTCCCGTATAGATGACACCCTGAATAGCAAACGGTCCGTATATGAAGATATTTTCCCCTCCGACCAGACGGATAATCTTGATCTCGTCTCGGTAGGAGAATACAAAATTTCCGATACTATTGTAGATGATGATGAATACGGCAAATATAAAGAATCCTATGATGCCATAGATCCCGTACCGAACGGACAAGAGGATATTGATGAGTCCTTGGATACGCTCGTACTGAGCACGGTAATCGGTGAGAGATTTCTTGGAGCGTTCTTCGTCATACTGGACGATCCCCGTGTAACGCTTGACTACTGCATCGATATTGGGATATTCCGCGAGTGGGATATTTTTGATGACGATAGAGGAGGGG
>JAQTWO010000003.1 GCA_028689245.1 Candidatus Altimarinota bacterium | reverse complement strand
CCTCCCATTTCCGCATCCGACATCCAAAATAGACACATTCCCAGTAGAATGTTTTTTTATGTATTCCACGAAATATTCAATCTCACCCCATCGGAGATTCTTTCGAGAGTGTGAGAATGTGGAAGCGAAAGCGTCGTAGGACATAGAAGTCAAAAGTCTATAAAGTCTATAAAGTCCAAAGAATATGGATTACAATCTCGTGATCTTCAGAATAGTGTCGAATCCACGCTGAATGTTGGCAATAGTTGGGGAAATACCACAGGTCTCGGAGGAGGTGCATTTTCCACCAGAACAAACAGTGATATTGAGATCTTCTCAAACTGCGAGGAGTATATCATAGACAGACACTTCTCTTTTCAAGAGCTCTATTCCTCCATAGCGACCTTTGTGGGATGTGATAATCCCGGTATTTTCTAGTTTGTTCGTAATTTTTCGGAGAAATGGTTCTTTGATTGAGAGTTTTTCGCTCACGGATGCTATCGTGTGGGTGCCTGGGTTCTGACTCAGATATTTTATGAGGAGGAGAGCATATTCTCAGGAAGAAGAGATTTTGAGCATAATAGTGACTTAGTTTATAGGGAGATTCAATGATTTGTCATACCGAGCGAAGTATTATGCAGTCGAGGTATCCTTTTGGGTAGGGATAATTGGAGTACTTGTTCGTGTAGAATTTGCACGTAAAATTATTTTGAAACCCCATGAAACACCCTAAAGTCTTTATCTTGATAAATGGTGTAGTATATTCCATTTTTTTTACGAATTACGAACCCTTCACTGAGATCGGACATTCCTATAGTTTGAATTTCATCAAACGCATCAAAACTATCATATTCCATAGGAATAACAATATCTCCGGAGCTATCTATAAAACCGCCTTTTCCATTCGTCTCCACCCAACAGAGTCACTTACTAAAACCAAGTGCACTATCATAAGTATAGGGAATAATAAGCTTTCACGTAGTATTCGTAAATCCAATTTTTGAATCCTTTTCTACCATAAATAATCACTCAGAAGGTGAATATGACGGCACATTATTTGACTCAAAAGGGATAACTGTTTTTCAAAATCCATTAATAACTCACCATTTTCCATCTTTTTTCGCAGCAAAAAATCAATTCGTAAGATCTCTGATCCCTTCAAATACTACAGGTATTACCACCTTACTTACTCAATCAATAACTCACCATTTCTCATCTTTTTTGACGACAATAGATCACTCTGATATAATAATATCTATATCATCCCAGACTAACGGGATGATTGTATTTCCAGATGAGTCAAGAACACCACTTTTGTCATCCTTTATGGCGTATATATATTTGTTATTAAGTATGAATGAAAATAGCCGATCGTACTTTCAAAAAGGAATAATTTCTTTTCCTGTGAGATCAATAATACCTTTATTACCATTTTTACTAATTATGACAAGACCACTTCAGAAGAAATCACCTGAATATTCGTCGTACTCAAATGGCAATACAGTCCTACCCTCCCTGTCTATAATTCCTCTTTTGTTACCCCCGTCAACTAAAGCAAATCCATCATGATATTCAGATATGAACGTATATTGCAAGGGGACGACTATTGATCCGCTTATGCTTATAACTCCGTATTGATTATTTTTCTCTACCGTTGCCAATCCGTCTTGAAAATCTCCTATATAATTATACTCCAAAGGAACAATAGTTTCTCCTTGATTGTTTATAAGTCAATATTTCTGATTATCGAGTACCTTTGCTACTCACCCACTAAAATCAAATAGAACATCATGCTTATCTCGAAGTAGAGAATAATCTATTGGTCTTTTTTCTAATTTTTCCTTTTGAACTTCTCTTTGAATATCTTTATATACACCACATGAACTCAGAGAGAAAATAGTTATTAAGAGAGATAGGATTATTCAGTGAGTCGTGGCAGTCTTATTCATAATAAAAATATTAATAAATATTTTTTTCGTGATAATTTTATTTTTAACATTAACATTTATTTCATCTTATGCAAGATTTCTATCCAAAATACTTTTTCAACACATTTGGATTCTTGTTCCACTTGGACATGGTTTTGACTCGGAGGAGGAGAAATACCTTCTTTTCGAGGATCTTTTCGAGCTCCAGTCGTGCGAGTTTCCCGATATTTTGGAGCACGGCACCATCTTTCCCGATGAGGATATTCTTCTGGGAATCTTTTGCGACATAGAGCATGACGAGTGCCTTTATCATGCCGTTTTCTTCGGTCAGGTCATCGATATCCACGAGGATATCGTACGGAAGCTCTTCTCCGAGATTCTGGAATATCTTTTCGCGGATAATCTCGCGGATACGGGTTTCCATGTCCTGATCGGTATAGTAATCCTCGTCGTAGAAAAGCGGTCCAGTTGGGAGCGATTTCTTGATGGTTGCGAGGAGTTCCTGAAAACCCTTTTTGCTTCGGGACGAGATGCTGATGGCATCCTTCCTGGCTTCGGTCGCGTGCTTGAGATCGGACTTGGAGTACACGAGGATGACTGGTTTCTTGATCCCCTTCAGGAGCTCGCTAATCTTCTCTTCTTCCTGACCACGTTGTCTCGAAATATCGATGAATCGGAGAATCACATCCGCATCCTCAAGGGCGGTCGCCGCCTGTGCATTGATGATGATATTGAGGTCTTCCTTGGACTCATGAACCCCCGGAGTGTCGAAGAATATGATCTGGGATTCTGCATCGTTGTAGATTCCTCGGATGGTTTTCTGGGTCGTCTGTGGTTTCGATGAAACGGCACTGACTTTTTCGTCAATGAGCGCGTTGATGAAGGTGGATTTTCCGGAGTTTGGTCGCCCGATAAGTGCCACGTATCCGACTTTTTTTTCTATGGTCGGTTTGATAAATTGCGAGATGTCAAGTTCTTGTACCATGAGATAAGAGATGCTTTAATTGTAGAGATTCGTAGTATATGAAGGATTTGTGAAAATCAAAATGTCTTTTGATTTTGCAGTTCTGATTGAAAAACAATACAGTCACGCGGTATCTTTGCTTCATAAAGTCGGAGGTCTGCTTTTTTTATGAGAGATTCTAGCAACTCCTCTACTCATGGTGGTATGAGTGGCACTATGTTTGTTGATGTCTGTTGGATTTCATAAGTTCCAGCAATTCCAGCACTGAGGGTTATGCGAAAGGCATCCTTCTTTCATACATTTAGAGGATCACGAGAGATGGAATATTTGCCATTTTCATCAGTGCAAAAATATATTTTTTTTATGGCCTCAAATACTCACTGAAGAGCTGAGGCTGCTTCATGAGGACTTGCTTGCATGAGTAGTCAAAATTCCTCTCCTCACCAACGCACTGCCATCCTGTTGTTGCGTTTAATAAAATCTGCAAGAGTTGTGAGTACAAAATCTCACATCGGATGCCCATACTTATCGTTTACTTTTTTGAAGTAATCCACATCAATTATGACAAAAGACATTTGCATTCATTGTGCCGTCGCCTGTTCCAATGCATCATGTGCTTCTTCGGAAAATTTTCTTCGCAAAGAGAGTCCTGTTAATGGGTCATTTTCATTCTTTTCATTCTTTCTAATGAGTTGGAGGTATCATCCCATTGTGTCGACTGCCTTACGAACAATAGTAGTATCCTGATCCTGAGTAAATCGTGTTGGATTTTTGGAGACAAACACAATGATTCATACGCCGGGGATTCGCTGAGCAAGCATAGACTTAGGACAATCAAAGACGTCAGTATCTAGGCTTGTTATTTCCTCTGGCGATAATATATGAGCACCTTTTTGAGGTATATTTAATCCAATTGGAAGTATTTTTAATTCAGGTGGTATATTTTTATCTCATCTAAGGGCTCATTCCGTTAGGGGGAGTAATCATGCAAGATGTTGTAATCTATCGTTTTGATTTTGTTCTTCTTGCGTTATTGTATCTTTTTTATCCAAAGATCGAGATCTTATCATCTCAAGGGCATCGGCAAGCATTTGAGCCATAGGGTTTTCTTTTATCTTTCCTCGCTTGTCGGTGATGGGATCGAGTATGATTCGAACAGAAAGTCCAGGGAATGATTTTTGTATCTCCTCCTCTATATAGAGTACTGCATCGAAGATGGTATTTTTCTCTAGAAGTCCATGATTGATATCATCGAGTTTAGCTTCGATACCCTGATTTGCATATGCATTACGGTACATTTCTACAATATGATGTTCATATCGCAATAGTTTGTCTGTCAGTTGTTGTATGGCTTCTATAAGGTTTCCAACAGAATCTGTCGTTATCAGTTCTCCGTCAGGATGTTTTCAAAATTCTGCACGTACTCATAAGATGAACTCGAGAAGCAGTTGTATTTCTCGAACAAAATCTTTCGTTTTCTCCGAAACATATGATGGCACAACTTTGAGAGTGGGCGGGTTTGGAATATTTTTGCTTTTCATGTTGTTTTATGAAAAATAGAGAATAAAAAAAGAGTGTTACTTAACCACAGAACTCACGATGAGTCCGATACTGGAGAGGATCATCCCGATGAGCCAGAATCGCATAACGACGGTCTCTTCGGACCATCCAATCGCTTCGAGGTGGTGGTGGAACGG
The DNA here is from genome assembly GCA_028689245.1 of Candidatus Altimarinota bacterium. Taxonomy (GTDB): domain Bacteria; phylum Patescibacteriota; class Gracilibacteria; order BD1-5; family UBA2023; genus UBA1545. Next base: position 30,015 of record JAQTWO010000003.1, on the reverse strand, counting down.
AGCGATACGGAAGACCTTCTTCCCGTTTCTGAGCTTCTTGGATGTGAGCTGGATGATGACCGAACAGATTTCTAGGATATAGATTCCTGATATGATGATGAGGACCGCGAGAGTATCGGTCATCATCGCCATGATTCCGAGATTGGCTCCGAGGGCGAGCGAACCGACATCGCCCATGTAGAACTGGGCGGGTTTTATGTTGAACCAGAGAAATGCTATGAGTGCTCCGACGATGAGCATGCAAACCGCGGAGAGGATGAAGAGTCCATGTGTATACGTGATGAAGGCATACACCACATAATTGAAGAGTAGAAGTCCTCAGGCGAGTCCATCGAGACCATCCGTGATGTTCACCGCATTTGCCATGGCGATGATGATGAAGATGAAGAGGGGGATATAGAGCACCCCGAGACTTACTTCACCAAAGAAAGGGAAGTGGAGCCCGGTGTGTCCGAGCTTGACATAGAACCAATAAGCTCCGAGTCCGGCGAAAATCATGAGAAGTACCATCTTGACCCGGGCGGAGAGCCCTTTGGTTCGACCGATTCCCCGCACATTCAGATAATCATCCACGAGTCCGATGATCCCAACGGTCGCGAGCGTGAAGAGGGCGAGATAGGTTTCGTTTCGATTCCAGAGACTGTATTTTATCTTTATATCGAATAGATTCTGTATGTCTACTGCAAAGTAGTGAACCACCACCGAGAGTGCCACGAGTGAAAAGATAGAAACGAGGATAATTCCGGCTCCCATGGAAGGAGTTCCGGTCTTGTTCTTATGGAGTTTGGCAAACTCGGTCGCTTTTCCCATGAGTGCTTCCTCGCGGATTTGTTTCCCGAGGCGGTACGTATGAAGGAATCGGATGTACGGAGGGATGAGGAGGAAAGTGAGGAGAAACGAGAGGAGGAGGTAGATGAGGAGGAAGGAAAGGTTTCACATATTTTTTGAGCAGTTATTATTTATGATATTAAATTTGTCATTCCTGCGAAGGCAGGAATCTTTCTTCTTACTGCAACAAAATATACAATTCTCGCACTTCTTGTTTCGTCTCCGCATCTCCCGTTTTGAAGATGTTCTGGAGCATGACGTCATTATTTTTTACGAACTCCCGAAGACGCTCCTTGTTCTCGGGCGTATCGATATTCTCGATGCCTATTTGTGTACGGAACTTCTGGAGGAGGAGATTGACCTTTTTCTCCATACTCTCGAAATCTCTTTCCAGTACCCGTTGAATCTCTTTTACGGTATTGAGCGGATCCCCGACATAATCCATAGTCATTTGTCCATTGCTCGCCTGATCACCTTCGGTGAGAACGACGATGTTCCCGTAGTTGATAAATGCTCCGAACAGACCGGCATGTTTGGAATTGATCGTCTTAATTTTCTCAGAATTCATGGATTGAGAGTCTCCAAAAACTCCAAGTTGATTGTAAAAGAGAATCTGACCCGGGATCACTACTTTGAAGTCCATTTCCTGATTGATCATAGACCCCAGATATCCATAGAACAGTCCAAGCTGGATGATAAGAAGAACTGCATTGATAAAACCGAAAGAAAAATGGGAATCTCCAGAGAATAAAAGACTCGATATGCTTGTGAAGACGGTAAAAATAGTCAGCGAAAACAAGATAATCAGGAGCAACACAGTCTGGTTAAAGAAGTTTACAAACGCGCTATCTGACAATTTGCTCTTTGCTATTGCAAAATAGATATCTTCAACATAGGGTTTATTTCCCTGAATATGACGGAAACGTCGTATATAGATCACTACAACAACCAACCACCAGAGGACATTGATACTGAGGAGTATTGCAACCGAAATCGTGATGGTATCGGGATTGGTTTGCGAGAATATGAGGAGCCATACATTCGCACACGCTATAACAATGACAAAAAGGATACGCCAAGAAATGAGTATGGAATATATCCAATGTTTTTTGATAATCATGACGAACCGAGTTCCGTCTTTTTCCAATTTTTCAAGAAGTTTCGTATCTCAGGCGATATCGAACGATTTGAACATCCAAGCGATGATACGACTGAAATTGATAAACATAGTACGAGAAGATATGAGAAAATACTAAAGAGGAGTATACGATTTTTCGGATATTTGCAAAAAAATATTCGTGCAACACACGAATTCAGCAACACACGATTGTAAAATCAAATATAAGGAGCATATATCTCCAATTTTCGAAAATCTTTTGGCAAAATACATTTTCTTTATATACTTCTCCCACTCGTTACAGAAATAAGAGGACGCTTCGCGCCCTTTCTCTTTTAAAAGAAGGCTTCCCTTGAGTTGCACCAAGAACCTTCTCCATATGTCATATTGCATGACATACATCCTCATTCACGTATCTTCATTTGATACTTCTTCAAAAACTTTCAAGGAAAAGGCTATTTCCTGAGAAATAGAGACGTGACTGATGTAATCTAAGAAAGGAAATGATTTTCCCTCTTTCTCACATTCGAGTCTATATTCTCTTGAAATACCTTTTTCGGATCCCTTCAGTCCCTATTTTGTTCTGTACTCTCGTGCAGTTCCTTTGGATTTTGGATTTTCCGATAATCCCGTACGTCAAAGAGATTCTAGAATCTCTTTATTTTTCTATTCTATTTTTACACTATGTTATTTCAGGAACTCGGTCTCGACGAAAAAGTACTCGCGGCCCTTACACGAAACGGTTATACTGAAGCCACGAAGATTCAGGAAGAAGTTATCAAGGCTGCTATGGCAGGGAAGAGTATTATCGGACAGTCTCAGACCGGAACCGGTAAGACTGCCGCTTTCGTAATCCCGCTTCTCCAGAAGCTCGATGCCAATATCCGAAAACCTCAGGTTATCGTTCTCGCTCCGACTCGTGAGCTCGCTATGCAGATTCGAGAAGAATTCTTCAAACTCTCATACGGAACCAATCTTCGTTCTATCGCAGTATACGGAGGATCCAATATCCGTGCTCAGCGTGAAGCACTTGAGGGTGGTCCTCAGGTAGTGGTTGCGACAACCGGTCGTCTCATCGATCTCATCGAACGACGATTTATCGATCTTTCCAATGTCGAGTACCTCGTCCTCGACGAAGTGGATCGAATGCTCGATATGGGATTCATCGACGATATCGATATGATCTGGTCACGACTCGGAAATGTGAAACAATCTATGACATTCTCGGCTACCATTCCTCAGGAAGTAAATAACCTCCTTGCAAAATACGTTGGAGATGGATACGAGTCTATCAAGGCAACTGAAAACCTTATGGTTTCCAAGATTGACCATGCTTTCATCGAGGTTCCACACTTCGAGAAATACGATATGCTCAAGAAATACGTTCAGGATCACAAGGATGTGAAAATCGTCGTATTCTGCCGAATGAAGCACGAAACAGAAGATATCGCCGATATGCTCGAACGAGATGGATTCTCGACGGGATGTCTCCATGGAGACATGCAGCAGCGAGATCGTACTCGATCCCTCAAGCGATTTCAGGACGGGTTCTGTAATGTCTTCATCACGACCGATGTTGCGGCTCGTGGGCTCAATATGAAGGATATCATGCTCGTAGTCAACTACAACGTGCCAGAAGATCCAGAGGCGTACATCCACCGAATCGGTCGTACTGGTCGTGCTGGTGCTGAAGGGAAGGCGATCATGTTCGTAACAAGCGGAGAACGAAATCTCCTCGGAAATATCGAGCGACGAAACAAGATTACGTTGAAACAGATTGATATCCACGGAAATGAAGTGGTTCGACTTGCGGGACGAGGAGGAGGAAACGGAGGACATCATAGTGGTGGAAATCGTCGAAGCTTCGGTGGTCGTTCTGGTGGAGGATACCAGGGTCGATCCAGCGGTGGTTACCAAGGAAATCGCTCTTCTGGAGGATTCGGAGGTGGCGAAAGATCTTCCAGTGGAGGGTATGCTCGCCGTGATGAAGGAGCCTCTGAGCGTCCACGATCAAGCTCTGGATACCAAGGGAATCGTTCTACCGGTGGATTCGGGGGAGGAGAAAGATCTTCTGGAGGATACCAAGGAAACCGTTCCGAAGGTCGTCCTTCATACGGAACTGACCGACCACGATCAAGCGGAGGTTACCAGGGTGGTGATTGATCATCAGGTGGTTACCAAGGAGGAGAAAGATCTTCCGGAGGATATCAGGGGAATCGTCCTGAACGACTCCGAAGCGGAGCTGACACATTCGGTGGAGTATTCGGTGGTGGAGCTGCTCCACGAACTTCTGATCGTCCTTCTTACGGAAGTGACCGTCCACAGTCTGACCGACCAAAGTTCGATGGAGAACGAAAGGATCGTGCTGGATATGAGAAGAGAAGCTATGAAGCTCCTCGAAATCGAGACAATGCTGGAGGTGAGAGAAAAACTTGGCCAGCTCGAGAGAAGAAAGATATGTAGTACAAAAATCCCTTATAAACCTATTTGTAAGGGATTTTATTATGGAAAAATTTGGACTCCGAGAAAAAATGGATACAATCGGGAGGGTAATAAAATAAGCAATATAATTTACTAAAAAATGAACTATGAATAACTGAAATAATAATATATCTGAAAAATTAATCCAAGGATTCACTGGGATTTTTAAAAATAATGAACAATGAACGCAAGGGGTGGCTGAGCAGAGTCTTTTTAGAACACATAAGTTACTTGCAATGGAAACTCCATTTTCAGATTTTATAAGAGGAGATGTTTTACCAGATGAAGATCTCTCAGGAGATGGATTGAATGTTGCTTTTTGCAAGGCACTTGATAGATTGATAGATTCAGATCTTGTAGGATAATAATTAAGAACTACCAAAAAATACTTTTAGTCATTATCATAGAGTTATACATGAAACACGCTTTTTATATATTCACGGCACTTATTACCTCCTTTCTCTCGGAGCATGTCTTCGCAGAGGACAAGAATGCTGGAATCCTTGGAGGAATCGGTGATTCTAATAGGCTCCGTAATGGGGATATCAACTTCAACGATATTCCTCGTATGATTACCTATGCGACCAAATTTATCCTCGGATTCGCGGCTACTATCGCGGTCATCATGATCATTTACGGAGCTTTCCAGATGGCGCTCTTCGGGCTCACGTCCCAGGAGAAGAAGAAAGGAGCAGAGACCATTACGCACGGGATCATCGGATTCGTGATCGCGGTTTCGTCGTGGTTCATCGTGAATATGATTATGAGTAATTTATAAGTAAAAAATACCTCCCCCTTAATCCCCCTCGACTGAGTGGGAAAGCGAGAATCTCGTCATCCTCGCGTATGCGGGGATCCATTCGGAATGATTATCAGAGGTGTATTTTCAAGAAAAGCCATAATAATGATAGATTCCAGCGATCAAGATTACACCTTCGGGAGCCTTCGCTGGAATGACCCTTCTCCTATTCCCTCGTCACTATTCCCTAACCCCTAAATATTATGTTCTCTTGGAATATCCCGACTCAAAATACGAAAGGTCCAGGTTGGTATACGACTGCTGGGATTTTCTGTCTCGCATTCATTATCTGGGGTATTTTCGTTCAGCTCTATGCTCTTTCCGTGGTAGTGTTCATATTTGTCGGCGTATATCTCATGATGGAGAATAATGCTCCCGAGATGACGCAGATTGCAGTTGATGAAAATGGCATCAATATAAACGGAAGTTTTTACGATTATCCTTCGGTCACGGAATTTTCCATCGTATACGATAACAGAAAGCCTATCTTCCTCCGTCTTGCACTCAAGAAAAAATGACTCAACACTGTGGATATAGAACTTACTCAAGACATAAACAGTTATGAACTCAGAAATTTTCTTCTCCAGTACATACAAGAATCGGAAAAGTGAGGAGAGCTCACAAGTAATGAACGACTTATGAGATACTTGAAGATATAATCTTTTCTTCCCGGTATGCCCTCCCAAAGATACTCCAATATTATTTTCTCAATCATTATTCTATGTCGACAAAAACTGACCGTTTCGCGGAAAATATTCTTGAAATAACATCCCCTATCCTTCTCGAATACATTCGTGAACACGGTGAAGAATTCGGAATTGTGAGCATTGTAAAAGTCATCATCAGCAAAGATCGGTCGTATGCGGATATCTTTGTATCTGCCACATCTCACGAAGATATGTTGCCAAAAAAACTCGCACCTTTGGCGGATAGGCTTCGTCACGATATAGGGAGACAGATACAGACCTACAAGATTCCGCAGATTCGTTTTAAGCGAATCAAAAATGAAATCGCCACTCGCAGTGTGCAAGATATTATCAATGAACTCTCCAAACAATATGGACTTGATGGGACAGATGCGGTATAGTTTCCAGAAAATTGTTCGCTACTGGAAAAATCGAAAATTTCGAAAAAAGGTCGTGCTGGAAAAGAAAATGCGCTACCTTTTTGATGCACAGGAAAAAACAGAATCGGTTCCCTCTCTTTTTACGCTCTTTCGAGAAAAAAAACGATTCTATTATTTTAATACGCTCACGAACATCATCGAGGCAAACAGATACCGATTTCGATTATCGTTTATTTTTATCGGGACCTTTCTTATCGCTGCGAGTATATATGTATTGGGATTCTCCCCGTATTTCCGCATATCTCCATCGATGGTTATCATCGAACGTATCGATTCTATCAGCAATATAAATATCGCGTATAGATCCATAGACGATATCTACAGTTCCTCCATATTTTCCATCGATACCGATTCTATTCGCGACAAGCTCATCGCTCTCCAAAAAAACATAAAAGACGTGACGATATCCCGACTCTTTCCGAACGGACTCAAAATCATCATCGAATCGTATAAACCACAGTTCTTTGTGCGTTTTCCGTACCTAGATAAAACATATGTTCTGACGAGCAACGGTATCCTCATATCTCAAAAAGCAAATGATGCGAATCTCTCCACGCTCGATCTCGTAGATGCCAGTTTTTCTGAGATGAGCTTTATCGATTACAAAGAAGGGGTTTCCAGTCAGTACATGCCCTTTATCCTTCGGTCCCGCGATTTTTTCAAGACCGTATTTCCGAGCGTCAATATCTCCAAGTTTACCTATTTTAAGGCAGAACGAGAGATTCATATAGCCCTGGAAAGCGGTCTGATTATCCTCATGCGCGTTGCAAATGATGTTGATAATCAAATTGCATCTCTCAAGATTTATAATGAGAACAATAAAGATATCATCAATTCATGAGATATATATTATATCGATATGCGTATTCCTGGAAAAATATTTGTTTGTCAGGATAAAAATCTCTGCAAAAACAATCTCAAACGTATTTACGGCGAATACTATAAATAATACCTAATGAAAGAAATATATGGTTGATATTCATCCGCTCAAGAACCTTCTTAACGTCATTTTGTATATGAAAGAGGGGACCCTCTCGCTTCTGCTCATCGGGATCGGTATATACACGATATATATTGTCTATCTCATACTGTTTGAACGATATTACAACAACAAACAAACGCATACGGTGGATATCCAACCTGAATCATCCATAGGAGAAATACTCTCCAGTCTTTCCTGCGACGATCATCGATTTTTCGAGAAACTGAGTTTCCTGATCCGTTCATATCTGGAACGTACCTGAAGAGTGCCTCTCGCAACCAGGAAAACTCAGAGAGAAATAGAACGGATAGATATATGAAAAGATATCAAAAATATACTCAGAATCTGTGCTCATTATGAATATACAGGAGAACAATCATCTCGGGAAGAAAAAGAAAAGATAGTGAATCAGATAAGGAAGGTATTCTAATATACGACAGAATCCCTCCTATATAAAAAATGGAAACGAAATTCGTTTCCATCTTTTTGATATCTTTAATCTCCAGTACGTTGTTTCATTTAATTATTACCACCCGAGTTCAACAGGTCTATCCCTTGAGTCACGGCACATTGCTTATACTCTATAGACGAACCCATTCAGAAACTACCAACATGAGAGGGAATATACGAAACACCATACATCCCGGTTACTTTTTGAGCTTCAGCTTCAGATAGAGGTAATGTAAAACTACTACAAGGAATCCAGGTCATCCAGTAAAATGTGCTAATTCCCTCTCCAAAACCATACCCAGATCTACTTACCCCACCACCACCTTGTCAACCGTATGAAGTGTATATTGCTACATACTGGTTAGGAAGTGCACTTCCACACCCCGCACTTCCTCCATTGTAATCCACGGCACTTCCTCCACACGTTCCTGCACAGTCACTTACTTTGGTTGATCCACAGGTATTGTCACATCATGATGTTGCATAACAAGCACCAGGAGTTCCACATGGAGTTGCTCCGGAGCAAGCACACGCCTGAGTATTACAGCTCTGATTCTGTGAGGATATACCACTACAGTCAGATCCCCCATTCGCTGGACTCGGATTCGTACAGCTTCGAGTACTTGACTGAGTTCCTCCTCCACAAGAGGCACTGCAAGAAGAAAATCCTGACCAAGCAGTCCATCCTCCATCCACTTTCTTATTTGCTCCACAACTCACGCTTCCACCGCCATCCATACCACTACATGTCCAACTCCAAGGTCAACTTCCGGATACTCATGATTGCGTTCATTTTATACAAAGTCCAGTTGTAGGTGCTGTATAGTAACTTTGTCCATTGGACGAACCACACATTCCATCCAATGGCATAATTGCGCACACCGGAGCCCCATCACTTCCAAACTTCACTATCCCCTTATTCGCTCCACAAGAAGTACCGAACATCGTATTAAAGAAACTCTGATATGTTCCACCGGAACTCGTTCCTGATGGAAGAGCTGTCGGATACGCAATAGATGACGCACTAAGAGATGCCAGAACTGGATTATCCGTAGGTGTCGTTCTATCAGAAGCATCCACACATATCTTCTGTCCCTGCGAAGTGAATCCTTTGAGTACCCCGTTCCCCGAACAGTAGTTCAGGATATTATTGAAGTAGGTTCCGAACTTTCCTCCGGGCATTCCTCAAGCTACTGGTGCAGAGAAGCTTTCTGTGGCAACATTTGCATTCCCCGTAGTCGGAGCATTATATGGAACACACACCGGTTTGTAATCTCCATCGAATCACTTTACAAAATGTTTCACGGGAGTCGTCGGACATGAAACCGAAGCTATATTTGCCAATCTCTCAGAGAACTTTCCTCCTGCTACATATCCAGAAGGATTGGAGGGAAGAGAAGAAAAAAGCCCTGTCGCAGAGAGAACACCCACCAATAAAACAGGAGTTATACCCAGAAGGACCAGCAATCTCAGAGGAGAGTATCCGACAAGATATCCTTTCCTATATCCTTTCTTCTGTTGTTCTTTCGTATCCATACAGGGTATTATTAGATAATAATAGCCGAATTATAGTATGTATGGTGTGAAATGCAAGGGGAAAATGGAGGATTGTATATTATAGTCATTTTTATTTGCTATCTATCATATTAATCATATGATACGCCCCTCTAATAACTAAATCTTTTTTTATGCTCTTTTCCGACCTTCCGATCATAGAACCGATACTTCGTGCCATCGATGACGAAGGGTACACGACCCCGACACCTATTCAGGTAGCAGCTATTCCTACGATCCTCTCAGGACGGGATTTTCTTGGATGTGCTCAGACAGGAACCGGTAAGACTGCCGCCTTTGCTATACCTATCCTTCAGTTGCTTCATGCGAAGAAAGCCCTCACCCCCAGCTCCTCTCCCAAAGGGCGAGGGGAGATTGAATGCTCTCTGGAAAGTCTCCTCCAAAAGGAGAGGGGTCGGGGGTGAGGCGGAAAGGAGGTTAGGAAAATCAAAACCCTCATCGTCACTCCGACTCGAGAACTCGCCATCCAGATCGAGGAGAGTTTTCGGGCGTACGGACGATACTGCGGACTCCATCAGGCGGTTATCTTCGGGGGAGTCAAGCAGGGGAATCAAGTGGAGCGACTCCGACAAGGGGTCGATATCCTCATTGCTACTCCGGGACGTCTTCTCGATCTCATGAATCAGGGATACGTTTCGCTTGCGGATATCGAGATATTCGTCCTCGATGAAGCCGATCGTATGCTCGATATGGGATTCATTCATGATATAAAAAAACTCCTCAAGATCATCCCGGTCAAGCGGCAGACGCTCTTTTTCTCAGCGACCATGGCACCCGAGATCATGAAGCTCGCCGAGGGTATTCTCCGAAATCCAGAGAAAGTGGAGATCACTCCCGTTTCAACGACTGCCGAGACTATCACCCAATCCGTGTACCACGTGGACAAAGGGAATAAAAATAATCTCCTCGTCCATCTGCTCCAGGATCCGAAGATCCGGAATGTGCTCGTATTTACCCGAACCAAGCACGGGGCAGACAAGGTAGTCAAGTTCCTCATAGGACGAGGGATCGTTGCCGAGGCCATCCACGGGAACAAGTCCCAGAACAACCGACAACGGGCTCTTTCCAATTTCAAGGAACAGACCACTCGGGTGCTCGTTGCGACCGATATCGCTTCCCGCGGAATCGACATCGATGAGCTCGAATATATGATCAACTACGACATCCCGAATATCTCCGAAACCTACGTACACCGCATCGGTCGTACCGGGCGAGCCGGAGCCAAGGGTATGGCGATTTCTTTCTGTGATCACGACGATACGGTATTTCTCCGAGATATCGAGAAACTCATCTCCCAGAAGATCCCCGTGGTCGAATCGCATCCGTTTCCACGAACCGGCGCAGCTTCATCCGACGGAATGAAAAACCAGGAAACAAAGAGAGGAAACGGAGGGTTTTACGGAGGATCTGCAAGAACTCCGAGAAGGGGAGAGGGGCATTCTCATCAGAAGCCACGTACAAGCGAACGAACGCATGGGTTTTCTACAGCTCCTGTTTCCCGTCGTTTTGCATCATGAAGTTCAAATCGATCCACAAAAAAGACCTAATCTGTAAAGATTAGGTCTTTTTTGGAAATCTTTCGAACTCCAAGTATGAGAGCTGGATTTCTCCAAGTTCATCTGTTTTTTATCAATGGTGCCCCAAGCGGGACTTGAACCCGCACATCCGAAGATAGAGGATTTTGAGTCCTCCGCGTCTACCATTCCGCCATCAGGGCATACAAAAACTATCGCATCGTATGAAAAAAAGTATAAAAGTCAAAAATAATATAGAAATTCCCATATGTGTCGAAAGATATTTGCTTGCATGCGTAAAAACAACCGATGGAACATCATCAATGAATACTATTTTTCCTATTCAATAATGCGGAAATATGGATTTTCAAAAATAGTATTTTCCACAAAGAACGTGCACCGAAAATATTGATATTTTCCCTTTACTTTCCTCTTCATTTCCATATAATCCCCCTGTTTTTAGTACAGACGTACCATTGATACGTCTCTAACCATTTCCATTATGTCCGCAACATCTTACGACAGTAGTAATATACAGGTTCTTGAAGGTCTGGAACCAGTCAGAAAACGACCCGGTATGTACATCGGAGAAACCAATGAACAAGGTCTTCACCACCTCGTATGGGAGATTGTCGATAACTCCATCGACGAAGCCATGGCGGGTCACGCAAAGCATATCACTGTAACGATGCACGCGGATGGTTCCGTATCCGTTGGGGACGATGGTCGTGGAATCCCTGTGGACATTCATCCCAAGACCGGGAAATCGGCTCTCGAAACGGTTATGACCGTCCTCCACGCCGGAGGAAAGTTCGGAGGAGAAGAGTCAGGGTACAAGGTTTCCGGAGGTCTTCATGGAGTAGGTGCGTCCGTAGTAAACGCCCTTTCCGATAAGATGCAGGTGTGGGTTCATAAGGATGGGAAAATATATACTCAATCTTACCAGCGTGGTATTCCCGATGGACAAACCGCTCCGACCGGAGAAAAAACCAATACTCATGGAACTATCGTACGATTTTGGCCGGATGCGACCATGTTCACGACGGTTATTTTCGATTATGACACTATCCTCACTCGTCTTCGGCAGCAGGCATATCTTACAAAGGGTATTACCATGACGCTCATCAATGAATTTACCGGAGCAAAGTACCGATTTTTTTTCGAAGGAGGAATCCAATCCTATGTTCATCATCTGAATCGTGGAGTGGATACCATCGGTGACGGTATTTTCTATGCCGATAAAAACCTCGACGATATCCAAGTAGAAATCGCTTTCCAATACAAAAAAGACGATTATTCCGAACGTCTTATAAGCTTCGTGAATAATGTCACAACGACCGATGGAGGAACGCATATGGCAGGGTTTCAGACGGCTCTCACACGAACCATCAACAAATACGCTCGAGAAGTTGAGATATTGAAGGAAAAAGATACGAATCTCGAATCCAGTGATGTTCTCGAAGGACTTTGTGCCGTCGTTTCCATCAAGGTTCCAGATCCACGATTCAGCTCCCAGACCAAGGAGAAACTCGTAAATCCCGAAGCGAAAGGAGTCGTAGACCGAGTACTTTCCGAGAAACTCTACGAGTACCTCCAAGAGAATCCAAAATCTGCGAAGGCAATGGTAGAAAAATCTCTTCTTGCTGCTCGAGCTCGTGCTGCGGCTCGAAGTGCCCGAGATACTATCATCCGTAAAGGAGCACTCGAAGGGATGACCCTTCCAGGAAAGCTGGCTGATTGTTCCAGCAAAGATCCCTCCAAATCCGAGATCTACATCGTCGAGGGAGATTCTGCGGGAGGTTCTGCGAAACAGGGGCGTGATCGTGAAACTCAGGCGATTCTTCCGCTTCGAGGAAAGATTCTCAATACCGAACAAGCTCGTCTCGATCGCATTTTCGGAAATGCTGAGATCAAGAATCTCATCATTGCGTGCGGAACTTCTATCGGAGAGACATTCGATCTCTCGAAACTTCGTTATCACCGAATCATTATCATGACCGATGCGGACGTGGATGGAGCACATATCCGAACACTCCTCCTCACGTTCTTTTACCGATATCTCCGTCCCCTCGTAGATGGAGGGTACATTTACATAGCACAACCACCGCTCTACAAACTCTCAAAAGGGAAGAATACTTGGTATGTATACAATGATGAGGAAAAGATGAAAGTCATGGAAGCAGAAGGAGTGACAACGGAAGGTATTCAGCGTTACAAGGGACTTGGAGAGATGAATCCAGACCAGCTTTGGGAGACAACCATGGATCCAAAACAACGAAAGATGGGGCGAGTTCATATCGGGGATGCTGAAAAGGCAAATGAAGTATTCCGAATACTCATGGGAGAAGACGTACCACCACGTAAGCGATTTATTCAGTCTCGAGCGAAGAGTGTAATGAATTTGGATATTTAAAATTATCACTCTCCTCTTTCTATGCTTGAAAAAATAAGTGATGACCTTCTAAATAAAGCAAAAACTAAAATTTTTAGCTTTGTTTATATTTTTATTGGAATTACCATCTTGTCTTCATTTATTGCTACTGTAAATTTGGATAATCCGTCAGCTAAAGAGATATGAAAAAGTATCTGGTATAATATTTGGATTGTTGAATCAAATATTGCATATGTTCTTGTCTGACTTGTTTTCTTATATTTTTTATATCTTTTTTTGAAGGATATCTTTTCGTGTTTTGTTTTAGATAAGAATTTGATAATCAAAGAGATTTGGAAAAATATCAGAAAATATTTTTTTATATTTTTTAGAATATTCATAAGTATTAAGATTATTGCGTATACTTGGTTTATTTGATATTTTATCGGATTAATAGTGCTTATCCCACTTCGCTGGATATAAAAAATCTAGAGATTCAAAAACAGATTTTATCTATCGTTTCTTCCCTTATCCATGCGTAATACCCCCGGAATAACCTTCCATAAAGAATACCTCGATGAGTCGAGTTCTTGGTGGAGTATGTCTGCAATTGAGCAACTTGGGAATATTGGTTCGGAAGTAGGGCGGAGTATTGCAGCAAAAAAATTAGGCGATCAAGAGAAATTTGAAGGGGCAACTTGGCGGATGTATGAGCTCTTCGATCTCGCAATGGCAGACCCGAGATGGCGACGAAAGTGATCGCTTCGTGAGATTTGTCGAGCTCGGGAAATAGTTTCCGATCACCTCTTTGGAGAGAGTCAATATGGAGAGACGAACGAATCGCTTGAACGGTATTTTCTCGCGTATGGAATCATGGCAAATGATGAGCGAAGGAAGAAAAGAGCGGAAAAGAAACTTGCATCTTTCGAGAAAACTTTATAATAAGGGTGAGAAGTTATTTGTAACCTTTCGGTTTATGAAGACAATAAATATGTCTGAATATGTCTCAGAAAATGAATTCTCCAAGCAGATTCATGAGTATATAGATGCGAGTTCCGAACGACTAGAACAACAGTGAACTGAAGAGATTTAAGAATGAAGATATAGTGGCAGTCGAGACGATAATGGTGCGATGAGGAAGATAGTATTTAAAATGCAATTTGTAACATGAAAAAGATATGCACCTCGTAACCTTTATAACCGGAAACCAGAATAAGGCGGATTATCTTGCCAAATACCTGGGATTTCCGGTAGCACATCAGAAAATTCACTTGGATGAACTACAATCTTTGAGCCTTCGTGAGATTGTCGAGCACAAAGTTAAACAGGCATACGATATTATAAAAAAGCCCGTTCTGGTTGAAGATGTATCTCTGGAGTTTTCCGCTCTTGGAAGACTCCCGTGACCATTTATCAAATTTTTCATCGAGGAAGTACCGTTTGACCGTATCTGCTCTCTGTTGGATGGCAAGGAGAGGGGTGCCGTGGCTCGATGTATGTTCTGATACTACGATGGGAAAAATCTGGAATTTTTTGAATGAAGCGTTCTATGAAGCATATCCAATTCACCACGCTGAGACGGAGGATTTTGATGGGATCGGCTATTTATCCCACATTGGACAGAGAGAAGAACCGCTGCCGAACTTTCCACAGAAGAATACGAGAGATTTTATACGGAGGCAAAGCCATTCTGGCAGATACGAGATTTCTTACATAAAGTATTATAGTAAATGAAGAATGAAAGAAAAAAGAATAGATAGAGAGGTTTGTAAAATTCTTGAAAGTGTGATATAATTAGTGTGATATATTATTACTAATACTTGATACATGGAGAATCAAATAGATATAACACGATGAACAGAAATGATTCATCCACTATCTACGAGCGGAGATGTTTCTCGCGTGAATGAGAGCAATCCTATCATTGCGAGTATTTTAGAAACTCTGGATCGAGACCATATTATCACTACAGAACAATTCGAGGCTCTTTGGTGAACTTCTGGATGGTCATCTGCGAGATTTACCGAGAAAGGATTGAATGTCTGGCAAAATGAATGGTATGTATCAGATCATCCACAAATCTGAAGAATTATCAATATGAGGCTTGATTGTATTGATCCTGAGAGAGTGGATATAGCTGGCTGTAAATTATTTTTTGGACCAACATGGTTCGATGAGACAGAGAACCCTACAGAACGTGGACGAAAAGTCATGGAAGTGGATAAAATCACGAATTGATGACTCTCTTTGAGACCAACTGGCTTTGTTCATATTACTAAGATAGGTGAGTATCATGGTCAGAGTATGGCGCTTTGAAATAATTGGTATCCGTCAGGTTCGCGCATTTTAGCAAGACTTAGTAGTATGACTTACGCAAATTGACATCTGGATTACCATTACGATTTTTTCTGACCAGCTGATGTTATTGACATGGAACAAACACCAATTTTGGTATGAAATCTTTTAGGCAACTATACTAAATAGTTATGAATATTCCTCACTCCATGCACACTCCCATAACCTGGACACAATTCGAATCCGTAGAGCTTCGAGTGGGCACTATCATCCGGGTTGAGGAATTTCCCGAGGCTCGCAAGCCTGCGTACAAGCTCTGGGTAGATTTCGGATCGGAAATCGGAGTTAAACAATCGAGTGCTCAGATAACCGTGCAATACACGAAAGAAGAGCTCGTCGGCAAACAGATTCTCGGGGTCGTGAACTTTCCTCCGAAACAAATCTGACCTTTTTGGAGTGAATTTCTCTGTACCGGACTCTATCGTGACGATGGTTCTGTTATCCTGGCAGTGCCCGAGAAGGCTGTGGAAAATGGTGCAAAACTTGGATAGGAGATAGTAGCTGAGGGAAGTAGAATTCTCATAATCTTATATGATTCATATGCTCCACCTCACCAGTTCTGGCATTCTAAAAAATACTATTGAAAAGCGTTTCGGGAAATTCTCGAATGAAAAACTTGAGGGAGTTCCAATCCTTTCTCTTCCGATTTCATGGTCTCATATCCCAGAGTGAACAAAAAGCTTCACTCTTATTATGCAGGACTATGATGCGGTTCCTGTGTGTGGTTTCAGTTGGATTCATTGGCTTGTTGCGGATATTGATCCGACTTTCGTTTGACTCGGAGAAAATGCAAGTCGTCTCGACACGAGTCTTATTCAGTGAAAAAATAGTCTCACAAGTAAGCAGATTTGCGGGGATATGCCGGATGAAATCACGTGTTTCTATGGCTGACCGCGACCACCAGATAAAGATCATGAATATGAAATACGAGTATTCGCACTCGATACCATGATTGGCTTACAGAAAGGCTTCCGACTCAACGAACTGGAGCGTGCTATGCGAGGACATATCCTCGACGAAGGCGTGATTCGCGGATGGTATGGGGCGAGTGAATAATTTTTCAACTTCCGATTCATTCAACAAATAACAAATCCGTGTATGAAATATAGAGAATGACAGAAACACTGGATTTTTTCTATATAAACAAGAAAAAAGCGAAATGAAACTTGCATCTTCCCGAAAAAAGATATAATTACAGGTTACTTTTTATCCTGTAATTTTCTGTTTTATGGCACAAAACTCTCATGCACATAAAGAAATCGTTTCGGTAAGAGTTGTTGATTTTCCTCAAGAGGACGTATTTGAACTCTTCTCGAACCCAAATAAACTCGTAAATTGGTGGGGTCCGAATGGGTTTACAAATACTTTCAAAACATTCGAATTCCGGAAGTGAGGGAAATGGAGCTTTATAATGCACGGACCTGATGGAAAAGATTTTCCGAATGAATGGATTTTTGTAGAGATTGCTCCGGGAAAACGAATTGTTGCCGATCATTTAGATAAGCCGCAATTCCGTGCCGAGTTCGAATTTGAACAGTTGGAATCAAGGAAGACGCGGATTGTATTCAGAATGGTTTTTCCAACTGTCGAGCTGTACAATAGTGTAAAATCATATGCTCCCGAGAAGAATGAAGAGAATTTTGATCGGCTGGAAAATGAATTGCTTGTACTTTAATCTTCTCTCTCTTTGGGAAATTCATTTAATCCTTACTTTAAAAATATATGACTCAACACTCAGGAAGTTGCCATTGTGGCAATGTACGATATGAGGCGGACCTGGATTTATCCGTGCCCGTAATCGAATGTAATTGTTCGTATTGTTTGCGGAATTGATTCCTGCTCTCATTCATACCAGAAAGCAAATTCTCCTTGCTCTCGGGAAAAGAGGAACTTACGGAATACCGATTCAATAAGAAGGTGATTTCCCATCTTTTCTGCCGTACTTGTGGAGTTCAGTGCTTTGGAGAGGGGACTTCCGCAGATGGTGCGAAAACCGTAGCCGTCAATGTTCGTACCCTTGAAAATATCGATCTCTCCACTATCGTACGGCAACCGTATGACGGAAAATCACAATAGTTTATTTCTTGTTTTTTCTTTTTTATGGAATCACTCACTATATCAATTCATGTCCATGCTCCCATCGAAAAAGTTTGGGAATATTGGAGTACTCCGGAACATATCATACAGTGGTCTCACGCCTCCGACGACTGGCATACTCCCCATGCTGAAAACGACCTCCGCACAGGAGGCAAGTTCAGTATAGGCTATGCAGCAAGGGATGGAAGTGCTTCTTTTGACTTCACAGGAACATACACCCGTGTCGTCCAACATAAAACAATAGAATATACCATCGGAGAGATGACTGAATATGAACTGGAAGCAGGGAGAAAAGTACAGGTATCCTTCGAGGATCAGGGAAAATATGTTCTCATTACCGAGACTTTTGAGATGGAGAATATCCATACAGTCGAGGAACAACGCTCGGGCTGGCAATCGATACTTGAAAACTTCAAAATATATGCGGAGAAGAATAAATAAAGCTGTATATTCCGCACCCATCCTCTCTATCTGGAAATTCGCCTAAAAAAGAATGAAAATGAAACTTGCATCTTCCCGAAAATTCATATAATCCCTTTCATGTCCCATTTCAACAACCACTGCTCAAGTATACAATATATATCACAAGCTCTTTAGCCCCCTAAAGGGCTTTTTTATAACCTTATTTTCCGTTTCTATGAAATACATATTCGTGACAGGTGGAGTACTCTCTGGTATAGGGAAATGAATCTCTGCCGCATCTATCGGGACACTTATGGAAATGTCCGGGTACCGGGTTTCCATACAGAAACTTGACGGATACCTGAATGTCGATCCGGGGACGATGTCGCCGTTTGAACACGGAGAAGTGTTCGTGACCGATGATGGAGCTGAAACCGATCTGGATCTGGGGCATTATGAGCGTTTTATCGACGAACCGCTCAATACCCATTCCTCCTACAGTGCTGGGAAACTCTATCAGGAGATACTCAATCGTGAACGTGATGGGCAATATCTCGGTAAGACGGTACAGATTATCCCGCATATGACCAATCTCGTGAAGGAAAAGATCCGAAAAGCGGCGGAACTTTCGGAGTGCGATATCATGATCGTCGAAATCGGCGGAACGGTCGGAGATATGGAAAACGAATTCTACGTCGAGGCGGCGAGACAGATGCGATTCGAGCTCGGAGCGGAGAATGTCCAGTTTTTCCACGTAACGCTCCTTCCGTATATCGCAGCATCGAAAGAGCTCAAGACCAAGCCGACACAATCGGCGATTCGCGACCTCCGGAGCCGGGGAATCCAGGCGGATTTCATCATCCTCCGAGCGGATGCGGAAATACCGGCGGAGATATGCGAGAAAGTCTCTCTTTTTTGCGACGTTTCGGTCGAGCGGGTTATCCCGGCTCCGACACTCGATTCCATCTATCGCGTGCCGGTCGAGTTCGCCAAAACCTCGCTTGCGAGCGAGCTTCAGAAACGTCTCGGACTCGCGGTGAAAACTCCGGATCTGTCCGATTGGGAAGAGCTGGTCAATCGTATGAAACACACGACGGAAGAGCTGCATATCGCCATGGTAGGGAAGTACAACAATCTCGAAGACGCCTATATCTCGGTGGTCGAGGCGATAAAATCGGCAGCATACCACCAGTCCGTGAAACCAGTGATCCACTGGATCGATGCGGAGGATATCGAAAGGAACGGTACCGATGCGATACTTCACGATATGGATGCGGTATTGGTTCCTGGAGGATTCGGGAATCGCGGAATAGAAGGGAAAATACTCGCTGCCCAGTATGCGCGGGAGCACAAGGTTCCGTATCTCGGGCTCTGTCTCGGATCGCAGATTATGGCGATAGAATTCGCTCGGAATGTCTGCGGACTTGCCGGTGCCAATTCCGAAGAATTCGACGAGCAGGCAGTACACAAGATCGTCCACTTTATGGCGGATCAGAAAACCATCCGGCAAAAGGGTGGAACCATGCGGCTCGGTGCCTATCCGTGTATCATACAACCGAAAACTCTTGCATATGAGGCATACCTCACCCCGACCTTCTCCACTCGTGGAGAGGGAGAAAAATCCCCCCTTCTCCATGTCATGGAGAAGGGGCAGGGGGATGAGGTAATCATCTCCGAGCGCCACCGCCACCGTTATGAGTTCAATAATCGATATCGCGAACTCTTGGAAAGTAAGGGTTTCATCATTTCCGGAACTTCTCCCGATGGGGAACTCGTCGAAATCGTCGAGCTTCGCGACCATCCCTGTATGATTGCCGCACAATTCCACCCGGAGTTCAAATCCCGACCGAACCGACCGCATCCGTTGTTCGATATTTGGATCCGGAGAATGAAAGGAGCAGGATGATCGAAATAAGATTGATTTTCCTGTATTTTCTATATAATTCGACCAGTCCATAGAGACGGAGCAGTGCTAGATCTCTGCAAATATTTTTATAATTCCCCCCATGTCCTACACCATTGACCGCTATGAAGGCGCAAAAATCCTCGGTTGTTCCACTCGCACGATAGATCGCCATATCAGTGCCGGGAAAATCCGTTCCAAGCGAGTGGGGAAGAAGGTATTCCTTCACGACGAGGATGTTCAAATCATCAAGAATGGGGGAATCCAAGAGGACTATATTGTGCTCGGTTCCGATGGACAAATGGTCACCTCTCATGAAGAATCCAATTTCGTCCGCCGACCCGTTATGGTTGATTACAAGCAGCTCTTCGACGAAGCACAAAAGTCCATAGAACGGAAGGATACCCTCATCCAAGAGCTCTCCTATCGGGCCTGACAAGCAGAATCGGAGCTCAAGAACTCCATCTCCATGATCGAGTACAAGAAAGCGACGATGCTCCTTGAGAGCTCCAAGATGCACTCTGAAGAGGAACGCAAGAATCTCGAAGAGAAGATAGGGGAGATTTCCCAAGAATTGACACAGAAGAATATAACAAACGTTTTGCTTATGATTCTCGTTTCCGTACTTTTTGTCGTGGCAGTGATTCTCTGGTTTTTTGCATTGTAGAGGGAGAATATTTATCCTGTCATCCCGAGCGAAGTCGAGGGATCCCTTTAGATCAAAATATATGACGCTTTATTAAAAGAAATTACAGAGCATGAGTTCGATCTGGAAAAAACCGTCTCAAAAGTAGCGACTAAAAGGGATTGACCCCACAAGGGGGAGCTATGGCTTCCACTTCGGTCGAAATGACAAACAAAGAGCTTTTATTTTATAAATCTTCCCATCCTATGAAACAACTTCCTGTACCGAAACGAATCCTCCTTAAACTTTCTGGGGAAGCCCTCCAGGGGAAAGGAGATCATGGGATAGAACCTGCATTTCTCGATGAACTTGCGAAAAAGATCGTGACACTCACTCAGAAGCATATCGAGATCGTCATCGTCATCGGAGGAGGGAATATATTCCGAGGGGTATCTGGTGCTGCCAAGGGGATCGACCGGACTGCTGCTGATTATATGGGGATGCTTGCGACTATCATAAATGGTATCGCTCTGGGAAATGCTCTCGAAAAAGCGGGGCAACCAGCGCGTATCATGTCTGCTATCGAGGTGCCGAAAGTAGCTGAAGCCTTCATCTACAAGCGAGCACTCAAACACTTGCGAGAAGGTCGCATCATCATCGCGGTGGCAGGAACCGGGAATCCGTACTTTACCACGGATAGTGCGGCAGTCCTTCGGGCACTGGAGCTCCACTGTGATTTCATGGTAAAAGGAACCAAGGTGGACGGAGTCTACGACAAGGACCCAGCGAAGCACTCGGATGCGAAACGCTACGACACGGTTTCGATCGATGAAGCCCTTGCAAAAGGTCTCCGTATCATGGACCAATCGGCTATCGCCCTCGCTAAAGATGAGCGTCTTCCTCTTTTCGTTTGTCGTATCGAGGATATCGACCAGATCGGGTCACCCGATATCCGAGGGACGTACGTGTACGTGGGTGAATAATTGTCTGCCGAAAAATCCCATCCCGATAATTCGGGATGGGATTTTTTAGATCTGAATTCATGATTGACGATTTCATGTTCGATTTATTGAATCGTATTCCATTCACTCCTGTTGTATAGATTGTTCCACGTCATTCCAAGTATACCCAGATTCCTCGCGTTCTTGCATCATACGGGTTACAAGATCCTCCAGCGTCTGTGGATTCAGTGTTTCTTCTATTTTGTCGATCTCCTCATCCATGAGCGATAAATCGGTGGTAGTTGGAGGGGTGTTCTCAAGTGCTGCTCTCAATTTTTCACGTGCTGTTCTCCTTTCTTTTATTTGAGACATGATTCGTATCATGGGTTCTGAAAATGGTACCATACCTCTTCTTATGCGATATTCTCATTCGAGGCGTATATTTTTCATAAACATATCCTCCTTGTGACTCATATTGTTTAAAAGTTGAATTTTATTTCTGAGTTGCTCACGGGCACGACTATCATCATCCGTTTTATTTGATTTTCTGTCATGCGTACTCAAATTGGTAGTTGTGGAATCAGACTTGTCCTCATGAGAGCTTCATAGGGTATAAGGAACATCTTGAGCAAGAACAACTGCCATGACAACTCATGCAATAACGGAAGTATACCCCAGTGTTTTTTGAAAGCCAGTACCTCCGGTGCCTGGAAGTTTTGCGGTAAATTGCGGACTAGTAAGATCAGTCGGTTGTCGCATAAAATAAATAGTTATAAGGATTTTTATAACACCCTTATAACTATTTAAGTTGCTTTGTCAAAAGTATTTTTTAGAGAAGCTTATTAGAGGGCTTTGTTTCTGATTTCTCCAAGGATATTTTCTATGAATATTTCTAGTTTCACTTCGGTTTGTTCTTTGGTCTTGTAGTTGCGGACTGCGACACTTTTTTCGTTCATTTCTTTTTCTCCGATGACGAGGATGTAATTCGTATGGGCAGTTTCAGCATTTCGGACCTTTTTATTGAGTCCATCATTTGAGTCGTCAAGTTCGCTTCGGATTCCGGCTTTTTTGAGGGCTTGTTGTACTTCCTCGGCATATCCGATAAAGTTCTCGGAAACAGGCACTATGACGGCCTGGACCGGAGCGAGCCAGAGAGGGAAGGTTCCGGCGAAGTGCTCGATCATGATTCCCATAAATCGTTCGAGGGATCCGGCGATCGCTCGGTGGATGACGACCGGTCGTTCTTTCTCTCCGGCTGTATTGATGAACGAGAGTTCGAATCGGTTCGGGAGGTTGAAATCACATTGGATAGTCGCGAGCTGCCATTCTCGTCCGATCGCGTCCTTGAACATGAAGTCGAGTTTCGGTCCGTAAAACGCCGCTTCTCCTTCCATCCGCTTATAATTGAGTCCATTGTCCTTTGCTGCTTCTTCGAGTGCTCCTTCGGCGATCTGCCATACGTCGTCTCCTCCGAGGTACTTGGATTTATCTTCCCCGCGTACGGAGAGACTTACCCAGTAACCCTCCATGAGTCCGAAAGTCGTATAGAAGGTCTTGATGATATCTACGATGGTCGAAACTTCCTGCTTGATCTGGTCGACCCGGCAGAAGAGATGTCCGTCGTCCTGAGTGATGGAGCGTACTCGGGTGAGTCCGGAAAGCTGTCCGGATTTTTCATCTCGGTATACAGTTGCAGGCTCGAAATATCGGATCGGCATATCTCGGTAGCTGAACTGGTTGTCAGCGAAGAGTTGCATATGGTGCGGACAGTTCATAGGCTTCACGTAGAAACCTTCACCGCTCGAACCTCCTCGTACCGAGAACATATCGTCCATGTAGTGACCCGCATGTCCGGAGCACTCGTAGAGTGCTTCCTTCGCGAGGTGCGGAGTCCAAACGCGGAGATATCCTCGCTCGGAGTGGAGGTCCCAGAGGTAATCGGCGATTCCCTGACGGATAATCATTCCTTTTGGTTGCATGAGCGGCAATCCTGCTCCGACCAATTCACTGATCGTGAAGAGTTTGAGCTTCTTCCCGAGGACTCGGTGATCGCGTTTCTTGGCTTCCTCCAGCATATGAAGGTGTGCATCGAGTTCTTCACGAGTCGCATAGGCAAATGCATAGATTCGAGTCAGCATCTGATTCTTCGCGTCTCCTTTCCAGTACGCTCCGGCGATTTTATCGAGCTTGAACGTATTCTCATCGATCTCGATCGTCTTTTCTACGTGAGGACCTCGGCACATATCCACGAATACCTCTTGACCCTGCTGAGTCACGTTTCGGTAGAATCCGATTTCGGTTTCTCCGCTTGCCTTGAGGTCTCGGGCCATCTCGACCTTGAAAGGTTCGTTCTTGGATTCAAGGAACTTAATTGCCTCGTCTACAGGTAGAGTCGAGTGCTCGAACTTCTGGTTCTGCTTGATGATATTCTTCATCTTCTTCTCGATGTCTTTGAGGGCAGCTTCTTCGAACTTTACATCACCGAAGTCGAAGTCGTAATAGAAACCGTTCTCGATATCGGGACCGATGGCGAGTTTTACATCCGGATAGAGGGATTTGACCGCCTGCGCCATGATGTGAGCGAGGGAGTGTCGTGTAGTGGAAATAGGGTAGGACATAATGAGCGAAAAGCTAAAAGATAAAAGTAAAAAGTTTATAAAATGTGATTTGTCATCCTGAGTGGAACGAAGGATCTACCTTTGTGAATCCCTTATGAAGTCTGAGCTTTACAGCGGTAGATTCTTCACTCCGTTCAGAATGACGGTTTTTAGGGGTGATAGTTTAGTGTCGGTTGCGGACAGGGGATTATTTTTGAATAAGAAAATATAGATTAGTGAGAGCGCTTATTGATAAAGCTGTCATAAGTAAAAATATAAATGTTGTGAGCCAAAATATTTTTTTGGAAGGTTTCTCGATTTGTTTTAGTACATGATCTATATAATCAATTCATTTTTTAAATTTCTCAGTATTATTTTGTACATCTGTGTTTGTTAGTGGATAAGTTATATAAAATTCTTTCCAGTATTCGTAAGGTAATTCTTCAAAATTTAGATCTTTTTTTATAATATCTTGTCAAATGAATTCTTTTTTGAATCTGAATTCAAATCCAGTGTTTTTTATCCAAAATTCAACAACTCGGTCTTTCTTAACCCAATATGAAATAAAATTTTGAACTGGTCTTTCTTCAATTCTTTTAAAATTAATTATCCTATCTCTAATCTTGTCAAATAATTCAGAATTTATCTCTCTGAACCTTTGTATAAGAATATCCCGTTCTCCATCAGCACTCTTTTTTATTGTAAAAATAAAGAATGATAACAAAAAGAGAAAGCCGGAAATGTATAATAATGAAATCGAAAAATCCTTTATATCAGTAGTATTTTTAATTTCGAGCCAGTTAAAAAATGGATTTTTGAAAATTATTCCGAAAGATATTGTTACAAATACAATCATCAAAAATTTAACAAAATAATCCCAGTTTTTTATAGTGTTTGAATTTGCTTTAATTTCATTAAGCAAATATTCTATTAGCTTATCCATATTTTCTTATTATAAATTAAAGTTCTTCTCTTTCGCATCATTCCAATCCACCGAACAACTCGTGAGAAGGAGCGAGGAGAGGAGCCCGAGGGCGAGATAGTGTTTCATATGGGGGTGGGGGTAAATGGGTAAAAAGTGATTTCGTCACCCTGAATTTAAAGTATTGCTCTCTAGGGGGAGGTCTTCCTATTTCTAAAGAGCGGAAGATTCTGAAACGAGTTCAGAATGACGGGTTTTATTGGTAGTAGTTTAGTGTCGGTTGCGGACAAATCTTTCCGATAAGGTGAGAGGATTACTTTTTCTTCTTAAATTTTGGCGGAGGCATATATACAAGTGTTAGATTCACTATTCTTGTGAGCTCCTCGGGATGCTCTATCCATTCGGGATTTACTGGTGCTGTATTTTTGCTTCACGGATACGCTTTCGTTTCCGTGTCTGCGAAGAAATGAACGGTTTCCGGAAGAGTTTTTAAAAACAGTATATTATCACACGCAAGTGCAAACATTTTTTCTCAAGAGTAGATCCCGTATTCTCCAAACATAGCTTTTGCATGGACGTCTGGAATCAACGCGAGACATTCGAGAAAATAAGCGAGAGTGTCAGTGGAGGTGGGCATACGTCAAAAAGTAACGGAATAAAAAGTTTTACTTTTGTGTACTTTGTGTCGATATAAGTGATACAGATTGTTTGCTTTTTACGTGAGTTGAATGTAAATGTCTTTACAAATTGCCACATTCGGCACCCGAGATTGCCCTACTTCAAAAAAGTAGGGCTTTCGCTTTCTAAAAACCCCTACTTTTTCAAGTAGGGGTTTTGTTTTGCTGGTTGCAACCAAAAATACCTACCCGATAGGGGAGAGAGTCGTAGTGGTGAGCGTGTCCAGTTGTGCAACCATGTTCTGGTAGGTCAGAGATATATTAGGAGGTATTGTATAAAAAAGGGGAGTCTTGTCAAACAAAATACCAAAAATGGCACGAAATGTGAAGAAAATGTGAAGTGTCTATGATTATTTTGACAATAAAATCAAAAGATCTATACACGCGTGCGTTATTTTCGACGGCTTCATTTTCTCGCGGTGAGAGAATGGTTACGGAAATATACGAGGAGGTTTGCAAGAATGGCTGTCAAGAAAGCTGGAAAAGAGGCAAATTGCTTCAATTTCGCCCACCTCGAACAAGTTGTGGGCAATGGTTTATCTGAAGTTGTGAAGCAGATTGCCGAGGCATTCGATGCTGGGAAGCGTATCTGTTACAGGGTAAAGGAGTGGCTCTGGTATCGCGAAGCGAATCCCCAGATCAAAGAACTCCTGGTCCGAATTCGTGCAACTGCCGGATCTCACGCCTGATAAGGGCAAACATAAAAGGCGTACAGAGTACGCCTTTTAACTTGCTCAAAATCCCTATTTAACTGATCCCGAGTGCTGCAAAACATCCTGCCACACCGAGCACGAATCCGATTCTGGCTCCGAGATTCGGGGATTCGCCGGTAATCACGTAAATGACAATCGGTTCGAGGATGAGAATGGCAGTAATGGTCGCGATATAAATCGGCCAGAGACTGCTCATGTATTTGTATGCGAGCCAGTATCCACCGAGCAGGAAGGATCCGGCAATGAACATGAGGAAAATCATGGCGTACATGTATTTCTCTTTGGAAAAGAAAATCTCCGACGTTATGGCGAGGAGTTCACCGAAAAATACCACACACAAAGCGACAATCTGCATAAAAAAAAGAAAAAAGATAAAGATTCGACAAAAACACAAAAAAACTCCCGACTGTACAAGACAGAGGGAGTTTTTGACACACACAAAAATATCTCCCGGTTAGGAAGCGATATCTGGGACGTTGAGTCGTGTGTGTGACATAAAATGTAGGTATTGAAGATGGCGGGGAGTATATGGACAATGGCTTATTTGTCAAATGATTCCGATATTTGCTCGCTTCCTGTAAGGTTTCGTTTCGAGAAGAATTTTCCGTATCGCAATTTTTATCCAAAAGAAATTGGTTTTCGCCTTTTGTTTGAGCCTTGTTCTCGCTCATGGTACCCATTGAGAGTACCATGAGCGAGAACATCAATCAGTTTGTTTTTTTGGGAGCGTTGCATTATTACTTGAAAGAATCGGAATTTTCGTATACTTGCAGGGTTCTTGGCGAAAATTCCTTCAGGGGTTTTCCAAAGATTATAAAAATATTTTCATCAATAGGGAATCTTGTTTCAATAATGACAACAATCCCTCGTACATCTCATTATATCTTTTCTTAAAATTATGGAAAATCGATCGTATTTCATCCTCACGAAAGTTCGTGGGGTTATCCTTCACGAAGGGAAAGTATATCTCTGTAAATGAGTCTCCCGAAATGAGCGAGGTGGATTCTATTGTCTGCCAGGCGGGACACTGGAGCCCGGAGAGACGCGACATGAGTGCATGAAGCGGGAGCTCATAGAAGAACTCGGAGTCGAGCCGGTCATCGGGAGTCTTATTTATACTCAGGAGTTCGTCCGTCCAGATGGTACGACCACGTTTGATTTCTGGTACGAGATCAAAAATGGTGCCGATTACCTCGATGTGGATATATCGAAATGTTCCCACGGATTCGAGCACAGCGAAGTCGGGTTCTATGATGAGAACTCGAAGCTCGACGGGATTGTGCGACCGGAGCATATCTGGGAACTGGTGCGTGGATGGGAAAAGGAGCCAGGGGAGTTTGTGCAGAATATTTAACTTGTAATTACTCTTTTTTATGTCTCTAGAACTCCTCGACATCATGGACGAAAACGATATCCCGACCGGCGAAGTGAAGTCTCGCGAAGAAGTGCATCGTGAGAAAAAAGACTGGCATCGTACGGTCAGTATATGGATCGTGAATGAACAGGGGCAATTTCTCTGCCAGCAACGATCTTGGAAAAAGGATGGAAATCCTGGGATGTGGCAGTCATTTTTCGGCGGGCATATGAAATCTGGACAGACCATTGAAGTGTGTCTCCGAGAAGAGCTCCTCGAAGAAATCGGTATCGATATCCGAGAAACTGCCGAGCAACCGGTTTTTCTCTACAGATGAATCTGAAGTGTAAATAAACATTTCAGTTACTATTATATCCTTCACTGGGATGGGACTCTCGCAGAGACTTCCTTTAATGACGGAGAGGTTGAACAAGCGGCTTGGTTGAGTTTACAGGAGCTCCGGTCTCGGATGAAATCGGGGGAGTTTTGCAATGAGATGAGCGAAAAAGTTTTGGAGTATTTGCG
Source organism: Candidatus Altimarinota bacterium (assembly GCA_028689245.1). Taxonomy (GTDB): domain Bacteria; phylum Patescibacteriota; class Gracilibacteria; order BD1-5; family UBA2023; genus UBA1545. The sequence continues at coordinate 1,661 of JAQTWO010000003.1, read as the reverse complement.
AGAACAGGGGATTTTCTTCTCGGATGTTGTTCGGGGATAGCTTGGTGGGGTTGATGCTTGAAAAGAGGTATTTATATAGTATAAATCTCAGATTCTTCTTGAGTTTTTTTAGAAAGACATATACTTACCGAGTTTTCTATCTTTTAACTTTTTCTCTATGTCAATAGCATTGCAAAACTATGCGAAGTTTGAATCCCGTGTTGCGGATGGGGCTATGAATAGCGATAGTATGGGCATCACTCAGAGCGTATCGCCTGCTTGATTTTATGGCTGAAACTCGGGTTCTGGTCTCGTGCATGTTGTGGGTAATATCATCGATAGTCTCTTCTATGTCGTGTTCTTCCTCATTATCGTCTTCGGGCTTTTTTATGCTCTCTACATCCTCATAAGTCTCTTCAAAAAGTGACCGCTTGAGACTATCGAAGAGATGAAAAACACAGGGATGAGCTTTTTGAAAACCCTTCATACGTTTTTTGCCTTCCTCAGATGAATGGTGACCAAGTTATTTTCTCTGCTTCTCAGAAACAAAGGGAAAACACTCCTCGTTGCTCTCGTGCTCTGAGCGGTATGATTTATGGGAAATGTTCTGAGTGGGGAATCCAGATGGATCAAGATAGAGAAGATACCCGATGGCTATGTCGGAATTGATCTCAAAAACGACCGCATTTTACAGAGTGGATACCATGTGTATTCGCCTCTGACTTCCAGTTTCTTCCTCTCGCCTACAAATACTTTTGACTTCGAGATCGCAGAAGTGACGAGCAATACCAAGGAAGAAATCTGAGTAGTGCTCGATTACCGTGTTTGGTTTCGACTAAAAGAGGAGAGTCTCCTCCCTTTTTACAAGAAATTTGGAGCGAAGAATATCAGAAATGTTTCGAGTGATGTAGTTATGCCAAAACTCCTCGAAAATATCAAGGGAATTATCCGAAACTACTCATTTAAAGATATCTCTTCCAAACACAACGAGATCAAAGAGATCACCATCAAAGAAGCCAATGTAGGACTGTTGTCCCTCGGTATAGAACTTCAGGATATTAACATCCTCGATATTCGTCTGCCAGAAACCTATATCAAATCCAAAGAAGATCTCCTCAATGCGGAAAATGAACTCAAACTCGCAGAAGCGACGCTTGAAAAACAGAAAAAAGAATCCGAAAGATCCCTCCTAGAGGCCAATAGTCATAAAGACATCCAGATCATCCAGGCACAAGGTCTCGCAAAATACAACGAAATCGTGAATTCCCAAGCCATCAGCAATCAGACGCTTGAACTCAAACGTATAGAAAATGAAGCGCAAAAGATTGCCAAGTGGGATGGACGATTGCCCAATACTCCATCTGGAGCCAATTTCATAGAGACTGATACGATTACTAAAAAGATTCCGTAAAATACGAAAAACATGTCCACTCCCATTATCCAAGTCACCAACCTTTCCAAAACCTTCCGCACGGAAGTGAAACAGTCAGGATTCATGAATAGAATCCGTTCGCTTTTTCACCCGACCTATCGCGAATACGAAGCGGTTTCCGGTATCTCTTTCTCGGTGCAGAAATGAGAGAAAATTGCATTTCTCGGACCCAATGGGGCAGGGAAGTCCACGACCATCAAAATGCTCGTCGGGATTCTCACACCCACCTCCTGAGATCTCGATGTCGCTG
>JAQTWO010000066.1 GCA_028689245.1 Candidatus Altimarinota bacterium | reverse complement strand
ATTTGTTACAAGTGTTTTTTTGTGTAAATCATACAAAGATAGATTAGAAACTAAGTATTCCCAATCTTAGCAGATACTGATGCTAAAAGCAAGGAATTAAAACCAACACATTTTACCTTTATCTCAAAAGAAATAAAAAACCCTCCGTTTGACAGGAGGGATGAAGAGACGAATAAATATTCACCTACGCTCAAAGACCCTCCAGATTTGGAAGGACGACAAGTACGAGAAGTGAAGAAGAGATTGTTTTCATGATTTGAAATATATACAGGGAAATGGATTTGTCAAAAAGAAATAGATTTTGGTGCGTAGTGAATGGAATATATTTTGTTGGCAAAATACATGGTCACGAGTGAACAATTATCTATTTTTTAGAATGTTCTCTTTTGGGGGGAGTATGAGTCCATACTTAATAGTAACCTTCAATTTTCTTTTACTTTCCGTTTGCTTCCATTCGGATTCCCTATATAATGCAGCGGCATATTTTTTATATTTATTCACCATATGCTTTTTGTAAAAATATTCTATTCACTTATCGCCCTGGGTGTGGGTTTCGGTATTCTCAAATATCGTAAAATCGTATACGATTGGACGGGTCGTTTTTATTGGGCGGAAAAATATCTTGGATCGGGAGGAACCGTATTTATCATATCTCTGGTCGGACTCGGACTCATCTTCTGGGGTGTAACATACCCATTCGGCGTATTTGATGCACCTCGATCAAACACGGAAACAACAAATATTCCCCGCATCACCCCTTAATATTTCTTTTTTACCACCCTACTGTTTATGAAAAAAATCATCATCCTTCTTGTCTTACTCCTCTCAACGCAGGGGGTTTTTGCTTCGGGTACAACTATTACGGACTATAGGAATCTGAGCTCCTATCCTGTTGGAAGCGAGAATCGCGCTCTGAATTTCGGAGGATTTCTGACCGTATATTTCAACAGTATTGCTGAGTATGAAAATATCCCAGAAAGTTACCAGTATATAAGTTTGAACTTTCGTAATATAGAGAAAAACACTCCTCTCTACAAGGCTCTTCAAAAATGAGTATACATGGGTTTCTTCAAGAATCTCCCTATAGATTTGAAAGTGAGCGAACTTGCCACCCCGGATCAATTTGCCCGTGCAGTGGCATCTAATCTTGGTCAACAAATAGAACTGGACGATACTGTCCATGCTCTTACGTTGAAAACAGTGCTCGAAACCCTCAGTAATCTTTATCAAGATCAAACGGATAGTTTGCAGGAATCAACAGGAAGCATGTCAAATACGATTGATATCGGGACTTTTTATCCGGTGACAACCGTTTCCAATTTCGCTATCTTGAACGATGTTTACGAGAAGCTCAAGTACAACTATTACGATAGTGCCAAACTCAACGACGAGGCTCTCATCCAGGGGGCTGCCAAAGGAATGGCGGAAATGAGCGGAGATAAACATACTGCGTATTTTCCTCCTCGGGAATCTAAAAATTTTCAGGATGAACTGGATGGTGAATTTGATGGGATCGGTGCCTATATCGACATGCCGAAACCGGGAGAGCTCCATATTGTCTCTCCTATGTCCGGAACTCCTGCGGAAAAAAGCGGACTCAAATGAGGTGATATCGTTACGAAGATCGACAATCTCGATATAACCGAATCGGTTACCCTTCAGGATGCGGTCAATAAGATCAAATGAGTGAGTGGAACCAATGTCAAACTCCATGTGAAACGTGGTGCGGAAGAACTCGATTTCACCATTACCCGAGCGAAGATTGCGATCAAGTATGTGGAATACAAGAAGCTTGATACGGGAGATCAGTATATAAAGATTACCACCTTTGGAGCAGGAGTGAAAGATGCCTTTGTGCAGGCACTTACGGCGATTTCAAAAGATCCGAGTAATGGGAAGCTTATCATCGATCTCCGTAACAATCCAGGCGGAAGTCTCGACGAGGTAGCCCAGATGCTCAATTATTTCGTACCAAAAGGGCAGAGTGTGGTGCATATCAAATACAAGAACACTGTTTCTGAGATGTTGAGTGAAGGACAGGATATTATCGATCTTACACATAGGAAGATAATCATCCTCATAAACGGAGGAAGCGCTTCCGCATCGGAGATCATGACAGGAACAATCAAAGATTATCTCGGGGAAAATGTACGTATCATCGGAGAGAAATCCTATGGGAAATGATCGGTTCAGAGTCTCGATACTTACACAGACAGTTCAAGTTTCAAATATACGATTGCAAAATGGTTTACAGGACGCACCAAAATAGGAATCGACGGAACTGGTATCAAACCCGATCTAGAGGTAAAGTTCGATGAAAATCTCTGGAAAAATGGTCGTGACAATCAGATGGAATATGCCAAAAAACTTAACTGGTAATCGACGTTATACATGAAATTGATATCATTTCTCGTACTCTTCAGTATCCTATTCGGAGGATACTATATGGTCGAAATCATTCCTGAAACACGTGTAAAATCCCAAGATTTTATCGTGAATCATAATGATACGGTAACTATTCTTCCGCAAAAACTTGCGATCGATATAAACAGTACGGTCTTTAAGTTCTATGTTCGTATTTTCCTGCAAAAATTTACCCTTCAGGCGGGAACCTACTCCATCCCAGAAGACACCACGCTTGAGGGGTTATTTTCAAAAATCCTCAGAAATCCCACCTCCAAGGATATCACCATCACTCTTCTTCCAGGATGGAACATATGGGATATAGATGCATATCTGACAAAAGAGGGCATTATCCGGACTGGGGATTTCACCAAGAGCACAGAGCATGTTACGGATACGATGCGAACGAATTTTCCTTTTCTTGGAAAAACAACCACATTGGAAGGATTTCTCATGCCGGATACCTATAGAATCAGTCCCGAAGCTTGAGCCGAGAGTATCATAAAAACCCTTCTCCAAACGTTCGATGAACGAATATACAAGGCATTTAATTTTACCTCGGAAGAGGATTTGTATGAAACGCTCATCTTTGCTTCCATTCTCGAAAAAGAGGAGAAAAGCAGTACGAATAAACCCATTGTAGCAGGGATTCTCAAGAAACGCTACGCTGAGAAAATGCCGATCGGAGCAGATGCAACTGTGTGTTATGCATATAGACTCACCATGACTGACTGTACACCAGCTTTCATCGGAGAACATATTTATAAGAAAACCGCGTACAATACACGCGATAGTCTCAATCTCCCACCGACTCCCATCTCCAATCCGAGTGTTGAAACCATTCGCGCGACCATAGAATCACTTTCCAGTAAGTATTATTATTATCTCCATGATATGGATGGTGTCATCCATTATGGAAAAACCCTTGAAGAACACAATAGTAATCGGGTACGGTATTTGGGAAAGTAGGTATTATTTATGCTCTCGTTGGTGCGCAACAAATCCCTGTTCTTCCTGACTAAAGAACACATAACCATCGCCAAAATCGCGGAGAATTATGTCCTTTTCGCAAGCCACTTCCCGTATCTGTTGGTGGTGTCTTGATGGAGATGTGTGAATGTGAAGTACCCAATTATACTTATTGAGAGTATGGATGTGTTCTTTGGTCCAATACGTACGGCCTTGTGAAGTCTTCTCATGTCCGAGAAGACTGAGGAGATTTGCCGATTTTTCAGCTCCCGCTCCAGGAATAAGTGCATAGAGATTCATCCATGTTTGTGTACTGACGAGATTTTTCTCTTCCAGGATATGGAAAAGATGTTCATGCGAAGCAGGAGTTCACTGATCGGTAATCGTCGAGAGGACATCTACCGGACAATCTGTCATGGATATGGAATCTTCACCGATGATGATCACTTCTTTGTTCATATGAATATTGATATTGACCATCCCATATATTCTTGCCCATCGCAATAAAAGCTTCATTAACCGCGAAGCCTCAGGAGAATCTTTTACTGTCAAGAGCAACGCGACTCTGTTAGCCGATTCAAATTCAAAATTGAGAGGTATTTGTTTCATCCGTGTAGTATCAGATATGGCTCGTATTTCTTGAAGGTCGATTCGTCAATTCATAAAAAACAAAAAATTGTAATGGAGTACAGGAGTGAAGGATCTATCTCTCTTCTAGTATGAGTTTTATCACTTCGGTTTTGCCGGTTTTTTTCTTCCATACTTTGAGGGTGATTTCGTCTCAAGGGATTTTATCCTTTATGATATCACGGAGTGTTACACCTTCAGAAAGAGGGGTTCATGCTGCTTCGGTGATTATGTCACCGCTCTCAACTCCTGCTTTTTCTGCAGGTGATTTTGGTATGACGGCATCAGGAGCAGTGACGACGAGATCCCCGCTTGAGATTTCCATATTCATGCTTTTTGCGATTTCTGGCGTGAGCGATACGGTTTTGACTCCGACAAAAGCACGTTTGATGGCCCCGTTTTTAGTGACGGAGTCGATCAGATATTGTACTTCCTTAGAGGAGAGGGGGATAGCGAATCCAAGTCCATTGGCATTGCTCGCGATAGCGGTATTGATTCCTATGACCTGTCCGTCCAGATTCACGAGCGGACCACCGGAATTTCCCGGATTGATAGCAGCATCCGTTTGAATGAGTCCAGTGAGAAGTTCTGTAGAATGAGATCCCATATCTCCTGCTTCAATCGTGCGACCAAGTGCGGAAACAACCCCGAAAGTGACGGTATTTTTAAACTCGGCGAGAGCATTTCCAATAGCAATAAGAAAGTCTCCTACTTCAAGAGAAGTACTGGAAGCGACAAGACTTACCGGTTCTCGATCGGTGAGCTTCTTTCCATCCACGTCATACGTCTGTACTATAGCCAGATCGGTGGTCGGATCGAAAGCGAGGACTTTTCCAGTGAATTCTTCTCCGGATGCACTGATGATGGCATAACTTGCAGTCGGATCGGAAACCACATGTTTATTGGTCAGAACCAGACCGTCCTTGCTCACAAAAAATCCTGTTCCTCCACCTACCTTTTGACGAACGGTCCCAGAAGGTTCGTAGAAGAATCCGAACGGATCTGTTTTATATGTCTGTACGTCTTTGGAGACAATAATACTCACCACCGATGGAGAGAGTTTCTTGGCAACCGATTTCACACTCACACTGAGATTTTTCAGTGAGGCGGTGTCTATTTTTACTTCTTCTTTCCGCATCGGTGCACTCATATCCTTTACCCATCCCATTCCTATTCCCTGAAGGAATATATTCGAGAAAAGCGTGGTAAAAAAAGCACATATCACGGTCAATACAAAGAGAATGGTTGGATTTTTCATAGGATCGTTACATGAACATTATAATCATCTCGGATTATAAAAAATTCCCATAATTATGCAAATAATAAATATATGAAACATATCGATATATTTGGTTTTTCTCTTATTTTCCATATCATATTCCCTGTATACTCTATCCTATTTGTTATGATAATCGCCTTTATTCTTACAATACTGTCAGAATCTCATATCCACTCTGTGTCACCAATATCGTATGCTCAAACTGAGCGGAGTCGCTTCCGTCCCTTGTTTTGACAGTCCATTTATCGGACATGAGTTTGGTCTGATGGGTTCCGGAGTTAATCATCGGTTCTATAGTGAAGATCATTCCTGGTTCCATGAGATCTCCAGAATCTTTTGGTGCTTTGTGGTAGACATAAGGTTCTTCGTGAAATGCTACTCCGACACCATGTCACGTATATTCGCGAACTACTCAGTATCCGTGTCGTTCCGCATGCTTGGCGATTTCGTATCCGATATTGCCGAATCGATTTCCTGGATACACTTGAGCGAGTCCTATTTCGAGACACGTTCGTGCCATATCGATGAGGTTTTCGCGGGATTTTGAGACTTTCCCCACTTTGAACATCCGGGAAGTGTCGCCGAAATATCCGTCTACGATGGTGGTGATATCGACGTTGATAATATCGCCTTCTTTTAAAATTTCCTTCTTGGAAGGGATCCCGTGACATATCACGTCATTCGAAGAAATGCAAGTGTATCGGGGGTACCCATGGTATCCGATACAAGCGGAAATGCCTCCATTGTTGAGTATGTAGGTATTGCAGATCTGGTCGAGTTCTTCGGTGGAGACCCCCGGTTTTACGTACGGTTCTATCATCTTGAGTACGCTCGCTGCAAGACGAGAGGATTTGCGGATGCCATCTATCTGTTCTGGTGTTTTTATGATGATTTTCGGTGTTTTTGCCATAGTATGGATTTTATAATAATCTCAGTATTTCTTTTTCGAATTCATGAGCTTTGCTTTCCAACAATCATTCGGAAACCGTTTCCATGGAATGAGCAAGCTTGTTGCGAAGTTTATGGAGACTCCATATCGCATCGATATCTTTTATGACCCCCGGTTGCGCTTTCAATTGATCGCCGACAGTTCCCGAGTAGCCGTACTCTTTCAGGATATGGTGCATGATCATATCGTATCGCATGATGCGTTCCGTAGGAGAGGTGAGAACGGATGCTTTCTGAATCTCCCTCATATAGTAACTTTTTTTATCTTCTTTGAGTTTCTTTTTTGCTGGAAATCCAAAGGTCAAAAACACTCCAATGAGGAGCGATATTATGACCATGGTGAGAAAAAAATATTCCATGAAAAAAATTAGTTGAGTCCTGGAAAATCAAGTCCCATATTGCCCATCACTCCTTTCATCTTCTCGGCAGCGATTTCTTGTGATTTTTTAAGTCCCTTGTTGATAGCTTCGAGAGCCGATTTTTCGAGACGTGCCTTGTCTTTGAGGAGGGTTTCGTCTTCGATCTCCACCTTCACACATTTCATCTGTCCATCAATAGTTACGACGAACCCGTCGGATTCCGCTTCTATGTGGATATTGCTGAGTTCGTTTTGGATTTTTGATGCTTCTTGTTGAAGTTTCATGAGTTCTTTTGCCTTAGAGTAGTCCATAGATGCGAGTGAAAAGTTGAAAGTAAAAAAATTGAAAGCACGATACGGAATCTTTTTCAAGGTTTGGATTCCGAGATTCTTGTGTCCCTCGTATGAGAGTATAAAAAGAAGTGCGATTTTTGCAAGTTTTTTATCCGTGAGAGGATCGAATTTTAGACGTATCCGGTCATGAGTGGATGAACTCCTCGATTATCAGCCATTGTCATGATACAAGGATATGAAATATAGGAGCGATTCATGATTTGAGTGACGTATGAAAGGGGGTTAGAATCCCATTATATTCGCCTGTTGTTTGATCTCGGACTCGGAAATGGCTCGTGAGTAGATTTTAATTTCATTGATGGAACCAGAAAAAGAATTTGTTGGGTCCTGTGGAAACATCTTACCTATATACCAATCCACGCCTGAATTCGATATGGACCCAGTCCAATCATATTGCTTTTTTAAAGTCCCATTTTCGTATATCTTCACTTTCTGTCCATCATATGTAACAGTTCACATGACTGCATAATCAGTAGTGTTGGAAATCTTATTTGTGGAAAAAAATTTATAATTCGCATTATTCGTAGATACTTCCGATGTAAATGTTCACTTGGGATAATTTAAAGATTTGACGGTAGCAACACCTGTTCATGTTCTTATAATTATGCAATTACCCGTAGGGGTATCGCAATATCCTTTCACAACTCCCATGATGGTTAATTGTTTCTGTCCAGCAAGAACTCCTGAAGAATTGAGAATTCGAACACTTTTTCCGATAGTTCCGTCAAAATTCATAGATCAAGAAAGTGTAGTCGGTCATGTTGTCAAGCAACTTCCAGAACTTGCCTCAAGCGAGCTATTATAACACTTCCCATTCCATCCATTCCCACTCAAATCTTTCAGAAGCCCACTTGATGTTACACTCTCCATATCCCAATATCCCACCAGACTCCTATCAAGCGTATTCAAACTCATATCTTTCTTTGCGATACACCCGGACGAAGTAACGGAAGAAACAGAAGAACCAAACGTATTCGTACTCATATTATC
>JAQTWO010000065.1 GCA_028689245.1 Candidatus Altimarinota bacterium | reverse complement strand
TACAGACTTTTGACTTCTATGTCCTACGATGCTTTTGCTTCCACATTCTCACACTCTCGAAAGAATCTCCGATGGGGTGAGATTGAATATTTCGTGGAATACATAAAAAAACATTCTACTGGGAATGTGTCTATTTTGGATGTCGGATGCGGAAATGGGAGGTTTTTAGATTCCCTCAATACATCTAACCTTCTCTACTCTTACCTCGGAATTGACGAATCCTCCGGGATGATAGCCGAAGCTCAGAAACTCCATCCGGAGAATACTTTCAAAGTACTCGACATGAATAAGCTGGAAGAACTTTCCGATAGTAATAAATATCAATTCATTGTATTTATTGCATCATTCCATCACCTCCGGACGGAAGCGGAACGTAATCTCGTGCTCAACAGTGCCAAAAAACTCCTCGCTCCAGACGGAGTCATCATGATGACGAACTGGAATCTCCTCGGGTCAGAACTCTTTCCAAAATATGAGAAAAGCCACAAGTGACATGGAGATTTCGGGATTAAAATCGGCGAATACGAACGATACTATCATGGATTTGAACTATCGGAATTGGGTACCTTATTCCAAAGAAACAGATATGAGATTCTCGAAAATCGCATATTTGAAGGTGGGAAAAATATAGTTTCGATACTCAAAAGCAGGTAATATTCAAAAATCCTCAAGAATCTTTTTTGTTTTCCGAAAATCCCCATATAATCCACTCGTACACATTCTTGTCCAAAAAAACCAAGAACTAAGAACCAAGAACTCTCTTATGTCCATCTCACAAGAAATAGAATCCAAAATCAATATCGTCGAGCTCGCTGGGCGATATTTGCAGATGAAAAAAGCAGGGGTCAATTACAAGGCACTCTGCCCTTTTCATGCAGAAAAAACACCGTCTTTTACCATATCTCCGGTCAAGAATCTCGCCTACTGCTTCGCTTGTCACCACGGAGGAGGTCCGATCCGATTCCTGATGGAGATCGAGAAAATGGAGTTCTGAGAAGCTTTGCACCAACTCGCCAAAGAAGCAGGAGTGGAGCTCAAGACTGATTATTACAAGGAACGCGGAGAAAAAACTGGCGATATCTACGACATGCACCGAATTGCTACCGATTTTTATCACGAAGAGATCAAATGGGAAGAAAATTATGAGAAGCTCAACTATCTCCTGAAACGAGGGATATCACCCGAAACCATCGACCGATTCAAGCTCGGATACTCGGGAAATCCTCGCGAACTTTTCGCTCGCCTGAAAGACAAGGGATTCACAGAGCAAAATATCATCGAATCGGGGATATTCGTCGGTCCAGGACGAGACAAGTTCTATGGACGAATTATTTTCCCGATTGCGAACTTCGCAGGTCACACTGTGGCTTTCACGGGGCGAATCATCGATAAATGAGAGCCAAAGTATCTCAACTCTCCTGTTTCTGATATCTTCAACAAGAGTGCCATACTCTACGGATTCCATCTCGCGAAAAGCACGATTGCAAAAGAGCAGAGCGTCATCATCGTCGAAGGACAGATGGATACGGTCACACTCCATCAGGCAGGCATCTACAATGCGGTCGGGATCAGTGGAACCGCTCTCACAAAGGAGCATATCACTCTCATCAAACGTTTTACCAAGAAAGTTTATCTCTGTCTCGACGGAGATAAAGCGGGAATCGAAGCCACCTTCAAGAGTCTGGAAAATCTCTACAACGAAGATCTGGATATCTATGTCATAACTCTGCCAGACGCAAAAGACCCCGATGAATTCATAAAATGAGGCGGGGATTTCCGAGAAGAAACCAAAAAAGCTCTGAGTCCCGTTGCATTCTATATCAAAGAAGGAGCCAAAAAATACGACATAGCCGAGATGACCGGAAAGAAAGCCATTTGGGAGGAACTCAAGAAGATGCTCAAGCACATCAGAAATCCTATCGAGATTGACGCCTATATCCGAGAGATTGGAAAGATACTCAATCTCACGACCGACGTGCTCTACTCTGAGCTCAAAAGCTTCCGGGAAAAGCGGGTGATTGAAGACACTCGAAAGCAAAGTGGTTTTGATCGAGTAGAACTCTTGGCGGGATATATCCGACTTTATGGCTATTTTGACTTGTTTTTAGAAAAATTTCAGTATACTCTCTCGGATGGAATGTCTATTCCCTCTTTTTTCGTAATCAAAAATCTATTCTCCGAGCGAGAATCATGAGAAAAAGACGGGAACGTAGACCTCGATCGGCTATCCGCCATAGAGCTCTTCATCGAAGAGGAAAATGCTACCCTTTCCAAGGATGTTATCACTCAGAAATTCTTAGAGCTTGTAGGATATGTCAACAAAATATGTTTTGAACAAGAAAAGAAATCGCTCCTTTCCCAGATAGACCCGAATAGTGCCGAATATATCGTACGACACCGAGAACTCCAAGAAAAAGGGAAACAGATGGGTATTAAGCTGAACCGAGGATAGTCATTTGTCATTGTGAATGAAATGATACTGCAATCCAGATGACCCATCCCTATTTTAAAGGATTTATTTGATCTCGATTGCCACGTCGTTTCATTCACTCGAGAGTGATAAGTCAGACTATTCAAAAGAATCAATTTAAGCAAAATATTTAATATTTTTCCTTATCAACATGTCAAAAAAAGATCCAAAGAAAGACGAAAGCCACGTAGAGGAAATAGATCTTACGAAACTGTCTGGTCCTGACGGGATATTCGATCTCGGAAAAATTCGCGAAAAAGCCATCCTTGGGAAAGATTCAGTTACAGAAACAACGCATGGAACGGCTATTCATCAGGATAATGAACACGAGGAGGAACATCAGATAGACGAACTGGATATCGATCACCATGAAATCGAAGAGATAATCGAGGATGACCTGATCATGCCCCTGAAAGATGAGGATCTTCTCTTGCTCGACGATGATCTCGGAGACTTTGACGATCTCGATCTGGATGAAGAGGGAGATGAGGATGAAGATGGTGAAAATTCCGGAAGAAAAAAACGCGAACGAGGACTCAAGAAAATGCCAATCGAACGCAATGCTGACAAACGACGAATCGGAAAAGGTCTTCAAAAATTCATCGATATATCTGTGCCAGCAGAGTTTCTTGATGGTCTTTCCGAAACCCTTCAACTTCTCATAAAGAAGGGAAAGGTGGAGGGGAAAATCACCTATGACGAGCTCCTTGCGGCAATGCCGCATGCAGAAGATGATGTCGATAAACTCGATGATATCTATACTCGTCTCATGAAGCTCAATATCGAGATCGTCGATAGCTTCGATAAGGATGAGATGTTCAAACAAGGTCATACGAGTGAGGAAAAGGCCCAGGAGATCGATCTCTCCGATATCTCCGACGATTCTATCCGAATGTACTTGAATGAGATCGGACGATTCCATCTCATCGATGCAGAAGAGGAAGTCAGACTCGGACGCCTCATCAAGAAAGGGTCTCAGGATGCCCGAAAAAAACTCGCAGAAGCCAATCTCCGACTCGTCGTATCTATTGCGAAGAAGTACATGGGACGTGGTCTTGGACTCCTCGACCTCATCCAAGAAGGAAATGTCGGACTCTTTCGTGCCGTCGATAAATTCGATCCAGAGAAAGGATTCAAATTTTCGACCTATGCCACTTGGTGGATTCGTCAGGGAGTTACCCGTGCGATCGCCGATCAAGCCCGAACCATTCGTGTTCCCGTTCATATGGTGGAGACTATCAACCGATTCACCCATACGTTTCGACGACTCACTCAGGACCTCGCTCGAGAACCACTCATGGAAGAGCTCGCTCTGGAGCTCGATATGGATATCCGCAAGGTGCGTCAGATTATGCGTATCTCCCAAGACATCCTGTCTCTCGACTCCCCTGTCGGAGGCGAGGAAGACACAACGCTCGGAGACTTCGTAGAAGATGACAAGTACCTGACGCCAGATAAGGCAGCCAATCTCACGCTCCTGAAAGAAAACCTCTACGAGATGCTCGACTTCCTCACTCCTCGTGAACGAAAGATCGTCATCATGCGATTCGGGCTCGATGGAGGCGAAATCCACACCCTTGAAGAAGTCGGAAAAGAGTTCGGAGTGACTCGTGAGCGCGTCCGCCAGATCGAAGCCAAGACCCTCGAGAAACTCAAAAGTCATCCAAGTGCCGATAAGATACGATTTTTTAATTAAAAACTATGTTCCAACTCAATGTCGCAGACCTTCTCGCCAGCTATCCCGGGGATTCTCGGGAACTCGCCTTTGAGGGCGAACTTATTCCAGGATACTATCCAGATCTCACCTTCACAAAACCGCTCAGTTTTCAGGTAAAACTCATCGCACTTGACAATGGGATCGAAGTGGTTTTTGAAAAACTTCAAACGGAAGTACAATACGAATGAGATATTCATACAGTAAATATCTGAGATATCGCACGTACATTCAAAGAACAGTATGACCCGATCGCCCCCGATGATGTCAAGTTTATCGAACACGGACATATCAATCTCAAAGAGGTCATTTACGAAGAAATACTCATGGCGATACTGTAGAAAAAATACTCCCGAATTCGGGAGTATTTTTAAAAGGTTTAATCACCAAGAGTCTACTCTCTCTGTCTTGTCTGTGCCACTGGTGCTTCGTGTTTTCAGAAAGACATATATGGGAGAAATATTGCCATTCCTTGAGCATAGGCTTCCGACATAAGAATTCCTACTCTTCACGCAGCATCTTGTATAATCAAATCTGCAATCTTTGCTTCCGTTCCCCAAGATGCTGCAATTCTCCGTGCTCTATCAGCTTCAGAGAATTGTGAAGGAGTTACTTCCTCCTCCTTGCTTCCTGTTTCTATAGTTTCTGCCATATTTTATAAAAGATAAAATTATAAGCTCATATATTTCTCTTCCAGCTTTTTGAGCTGATCGGCTGCCTGAGCTCGTTTGTCTTGTTCGAGACGAACAATCTTTTCTGGGGCATTTCGGACAAAGTCAGCGTTGAGGAGTTTGAGATCTTGAGACCTGAGGTACTCTTTCCTGTTCTCGATCTGTTCTTTGAGGCGCTTCTTTTCTTCTTCGGTGTTTGCCTCGTTGACTGGAATAGTAATAAAAAGTTCGATATCGCCCGTTACCGCATATGCGATAGAGGAACCATCAACTTTAGATTTAGTTATAAGCATTTCTTTTATTTTTGCAAGTCAAAGAAAAATAATCTCGTTTTCTTTCAGGATATCAATCGATTTCTTTGGTGCCATAACTGCCATATCAACCATCTCTCCAGGCTTTATACCCTTGGTAGCACGAATGTTTCGGATAGTACGGATCGCCTCGAAAAGCACGAGTGTATCGGCTTCGATCTTCTTGTTTCGGGTGATATCGAGACTTGCCCATTCACTATCCATAAGGGACTTACCATTGGCAACTATTCCATAGAGCTCTTCGGTTGCAAACGGAATATACGGATGCCAGAGTTTGAGGAGGGATAATAATGTAAACGCGAGCACATCCCGACCGTTTTCGGTCGTATTCTTGGTAAGCTTGTACTCTTCTATGAAGAAATCGGCAAATTCATCTCGGGTAAAGGCGATCAGTTCCTGCCCCGCATCGGAAAAGTTATATTTTTCCATACCATTCGTCACGCTATCGATGATGGCTTTTAGACGAGAAAGAATCCATTGTTCATGAGGAAGAAACGTTGTCCAATTTGCCTCCATCTTTGCCTGAAGCACATTATAGTCCTCGTTCACTTCTCCGATATTTGCATGTACGAAACGCGTCACATTCCAGAGTTTATTGAGAAATACACTATTCCCTTCCACGTTCTTCATGGAGAAATTCAGGTTGTTTCCGGGAGTATTCCCAATAGAGCACGTGAGTCGAAGCGCGTCGGTCGAGTACTCTTCGATGACATCGAGCGGATCAATAGTGTTTCCTACGGACTTGCTCATCTTTTTCCCGTCTTCGGTCAAGATGAGTCCATGAAGGTAGACAGTCTTGAACGGAGTCTGTCCGGTGTACTCGTATCCCATGAGGAGCATACGGATAACCCAAAAGAAGAGGATATCATATCCGGTCTCAAGAACCTGCGCAGGATAGAACTTCTTGAAGAGCTCGCCTGGATTGGACGGAGTCCAGTCGAGGATAGAGAATGGCCAAAGGGCTGCTGAGAACCAGGTATCGAGCACATCCGCATCACGGTACACATTCTCTTTTCCATATTTGGCAAATACCGCTTCTTCATCGAGAGAAACCGTCAAGAGCTCCCTAGTTTTCACATCGTAATAGGCAGGGATCTGATGTCCCCACCAAAGCTGGCGGGATATACACCAATCTCGGAGATTGTAAATCCAATCCTCGAAAGTTTTGTTGAACCGTTCGGGGATGATCTCAAATTCTTTTTTCTTATATCCAGTGATTACCTTTTTGGCAAGTTCAGATGATTTCACAAACCACTGAGTCGAAACAATCGTTTCGATACGACAACCTCCGCGGGAACAGTACCCCACCTTATGAGTATACGGCTCTACTTTCACGAGGTTTCCTTTTGCTTTGAGGAGCTCGACGATATTTTCACGAGCCGTCATTACGTCTTGCCCAGCGAAAATACCGGCTTCCTTGGTCATAATTCCATTCTTGTCGATCACCTGATAATCAAGCTGGAGACCGTGCCGTTTTCCGGTCTCGAAATCCGTCGGATCATGAGCAGGCGTGATCTTCACGACCCCGGTACCGAAACTCATATCGACCATCTCGTCTCCGATGATATCGATCTCTTTATTGACGATCGGGAGAATGACCTTGCGTCCGATAAGTTTCTTGAATCGTTTGTCCTTCGGATGCACGGCGACCGCTTGATCCGCGAGAAGCGTCTCTGGGCGGGTGGTCGCAAGTACGAGCTCGTTGTCGGAGCCGGACACGAAGTAAGTGATGTAGTAGAGCTTCGCTTCTTCTTCCTTGTAATCCACTTCGATATCGGAGATAACCGACCCAAGGGCTGGCGAATAGTTTACCATGTATTCCCCGCGATAGAGAAGCCCCTTATTGTAGAGATCTACAAAGGCATGCATCACGTTTTTATTGAGACCTGCGTCGAGCGTGAAGCGCTCCCGGGTCCAGTCACAGGAAGCTCCCATTTGCCGAACCTGATTGTTGATGTTGGCAGCATATTTGTCCTTCCATTTCCATACTTCCTCGAGAAAGGCTTCTCGTCCCATCTCTTCGCGTTTCTTTCCCTGCTCGGCAAGCATCTTTTCTACTCGTGCCTGCGTTGCGATCCCGGCGTGGTCGGTTCCCGGAACCCAGAGAGTCGAATCCCCTTTCATGCGGTGGTATCGCACCATGATATCCTCAAGCGTGAGCGTCATAGCATGTCCGAGATGGAGGTACCCCGTCACGTTCGGAGGTGGGATCGGTATATAGAAAGTCTTTCCTGTCGTAGGTTCCTTTGGTTGAAATTTTCCTTCTTCTTCCCATCGCTTGGCGAGGTTTTTTTCGAAATTTTTCGGTATATATTGCTTTGGGAATTCCATAGAAAAATAATTAAATACTATTGATAATGGAAATATATGTATAATGTAAGAAAAAGCAAGAAAGATACGGAGGGAAACGCTCCGGACACCGCCGAGGGATACTCTCCCACCCCTCCCTTCCATTTCAGAAAAGCAAAAACGAATACTTTTTCAGCATTCTTTCCAGCATAGAGATGGTTATATGTCCCGTCTCTTAACGACCATCGAGAACAACTTGCACGAGAATGCCTACAAATCACATAAATAACGCAAGAACTCCGCTCATCGCAGGACTTACTAGTTCTTTGCTTTCGCTACCGCCCGAAGATGCCTTTGGTGCATGACTTGTTTCCGCGTGTCCGTGAGATCCATGATCGCTCATATAATCCGTCGATAAATATTAAAAACAAATGTAACATATGTAAAATTCGTATTTTGTCAAAAAATATTTCCTAGATTCTAAATGGCTATAATCAAAATCGAAGTGCAATAAAAAAAGAAATGGTAGTATGTGATTGCTTAATCCCACATAACCTACCATTTCTATGTCACAGTATACACATCTTTCTGAAAAAGAGCGAGAAGAAATATAT
>JAQTWO010000064.1 GCA_028689245.1 Candidatus Altimarinota bacterium | reverse complement strand
TGCCGAATAATTGCTCGTAAAGCCTGATCATTCCTTTTATCTTTCTCTCCTCTCTCCGTTTATGAAACGCATCTATCTCTCTCTCGGCATCCTCGCAGTCGTATTGTTCGTCGTATTTCTCCTCCAGGGGAAGTTCGATATGTTCCGAAACGATCCCGGACAACCAGGAGCCTACAAGCCCCAGTGAGTCACTGCTGATATCAAAAACACGAACTGTTCGAGCTACACAGGACAGGACAGTATGACCTGCAACGACGATATCGCCAATACGCTCTATACGAACTTCACCAAACTCTCTCCAGAGGAGCAACTTTCCTTCGATTGCAACACGCTCAAATCGGATTTCCAGAAATCACTCTGTACGGACCAGAAAAGAGACCTTCCTCGGACTCTTAAGTCCATAGATATCTACAGTCGCGTCGCCAAGGGCGGACTCAAAGTTTGTAACGAACTTGATACAAAGGAAGCCAGAGACAGTTGCAGTATCGGATATGCACTTGGAAGATATCCAACTCCCGAAGATATAGCTCATGCAGGTTCCGGACAAGTCCAGAAACAAATTCCTGGTTGCGCTATCCTGTCGGATAATCTGAAACAATCGTGTGAACAGGAATTGGAAAAAGCAAAGCTCAAGAAATAGATATTTTTATACACCTATGTTTTCCATGGTCGATTCTCAAGAGAATCGACCATTTTCTGTCAGAGACAGGGATCTGGAACAAGAGGAGAGAGAATCATTTTGATTTTCCGTGGAAATTTCTATAATGCACTCCATCTTATTTCTTGATAAAAAATCCATGCTCATCCATCCGCTTGGTCACACCGAATTCGGTATCGAAATAGAAAATAAACAATGAGAAACCGTTCGCATCCTCGTTGATGCGTGGTTATCGAACTATGCTTTCGGCGATCTTATGGAACGCACCCCACGATGGAAACTCGATAGCGAGAAACTCTCCTTGCTCGATGTCGTATACCTGAGCCACTCGCACTGCGATCATTTCGATCCTTACACACTCGTTCCTCTCTATCGTGTTGCGAGTCCGATTCTGCTCATCCCGGAGACGCTCGCGTATCTTGTCCCCGTTATCGATACGCATATTCCTCAGGCACATGTCCATATTCTCCGGAATCGTGAAACCTTCACGTATGCATGAATCGATTTTCATGGAATCTGTTTCGATAACGAAGCGATTACCAATGAGGATGATGTCATGACGCTTGCGGTGAGTAATCATGAAGAAATCATCTATGCCGAGATCGATACGCTCATCCCCAAAACCGAAGAAGCCTACGATGTTTTGACTCGGCTGTTCAATCGTAAACCGTACGCCCAAGTAACGTATCTTTCCAGTCGTAATGAACTTGGAGCCAATCTCCCGATCCTCGATCTCGATACAGAACAAGATAGGGAAAAGTTCCGGAAACAGTATCGATCGAGTCGCAAAGAGGAACTCGAATGGGAATACGAGATGCTCATATCGGGAGAATTATCGGATTTCACAGAAGTGCCGAATTTTGCGAGATGATTCATCGGACAGGGGATTTGTTATCCGAGCCTGATGGATCCTCTTTACTCCAAGATCGGTGCTATGAGTCTCATCGATATTTCAGAACTCGAAACTTCGATCGCGAAAAAATACGGCAAGGATTTCCCGAGTCGAGTTCTGACCCCGGGGAAAGTATTCAAAACAACAGCTTCCGGTTTGAAACCGATTCAAATGGATTCGTTCATCGGTACGATCATGACCGAACATATCTCTGAGTCGCCGACCGATCTGGGTCGAATCTATGCCCAGTGACCGCTTCGGGACGATATGCGGGATTTCGTTGAGCAGGAGTCCATACTCCTGTATATCCTCAATAATCGCTTTCTTCCCAGCGTATTTTCCAATCCCGACGATAATCTGAAAACAGCGATTCTGAAAAATCCTGAACGCGTATACCGGATTGCCGTTCGATTTGGAACTTCCATAAATTATCAGACTCGCACGTATGTTTTCTCGTTTCGAGACAGCATATTCCATCTTGAAACGAGAGGGGAGTATACGGAAGGGAATAATATATGTCAGGAGGATTATTGGATGAACGATCTGGAAGATTTTTGGAACGGAACACAGGAGCTCTACTCCAATTTTTTCCATCTGCTTGATCCGAAGCGAACCTATCGACTCTGGAACATGCTCGGAGCAAACTTCTTCAACCATGATATCGTGAAACGGAAATACGAGTATCATTTCGCACGGGCAATCCAAGGGGAAACCGGAGATGATTTCGTGGAAGAGATATATCGAGGACTCCGGGGAGGACGATAGAATCCAACGTTTCGTGCACGATTTTTGCCTCGGTGAATCTGAGATATTTAAGAAAATCACGAGAGTCGATTTCTCTTGTCATATTTTTTGCATTCCGAGAAAGGATATGATAGAATGGCAGTATATTAGTTCATAATACACTCTCATATGACAAGACTCGAAACTCAAGAATACCAAAATCCTCTGGAAAAACCGGAGAACAAAGAATCTCGAATGGATTCCATGCTCGATACAGATATGAAGACAGGAGGAAAGGACATTCAAAAAAGTATGGATACCCTGGCCGAGCAGGAGATAGATGCTATCAAATCCAATTTCTCTCCAGATGAATTCAGCAATCCCAAATATATTCAACAGTTTGCAAATGAGCAAAAGAATCTGACCCGTGAGACCCAAGAAATCCTTGCATGACCAGAGAAACCAGAAGAAAAAATGAAGTCTCTCGAGCGTGCCTTTGAGGAATTCCAATCAAAAGTTGCGGGGATCAAAGGAACAAAAGAAGGAATGGATGCACAAAGAGGAACTCAAAATGCAGAAAATATGCGAAAAGAAGGAAAAGACGGACAAGAAAAAGGTCAGAAATTCAAAGAAAGTCTTTTAAAAAATATCCAAGAGCAGGCTTTGTGAGAAGCGAAAAAACAACAGGAAATGGCGGAATATTTGGCACATTCAACACAATTGGTAGAACGGGACGAGGCTGAAAAATCTATGAACACAACATTGGCATTCTGACCTCCATGACACTCGGAACAGACTTCTCCACAAACAGCATAAACAAAAAAATCCCATCCTTGCAAGTATTGAAGGATGGGATTTTCATGGTTTTTATTCTCCGCTTCCGACGATGACTTTTGCATGGCGAATCACTCGGTCGTGAAGTGTGTACCCTTTTTCGAACTCAGTCACGATAATCCCTTCTGTTCCGGGAGCTTGGCTCATGACTTCATGTCGCTCCGTATCCACTTCGTGCCCAACAGATTCAAATGAACGAACTCCCATGGTTTCAAGTTGTTTCCCGAGACCCTGAAGTGTCGCGCGAATCCCTTCTGTCCATTTCTGTTCGGCGATATCCGCTGGAACCGTTGCAAGTGCTCGTTCCAGATTATCCACGGTCGGGAGGAATTTCTTGATGATATTGGCAGTTATAAACGAGGTCATGTCTGTCTTGTCCCGTTCTACCCGTTTGAGGAGATTGCTGTAATCTGCCTGAGCGCGAGAAAGGGAACCTCGAAGTCGTTCGAGTTCTTCTTCTGCCTGATACATCTGACCATTTTCGAGATCCGTTTCGATCTCTGTTTCCGCTTCCGTTGCCGTATCGATTTCCTGTTGAAGCTCCGCTTCAAGGTCGAGTGTTGAATCTTGAGTAGTATCTTGTTGTGTCATGATAAAAATACTTTAAAAAATATAAGAACAAAAAACTCGCTCTACTTGAATGTTATGTGAGATACCCTATTTGTTAAAAGAGAAACATCGAGACAAGTACAGCGAGATTATGAGAAGAATCGGTATATTATTTCCCTGCTTTTTTAGCCAACCTCTTTTTAATGTCAGCATGCATGGCATCGAGTTGTTTTTTTGCTTGATCAAAAACTCGATTGGCTACATTCTTTCCCTCTTCAAGCATATCGGCTCCATCTTCACGAGTTTCTTCAAGGAGTTTGAGACCTTTTTGTTTTGCATCTTCCAAGAGTTCCATCCGACGATTGTAGATATCGCGAATCTCTCACTCCACCTCTTCTCATTTCTCGAATCCTTTTTTCTTCCATTCTTCGAGTTTGATCTCTGATTCCTTGCGGAACATATCGAGTTCTATCAAAAATCGTTCCTTGTAATCGGCTATGATTTTCTTATTCTCGGGAGAAAAAAGCATGTCTTGGGTCGTCTCAAATAGATTCTTGTGGATATCGAGAAGATTCTTCCCGATGGAATTGTAACGATCTTCTCCCTGGGAGAAATCTTTTTCAAGATCCGCAGGAGACTTCTTATTGAATCTCAGAGCTACAAGTAATCCAGCAAGATAACCAGCTCCGAGCAAAAACGCATTTCCTTTTTTCATAGGTCATAAGGGTGAAGATATAAGGGGATGATTGTAATCGTTTTCCAGATTTTTGCAAATGTTTCTGGGAAATGAGCACGTTCGGAAAATAGACCGAAACAATCACATGTTTTTGAAGGATTTCTTGTTCGTGAAGAATCCTTATAATGTCACAAAATGAGTATCTTTCGGTCAGCAAAAGCCTTTGAATTTATTACATAACGTATAATAATCCTGAAAAGAACCGCCCTTGACACCGAAATTCGCATTTCCACAATGGGCGGTTGTTGCGTATTATACAAACAAAAGTGAAAAATATATGAATTTTTGAAAGAAAATGCAATTTTCCTAGAAAATAACCACAAATTCGCCTTTACAAACGTTGCTTTTATAGTATTCGCTCACTTCTTTGATACTTCCGTGCTGGAATTCTTCGAATTTCTTGGTGAGTTCACGAGCCACGACAATCTGATGGTCTTCTCCGAGATATTTCGCCATATCTCGGAGAGTCCTCTCTATTCTGTGTACAGATTCGTAGATAACCACGGTATAATCCTTGTCCTGGAGCGATTTAAAAAGGGTTTCACGACCTTTTTTGACTGGCAAGAACCCGAGAAATCGGAAATCGTGCATGTGCATCCCGGAACCGACGAGTGCGGAGAGTACGGCCGATGCTCCCGGAATCGGCACTATTGTTATATTTTCTTCTATCGCCCGTTTCACGAGAATATAGGCAGGATCGGAGATGCCCGGAGTCCCAGCATCGGAGATGAGCGCGACATGTTTCCCTTCCTGAAGGAGGGTGATAATCTTGTCCACCTTCACATCTCCCGAGTGGGCGTGGAATGATATGAGTGGTTTGGAGATGTCATAATGATGGAGGAGTACTCCTGAAGTCCGGGTGTCCTCGCAGGCGATTATGTCCGCTTCTCGGAGGGTGCGAAGGGCTCGAAGCGTGATATCTTCGAGGTTTCCGATGGGGGTAGAGACGATGGAGAGCATAAGGGGAGTGAGGAGTTATGAATTACAAGTTATAAAGTGGAAAGGTAGAAATCTACGCCTCCTCATAAAATATTCGAGTAATCCCGAAGTATCCTCCAAAAAAGTAAATGAATACGATCCCAGTAAAGCCTATCGTGAGCGATATGTCAAAGATCGCATGGATGGTCATGGAAAAGATGAATCAGAAGAGAAGAGTTTTTGTGTATGACAAAATCCGGGGAGATGTATTGTATGTTATGAATGCCCGGGAGAAATAGAGTCCGACGATGACACTGCAGACGATATGTGTCATGAGCGAAAAAATAGATCGAAATACCCATGTCGTAAGGACACCCGAACTCAGAAGTCCTGATTGTTCAGAGATATTTTTCAGATAGAGAATGTTTTCTATGAACCCGAATCCGAGAGCGATGAAAATAGAAAAGAGCACTCATTTTTTGACGGAATCCACACTCGGGAGCGAGCTTGTGATCACGCAAAAATGTTTGCTGGATTCCTCAATCAATGCTATGACGATATAATAAAAGAATACCAGTTTGAGTGTCCCGAAAACCACTCCACCCATAGTCACGCCCCCATTTGCAATAGGTGCTTCCAATACGCCGAGCGGGAAGAGAAAAGTATGAAGAATCGAAAAAAGCATTCAGAGTCACATAAGTATGCTCGTATTCACAAAAAAAGTTTTCCATATTTTTCCGATGTTCTGCGAGAATATCCCGAGAGAAAACAAAAACACACAGAGCGCGATAGTTCCTATTGTCACCAAAATGGCTCCCGAGAGCCCAAGGAGATTATCCCCTTGAGTCAGGAATGGGAATATGTTCCAAGACTCGAAACGAACAAATGCGAGGATATCCTGCATGAAAAGTATGGGAATCACGGACAGGGATCCTGCAAGTATACCAATCCCGAATCGCCGAGCTCCAAGCGGGGAATTGTCGAGGTATGAAAATATATATCCCCAGATAAGTATGGGGAGAAACGTGATTATGATTATGGGGATGAGCGACAGTATTGCCATAGTCTGAAACGGGGGCTTTTGCTAATTTGAATTTTAGATAACCTATTTTTTCCGAAAAATCTCATATTTCCCGAACTGTATACTTTCACGTTTCCCGTTTTTGAAAATCACAGAAAACAGGAACATATTCGCTCCGATGATGATGAAAAATATCCCGATAATGTAGGCTATGAGGTCAGGCGCCGCGATCACAAGGATTCAGAAAAGTACAAAAACCACACCGATAAGATTCATAAAAGAGTTTTTTAGGAAATAATCCGCCTCACTCTATAGCAAAAACCGAAAAAATCAACTTTTCGAATTGATTTCCGCAAATATTGTTGTACTATACCGGTCGTACCATTAACAAACTTCCCCCATATCCGTATGTTTCAAAGATTTCTCATCCTCATCACACTCTGTTCTCCCTTGAGCGCTCTTGCACTCGGTATGGATGTGACGGCAGATATTCCATCAGGAACCTATCATGCCCCAATCCACGTTACCCTCACACCCTCTGAGTCTCGCGCCAAGACATTTTACAGCTTCAAGCCGGACGGTACGCCAAATGACGCTATTCTCTATACAGGGAGCGTCCTTCTCAAGCATTCGACGCCGTTTATCTACTTTTCCTTTTTGACCACGGATATCGAATCAAAAATCAAACAAAACGATTATATTTTCGAGTATCCGGGTTCTGTTCATTTTGAGACCGATACGGTCGTGAGTTCGGGAGTCATCCAGACCGTCCTTATAAATAACGGAAAGGATGATAGAGATATCGGATGGTGGTATGTTGAATCTGAAACGGATCGGGCTATTATCCCGGAGGGAACCGTTTTGATTCCGGGTGCGAAATACGCATTGAGTATAAAATACGCAGGGACGAGCTCGGTAGTGCTCCGCAGCCCCGATGATGATGAGAAAGATATCCTCTTCGTGCAGACTCCTCTTTCAAGCTCTCTTGCTCCTAAAAAACCCGTAACTGTAAAAGTGGTGCCCCGAAAGATTATCTCCACGCGTGAAACTCTGTGAATACAACCGGAAGTCGTGTCAACGGGTACTCCCTCGATATCCAGCACATCCACACTTTCGGTTCCGGAAAATAATACAAATCCCACTCCTATAAACGACGCAGTAACGACGCATGTGCCAGCACCTCAGGCGGATCTGAATACGATGATCAAAGTTTCCGCACAGGAATCGGGTAGTTCTCGGAATCTGAATCCGTTGTATCTCCTCGGACTTCTTGTGGTTTCTTTTGGAATCGGTGGTGTTCAGTGGTATGTACGAAGGAGGCAGAAATAGAGAATCTTTATGTAAAAATACCGAACGCATGCGTTCGGTATTTTCCGTTTAGAATCCCACTATTTTCGATTGTTGTTTGATTTCGGAGTCGGAAAGGGCACGAGAGTAGATTTTGATATCATCGATGATTCCATTGAATGTATACCCCCAAAATCCATCTGTTGTTTGTCATATTCTTATTTTAGTCATATCATAATATGGTTTGGACTTTCACTTACCGGTATAAAATAGTGTTCCATTGATATATCATTTAAAATTAAAATCGGCGTCATATGTTATCGTGACGTGGTAAAATATATTCGATGTTATTTGTGTGGAAGTTCCAACTCCATAATTTCCTATGGAATAAAAATTATTGATATTCAGCTTCCGACTTGGCTCCAGTATTCGGATAAGATATCAGGCACCGTTGTTCCAATCTTTTCATGACTGTATGATAAAACGATTAAAAGACGAACTACTCCTGGAAGAAAATGTGACACTCACTGTATAGCTATCGGGTTTTAAAATCGAGCCTGTTTGGTTAGAATTGGGTATTTCTATGTAGTTTGCTCATCCATTAAAACTCATCCCTTTCCCCACAATCCCTCACGTCAAACTTCCCGTACTGCTCATCCCTCCAGAGAACACCCCATCATTCCCATTCCCACTCAAATCTTTCAATAATCAACTACTCGTAAGTGTCTCCATATCCCAATATCCCACCAAACTCCTATCAAGCGTATTCAGACTCATATCTTTCTTTGCGATACACCCGGCCGAAGTAACGGAAGAAACAGAAGAACCAAACGTATTCGTACTCACATTATCCAGAACGCAGCACACATCCGGAGCGAATAT
>JAQTWO010000002.1:8917-39032 GCA_028689245.1 Candidatus Altimarinota bacterium | reverse complement strand
TTTCGTCCGATAACCTTGACATTGCGGACACTTTTTAATCATAGAAAATAAAAAATAACGAATAAACAGCACTATAATGCCATTTATTCGTTATTTTAGCAACACGTTTTGACTATTAACTCAAAAATTATAATGGGGTGACTCTTGAAAATAAACCTCTAAAAATTAATAAGAATAACCAATATGTTGGTAATCTAGTTAACGGAATACCAGAAGGTATAGGAAAATTGATAAGACAGGATTGAACGCTCTTAGAAGGAATGTTTAGACAAGGTGATCTCGTTAGTTGAATGGTAACTGGTCAAGACGGCTCCCATTCAGCATGAGATTGGGGAAGTACAAGCCTAAATAATGGTATTAGAAAAAGAAAAGATGGAACTATTTATTCAGAATATGTGAAAGGGGAGGAAACGATAAGAAGAACACAGTTAGGAATATTTACAAACTCAGACGCACAAAAAGCGTACGATGACGCCATGAAACTGGTTAATATTACTCCAGTCGCAAAACCAGCTCCTGCAGCTAGTGCTGCTCCTGCAGCAAAACCAGCTCCTACCGCTACTCCCCCTGTCCCCGCTCAAGCAGTAAACCCACCAGCTCCCAAACCAATCAATTAAATATTACCCACCACACGGAACTAACTCCACATATTTTTATAACATAATATCTTTCATATATGAAACTCGATCCTATAAATGAAGCTATTCCAGAAGAGGTGTCTCCTGCTGCCAAATCCAGTACATATGCACCACATGCGTTTGATGTATTTTCGGATGCCGATCTGGACAATCTCTATAGTTCCATTATCCGAGACCCCCGCATCGTCCACAAATATTCTCCATCGTCTATCAAGAGCCAGAGAGCTCTCTGAAAACTCATCGGAAAACCAGAAGAGATTTCCGATGATCTCTTTCGTGAGGTATTCGGAGAACATATGCAGACGTACATCCGCAAGAAGCTCCCATCTGTCGATGCTCCTTCTGCCACTATTTTGGCTAACTCTCTTGTCGATGCTTGTAGCGAATCGATCAGCAAGATCGCGAACATGAACGAAGATGCATTCACAGAGACGGCAAAAGGTATCGTAAAACAACTTCAAAAAGAAGCGAAAGGAAGTGTCGGAAAGAGTGATATCTCTCGTGCATTGCTCGATACTGCCAAGCGCATGTTCCCCAAAACCGCCAAAGACGCATCAGGGAAACGATATGCTTCTATACAGAATCCTATAAATAAGCCAATATATGATGCATATGGACGAGCATACAAGGGATTCGGTATGGAACAGGTGGCTGGTGTGGCAACATTTACAGTTGGTGCAACCATTGGTGCTCTGGCAAGTGCCCCAGCAGTTGGAGGACTCATCAATGAATTTGTTCCAGCTGCCAGACCAGGCATGTTGACTCAGGCCCTTGGAGGTGCGACATTTACCGTTGCACAAACGGCAGCCCTGAAACCGACAGACCGATCCTATGTGGAGAATAGAGTTGATGGGATGAATGCTTTTAATTCTATGATACGGGCTGTCAGAAAACATAAAAAGAGTTTCTTGTTGGCTGCGACTCTTGGTCTTGTTGCAGAATTTGGTGGTTCTTTCATGGCTCAGTGAGGACGTGAAACATACCGTCAGGATACTATGCATCGTATATCCGATATACAGTGAGGACTTGGAGCAGTTAAAACAGACGTACACACTATCCTATATCAGAAAGTTGCATCTGCCGATAAGAATATAAAAGATGCTATTTCCCGTGAAAAAGCTGATCGAAAAGGGGAGGGTCCTATGTCAGAGTTCACAGAGCGTATATTCAATGGCGGAAGCGGTTCTTTGACAAAAGGGACAGTTCCAGAATTTCGTACTGCTCTCCAGTCAGAACTCCGCACATTCGAGCAGAAAATGCATACTATGGCGATCCCCGCTTCTGTGCGAGGTGCATACAATGCTAATGACTCGGATTGGTACAAGAACCCAACCGTACCGCTTGATCAAAAACTCACAGCGATTCAATCGATGATCGAGAAAACAACCGAAAAAGATCTCTCTAAACTCTTGGAAAAGATGCGGAAAGATGTAGAAACTCCACTGACATATAGTGGGTATGAGATTTTTTCTCCTACAGGAGACGATACTCATCCGTACTCATCGAGAGCCGAGGAGGAGGGTGCTATGGCAGAAATTCGATCTACCATGGAAAGTTCTCTGGACAAGATTGCAGATATGCAGAGATTCGCTCAGGACCTGATAGCTCTCTATACTTCTGCGATTGCCAATGCAGAAAAACTCGCTCAGAAATACGGTGGGGAGACATATACGAGAACCCCACTTCCACCAGTAGCTCTTGATCCCATAGCAATCAATACAAATGCCATAACCGAGCCTATGGATGCCAAGCTTCCAGATGTAGGTGGAAAGTGATATCCAGCCGTATGGTCAGAACTAAAAAATGCAGGACTACTAGGAACGGCTCTTAAGTTCTCATCTCTGAGATTCCTTGTTATATTTACCACTATCTTCTTGTTAACACTCGGTTATTCCGAAGGAATCGTGCGTCGTGAGAAGAAACGGACCGATATCCTGGCAGATTTCATACAGCAGATGGATGGATATATGAAATGACTTGTCGACAAGGTTAATACTGCCTTTACCGCTGCATACGGACCGATTCTCAAAAAAGAATGAGCCAATATGGATGCTCCCAATACACTTTCCGATGAGGCTATGGAACATCTCGTCATCACTATCCTTGCTCTCTATGAACCAGGATTGAAGGAATTCATAGGTGAAAAACTATCTTTTGGAGAGTACGTGAAACAGACTGCGACTACGAGCGTACATATCCCTGATGTTCGCAAATACCGCTTGTTATACCTCGCACTTGAAAAGATGTCAGAGGATAACAATCTCACAGAACGGCTCACACAACACATACAAGAGTATCTTCTCCGAGATGGAAGTACTCATGCACAATGGAATAATACAACCAAAACTTTGTCGGAAATCGATGCAAAGGCACGAGAGCTTGCTGAGTCCAAAAAATTGGCAGAACTTGCCAGAAAAGAAGAACTTGTTAAAAAACCAAAGAAACAAAAACTTCCAGTAGGACAGAGATTGATGCAAGGATTGATGGATGCAGGAAAAACCATCAGAGATACACTCGACAATCGTAAACTGCAAAAGCAACAAAAAGCAGAGGCCAAGAGGATTTTGGCACTCATCACACAGGCAGGATACCAGAATATAAAGAGCCTTCCTGACTTTGCGGGTATATTATCAGGCGAATTGGCAAAACTCCAAAAGACTGATGCCATGCAGGCACTCGTGGATGATTTGGTATCTGTTGATTCCAGTACGGGTAAGAAAACACTTCGTGTAAACCCTCCAGAATGAGTAGAGAAAGACGCATTTGAGAATCTCGCATTCCAACTTACTGCCGTAGCAGAAAAATATATCGTGGCACTCAATAATATACGAGAATCAATCGATACAATCATATGACTCATCAAATCTCCATGAGATGAGAATCTCGTACAGAATATGCAAATCCATATGGAGAATATGGTACGATGTAAAAATGAGTTAGCAAAGGTAGAAACAGAGGGGAAGAAAGCTATCGAGCAATTACAGCGTCTCAAAGAGGCGTCAACTCCGCTTGTCATTTCCCCAGTTATCATACCTCATTTTGGTGAAACTATCACATGATCAAGTTTTGAGGAAACTATCAGATGATCGAGTTTTGACTACACCATTTCAGGGGACACGACAACTGTCATGGGGCTCTCAGATGGTGGGAAAGATTTTATGCAGGACTGGGTATCCGTAGATTCTAACCGGTATTATACCACTCTAGTAGTGCTTGACGGTGTAAGTCAATGAACACCATGAGAAACAGAACGTCTTGTTGCTGAAATAGGAGTGGAACTGCGACAATATTCGCTTGATGCCCTTGTACGAAAACCAGATTCGCTTCTCACGAATGGTTCTTTTGATAGAAACGTGGCCACGACCGTTGGAAAAGTGCTTATTATGGATAAAGATGTCTATATCGAAAAGATAGGGGATATTGGTGTTGTTATATTTAACAACTGAGTTGTTACGTATCAAAATATAGGTGGATGATACATACCAGAAGACTGGTTTGAATCTGATGATATCGTAGATATTGATGTTCCTTGAGAAGCACAGGATATATTTCAAAAACTACGATCTGTCTTTGGAGGTCAGATTCGAGAGAGTCATGGACCTATGAAAAAGAAAGATTTTATGAAGACCTATGGTCATGCCACAAAGCAACTTCAGCCTTTGAAATTAGAGAATGCACGAGAAGACCTGGAGTATATTACACGAAAACTAAATGATGGAGATATGGTCCTTGTAGCTACGGATGGTGTATTCGATAATATGAGTGTATCTCATATTTGAGACATTATTCGTGAATCGTCCGTTGCTGATTCCGCTAAAGAGATTATGAGGAGACTCGATAGTATGCAAGTAAGTAAAGATGGTGATTTCTGAGCGTATAAATCAGATAATATCTGATTTGCCCTATATAGACATAATGATTTCGTTCCAGATTTTAGCCCTGAAGCTTTTGAATCCATACTATCAGAACCAGTGAATCAAGATTTCACTGCTCCACCATCATCTCCCACTCTCGTAGAACTAGACACTTCTATGAAAAACAGAGATGAAATCTTGAAAGATCTCATGAATATACTCAGTGCAGAAGGGGGGTGGACAGCAAATACACGCACACTTGTGTCGAGTGAGTTTGCTAAACCGTTCCAGGCAGTAGGAAAAACGATCGACACATACACGCAAACTATTGCGTCATATTTACACGAAGTTGGATGATACGCAGGAAAAGCTGTATTGAGAGATATGGAAAGATTTGCTCTATGACCTGTATTTGGTATAACCGAAACAATGCCGATAACCAAAGCTATTGAAGAACTTCAGTTTATCACATTGATATATGCTGCACAGGCAGATGTCTTCACGGTGGCTGTAAATGCCATTGATAAACAGGTAAGAGACCAACAACCAGAAATTTTCTGAGAAGATTTTTTTCAATCTACTGTTGATGCAATTTCTAGCATCTACACTACTCTTGATCAACTCCAAAAAAGTCACGACCAGTTTCGGGCATACATCGCCAATAATAACGGAAACACAGGAACTCAGGATACGGTACTCTAAAAACCTCACAGAGACCCTCGTGCAATAATACTACGATAAAATACGACCCCAGATATCTGGAGTCGTATTTTGGTGATCGCGTGGTTTGTTCTCTTTCCTCTCCTATTACTGAATAGGTCCAGAGAGAGTTTCCATAAAGCTTGAAATAAAACAAAATTCATTTATACCCAAATGAAATTGGTTTCCCGAGTTTTTTCTTTTCGGGTAGCCTTTTGTTTGAAGCTAGGGAGCACCTTGTGCGAACGTCGATCAATTTGTTGTTGGCATTTGGAAGCCAGAAGAGACTTTTGTTTTGATTTTTCGCGAGATCCTAAGAAAAACAAGTTTATATCGTTTTATGTAGACTACGTATACGATACTATGGATATAGAGTGAGAGGCTGTTTTGTCGAAGGAAGAAATCTTCCAGCAAAATAAAAACCGGATCAATTATATGATCAAAAAATGAACCTATCATGAAATAAATCTCTAAAAAATACATCCATTCTTTGACTACAATGGACGAGTTGTCCGACTTTTGTGACTCCTCTTTCTGCTCCGAGAAAATATGAATGCAACCACCTTTCGGTGAGTTGGTAGGGCGGATTTCGTCAATGCCATGAAAAAAGTTACCAACGATGGAGATTATTCCGATCTCATAAATCTGATATAATTATCACATACTTCTTTAGGTGGGCATTTGCAAACACGCTGCCGCCCAAATTCGAGACGAATAGTAATACTCTATCCGCCTCCTCTATAACGAAACGTATCACAAAAATACGCCCCACCAATATTTGTGGGGCGTATTTGATGGTGGTATTTCACATTGCAAAAAATCCATTTCCAGGTATAATGAGCAGGTATATAAACCCCCTTAATCCTCCTTCTCAGGGGGAAATCAAGAGTATATCATTTATCTCTCTCCTATGACCGAACTCACCGAACTGCAACAATTTGCCCTCGAACACAAGATGTTCTGGTGGTGGGTGAGCGATGTGACGAAACTGGATGAGGAGTCTATTGTGGAAGGGACACTGACATATGGTGATATGGAAGACAAAAAGACACTTATGAACCTGATGTGAAAGCGTGCATTTGCATCTTGTTTTGAGACACTTTCAAAAAGTCGTCGTGCCCAGAATATCGAACCCAGAACCCTCTCTTACTGGTCCCATTATCTTGCGAAATAATATGCATCTCGAAATACTCTCTCCTGAGCAAATAGACCTTTTCCGACTTCTTGCCGAGTCTCGCAAAAGAAGTTTTTATATGGTCGGCGGTACCGCGATAGCACTTCATCTCGGACATCGTAAAAGTATCGATTTCGATCTCTTTCGCAGGAAAAATTTCAAGTGAAATACCGCACAAACCATTCTCGATGCAAGCAAAACTCGTTGGCAGATACTTCATATCCATGAAGAAGGGCAGTATACGGGGGTTATCCACGATGTAAAAGTCACCTTTTTTTACTATCCATTCGATATCGACGCGGTAGAGGATATAGAGCAAGTCATCAAAATTCCCTCACTTCTGACTCTTGCTGCCATGAAGGCATATGCTATGGGTCGGAGAGCAAAATGGAAGGATTATGTGGATTTGTATTTCATAATACGAGATCATTACACGATACGGGAGATTTCCGCTCATGCTCAAGCTATTTTCCCGACATTTCAATCTGCTCAATTCATAGAGCAACTTGCTTATCATGAGGATATTAGTTATACGGAATGAGTTGAGTACCTCATCCCAAACCCTCCCACCGATGCCGAGATCCGAGAATTCCTTCGAGTGGAGAGTTTGAAAGATTAGAACTTTTATAAAAACGAGCACGAAAAGTGCTCGTTTTTTGTATTTTCTTCGACAATATAGTATGATAGAGGAAATTATATTCTTAATTCATGTATATAGCTTCCCCATAAACGATACTTCTGGTTCTGTTACATTTGGTTACATTTACCGAGAATATAGATGTAAAACCAGTTACTACTGCATAGTTTGTAAAAATCGAGCACGAAAATGCTTGTTTTCCTCATTTTATGAGGAAAAGTGGTAGACTTGAGGTATTTTAATAATTGGTTTTTATCTAACCTATATGTCACCAGAAAGCTCACATAAAAATGTTGATCTCAAAAATAATGGTATTTCGGAGATCAAAAAAATACCCAATTCTCCTGAGCGTGATGTTGTTTTGATGGAATCAAAAATCAATAGGTATACTCTTTGAGTGGAAAACATCGAACAACAGATCAAACAAATAAATGAATTACTTCAGGTGAATACTTGAATAGTTGGTGGGATTGGTGACTGGATTGGAGAAAAAACTAAACTGTATGATACAGGGCGACAAATTTATGAGAATCAGATCAAGGAATTACAGGGTCGATCCAAGACTCTTCATCTGCAAATAATGGCGGAACATTTTGAAACCAAGAATCTGTCAGATTCAGAAAAAATAAACATTGAACATCTCCTTCAGAAACTCGAAAAAATATCGGGAGCGAAGCTTGAGCACGTGAGTTGGTGAAAAGTAGTTTTTAATAGTGTCTGAATAGATGAAATAGAGTGAGATGCTGGAAGTATCACCAATCGGATGAAGATATTCTCACGAACAGTTATCGGAATGGCGGAAGGTGCTGTTGATGCAGTATCGTTTATCGCAGAAATCACTGGGAAAGCTATCTGAATATGTAGTGCATATACTGTTTCGGCAGTTTCTGAAGGGAAATTTGATTCGGCTGTTGAAAAAGAGATTGCTTATGATGTCAGTGCAATCTTTGAACTTCTGACACTCGAAAATGCAAAAAAAGCTCTCGCCATGCTCCCAGAAGCACTTGAAAAATTCTGAAACCTTTCTCCTCTTGAGCAGGCAGATGGATTTGGGGTATTTTTCTGAAATATGCTCATCACTGCTGGTATCTGATTCAAGATGATACAGTGAGGGAAACATGCTATGAAGCTCGGATATAGAGCTGCGCGCATGGCAACACACAAGTGATTATCCAAATCATTACCACTCGCTGGAGCCTGAGTAACACAAGCGCTTGTTTGAACTGCAGCATATGGAACTGGCGTTGTTACTCGTGCAGTAGAACTTGGTGGCGGAAGTAAAAAATCACCGACACTTTCGGACAAAATAGCTTCGATAAAAAAAGAGATTGAGAAGATAGAAACACTCTTAAAAACGGAAAAAAATAGCGAGAAGATTGCCATGTTTGAGCAAACTAAGAAAGGACTTGAAAAAGAATCGCAAGTTCTCAAAGTTGAAATGCGAAGTGGGGCAACTCGAGAAATTGTCGAGAGAAACGGACTCTTGTCAGACTCAGAGCGTCTCGAGGAAGCCACCAAGATTCTGCGTGATAAAAAGCTCCTAAAACCAGAAGAGGTTCTGAGCGAAACGGACGGGAAACTCATACTCGCTGGACACAATGCCGCACAAGAAGTAGGTGCTTTTGAGCAAACTGTAGGAAGTATCAAAAAGAAGGCCCGTGCTTCGGAAGGATTGCCCAAGGAGTGGAAGAAGGTGCTCATGGATTATGGAATAATGGGGCTCAATCTATCATCACTAAAATCCCTCAAAAATGAGAATGATTTCATAAACATTTACAAAAATTTACGGGCAGAATGAATAGGCAAAAGAATGGCATTTGACAAAGCACAATCAGTTTTCAAAGAACAACTCGATACTATATCCTCAATTCCATCTATTTTAAAGGATTCAACTACAGAAAAAGCTCTTCAAGAAATATGAGAACTTAAAAAGCGACTCTCTCCAGAACAATGACGTTTTGTCGATGATATCGTTGCATCATACACCAAACGAAACAATGCCATCCAGTACTATCTACAAGCATTTCCGAGTAATCATGAAGAAATAGTCAGAATTCTTTTTTCAAAACCTGGATTTCAATTTGCGTGAACCGTCAAAATACAACAAAGATGACCGGCACTCGAGATATCTTTCAGTTCGCCGAAAGATATAGAAAATCTCATACCCGGATCCAATTCAAAGCATTCGGCTTTCTCATGACCTTCTCTGTTATCAAAATTTAGTGATGAAACTCAGGCTGATTGGCTCAAAAGGTTGCGTAGTATGAATGACCATCATAAAGAATTAAATGATGGATGAATTACCGTCATCAATGAAGCAGAAATTGCCAAATCCTGAATACAGAGAGAGGCGATCGTATCTCATGAAGAAAGACATTCATGGAATCAATTATTGACAGTTGATAAACAGGCAAGAAAAACCCATCCAATCGAAAGAACAAAAGATGAGGTGATTGCCTGATTGGCTGGTTGAACAAATAAGACCCCTGAAGATATGAAAAAATGGCTCTTGAAAAAAGGGGGAGTATACGATCCATTCAAAAATACTCTCACATGAACAGAACATGAAGTAGTATGGGCAAAATTTGAGAGCGAGGTCTCCCGTCTTATTGACAACGCTTTTCTGGTAAAACAATCTTGAATCAGCCATCCAGAAGATTTGCTCATGTTGACGCCTTACAAAAGCTGGAAGAGATTGGTGCCCAAAGATATAACACCTGAGTTCTCAGTAGGGTGATTACACATATGAGAAAGTCTGCATATCAGGAAAGAGCGTTTTACTCCTATCCTCTCGAGGCTGCATGATAGAACTCGGGCCATGTTTGATTCGGGGATGCTTCATGCTGATCAATACAAGGAAATGACCGATCTCATTACGGAAATTATCAGAAAGCACCAATGAAATGAAAATGTACTCAAAGAACTGGGGATATTGATTTCAAAACATGAGCAGTATGTTACTAGGGATATGCTCCTAAAAAACCTGAATCCTGCAAGAGTTGATGGGATACAACAAATGCAAAGCTTTTATATAGGATGAGTGAAGTACTCATGAACCGTCTATCCGACCAATATTAATGCATCAGAATTGTTCCA
Source organism: Candidatus Altimarinota bacterium (assembly GCA_028689245.1). Lineage (GTDB taxonomy): Bacteria > Patescibacteriota > Gracilibacteria > BD1-5 > UBA2023 > UBA1545. Next base: position 28,934 of record JAQTWO010000002.1, on the reverse strand, counting down.
TAGGGATGGTATTATTACCTCGATAGATGGAATGGTAGGCATCCTTGGGCCAGGTGCACCACTGAATAAGCCATTTTCACCTATAAATAAATCAGCTGCATGAGGAATTTTGGAATCTCAGCTATTCGCTCTTCGAGACTGAACTGTTACGCTTCCGAGCGGAGAAGTGAGAGTAGTGAAGGACTTTAGAATGGAGAAAATATGAAAAATACGTCAAGACAAGATACCCGATGAATGACTCATTCCACAAAAACTTTTACATACTCTCGTTTCAAAGGAAATTACTGACATGGAAACGAATTTTGCTCAGTTTCCAGGTATCGTTTCCAAACTCACTGAACATATGAATCTCTGCAGAGCACGATGATATTATAGCCCGTTAATTTTGACAACTCAGGAGATAGAGAGGATGACAAATAATACATTTAAGATAAACAAAGATAGCAACGGAAACTATTTCATGAATTTTACATTTGAAAAGCGTGGACACGATACCTTTGAGGTACGTCACTCAAGCCTCGCAAGATTAGAATTTAATCCACTCCTGAATAGTTTCTGATGAGAAATGATGCGAATGTTTGCTGACACTTGATTACAACTATCCGATGATATTCTCCATAGATTTATGGAAATAAGTGAGCGTTTTGATTCTCGTTATGGAAATGGTTTTGCTTCTATGACTCGCATGATGGCTGTTATGACAAATACTTGAAAGATTGGAAATATTTTCCAACATGTACCAAGTGATATAGTCACAAAACTTGGCTGGTTTACATCAACAAACTCCTATGCGAATCTCTATCGTGACTATCTCATCTCCATCATCGAAAAATCTCAAGGAAAAGGGAAGTCTTGACGATATAATCTCTTTCGATCATGACTCTCTCCTCGAGATAAATCATGTAAGGATGCAGAGATATATTTCTGATTTATATTTCGTGAAGACAATGCTGCTTTAAAGAAAAAATACCGAATTATTTGAGATTTTATAGAAAAGAATACAGATAGAGCGGAGAATTTTCGAACAGCCTTATCAACAAAAGCGGTGGTTGTGGACGGTATCGAGTATCCAAAAGGATTTCTCTTCAGACTTCGTACAGAAAATGGAAACATAGTATGAGTGGAGCCTCTGAGGATGACTATTTTCTCTTCAGATAGGCTCATGACCGATTGAGCGAGTGCTTTTTGACATCAATTTGAAGAAACCATGCAGAGCCTAGCTTCAGAGGATATTCGACCAGGAAATGATTTGTTGGAGAAGATGATCGAGATGGTAAGATGAGCATAGTCATTAGACTATATGTATAATTATCTATGATCTGTGGCTTCAAAATAGAGGAAATTGGCCTTTTTCATGAAAGAGTGTTCATATTTTTGCTTTTCAGACGAATATGTGATAATCTAAATCCATTATTTTACTACTTACTATTATTTATATGAGCGAATCGCGGGGAGACAATGTACTGTTGCAGTCAACACTAACACAAAAACTTAAGGCGGATTCTCATCTTACAAAAGAAGAGATACAAGTGATTAAAGACGCATACATTAATAATAAAGATGCTCTTGTTACTGCGACTAAGTGAGATATAAAAGATTTTATACTGAAGGATTATGGAGCAGCAAATATGCAAACACTTGGCGGGAAAGAATGACTAAAAAGTTTACAAGAAAAATTATGAATAACCCCAGCAGATGGTGTATTCACAACAGAAACTTTTGAAAAAATTATAGATTTTCAAGCAGCAAGATCTTTACCAAAAGATGGTATTGCTGGTCCGAAAACGATTGCAGCACTTGGAATTTTCATACATCCAGCTACGACTACAGCTTCTACTAATGAAGGGTGAATTGCTCCTACTTCCACTATTGACACTACATTGACAATCAATTATGGTGCAAAATACACCAGTCTTTTAAAGGGTTTACAGGACTCTATGGCCATGCTTCAAAAATCCTACAATGAAAGTGGACTCGGAGAGCGTGCCATGGATAATTTTGTGGGACTTTTCACAAATGATACTGTCGAAGCTACTTATAAGGCAAATCTGGAAAATACCCAGAAAAAAGCACGTGCAACCCTCGCAGTCTTAGAGCAACAAAGAAAAGGGAAATTTTTTTCATCCGAAGAAGGTGCAGCGATTGAGACAGCAAAACAAGCAATAGAAAAACTCACAGGAGTTTCGCTCCAGTCAGTAGGGTTTGGAACTATGGCATTTAACTCTGCCAAGGCAGCACCAGAGACGGTAAATCTGGCCATCGCAGGAACAGCTGGTATGATAGAATGATCTTGGGAGGCTATCAAGTCTGTTCCTGAGATGATTGTAGTACTGGCAAAAGGTGTATACAATCTAACAGCGTATATTGGAAAGCTCGTCATACAAGATAGTGCTACACAACAGGATCTCTATGCAAAAGCTGAAGCTCTTTCTCTCTTCTTGACCAATAATCCCACCGGACAGTCTCTCGAAGCTATGAAAAAAGTCGGGGAACTTCTCGGTAAAAAGATGGGGGAAATCAGTAAGCTCCCAGCAGAAGAGCAGGCAAAAGCTATCGGTAAACTCTTTGGACAGATTGAAGGACTGCTCGCAACTGGGCCACTCTTGAGAGTTGCTGGAACGACCGCAACAGCGGCTGGGCTTTCTAAGACAGGAAAAGTACTTGGCACAGCCGGGGAACTTCTCTGAGGTGGAAAGATGAAACCATCTTTCTGACCAGAGTTTTTGGAAACCCTCAAGGCAGGAGATAAGATTTACTACACTGTTTGAACTTCAGGCGAGAGATTTGCAGCTACTGTTTCAGCTATAAAGGATGGAGAGTATCTCGTGAAAATTACTGATTCTGGAGCATCTTTCTGGGTATGAGCCGATAGTGCTGGAACTCGCATATTTGGAAGTAAACTCGAACAAGTAGCTTCGGGTCTTGGAAAGATTGGTGCCAAGAATCTCGAAAAAGCTCTCGCAACTGCCACGGATATTGCCGATAAGCAGATCCCAACCCTTATGAGAGCAGGTCGAATCACTGCGGAGTTTGCCGCAGAAATTGGTGCAAAACTCAAAGAGGCGATCGGTGTTCTGAAAACTGCAGCGACCATGCCTATCGGGCTCGGAGTGGTTACGAATGCAATTGCGAAAATCGAAGGAGTTATAGTGGCCCTTGGTACAAAAATCGCCGCAGCTACATGACCAGCCAGAGCCAGTCTTACTGCCTTGCAGGAGAGTCTCAGAGCCCAATTAACTTCTATGGTAGAGACATTATCAGAGAAATATACGAGCCTGAAAACGTATGTGTCTGGAAAAATAGACTCTGTGAAGGCCTCTGTAAATGATAAGAAAGCTGAAGCACTTGGAGCCTCTGCATCACTCCGAGCAGGAGCAGAAAAAGCATACAATGCAGCAGGGGATCTCTTGAGGAAGTGAGCAGCTCAGATCGATAGCGTTTACCAATGAGGAACACAAGCTCTTTCTAATTCTATGAAAACTATCCGAGATGCCGCTATAGGCGTTGCTGGAATTACTGTCGAAGCGGTAAAAGCAGCTGTTGCAAAAATCCAGGAAATTCTCAAGGTCATCGGTGAATCTATTGCAAAAGCTAAAGACGCAGTAAAAGCTCAACTTACCGAACTCTACACAGGCATTGAAAAGGGTCTCATAGACATGTCCAAAACACTCGGAACCAAGTTCGATGAAGCAAAAGCTGCTGTTTCTGTAAGAGTAGAACGAGCAACTGAGGCAGCGAAGAAATCAGTTTCTGATGCAAAGGCTGAATCACTCGGAGCAACAAAATGACTCCGCGAATCTGCTCAACGAGCCTATACGTCAGCAGAACAGCTTCTTGCTAAATCTGGAACAGAGATTGATAAAATCTATACTAATGGAACAGAGATTCTAAAAAATTCTATGAATACCCTCAAAACAGCAGCCCTCGATGCTGGAAAAGTAGCCGTTCAAGCAGTAAAAGATGCTATCGCAGCAATCCAGAAAGTTCTTGCGAGAATTGGAGAAGAGATTTCAAAAGCTACCGGTCCAGCAAGAGAGAAACTCGTAGAACTCAAGGTAGGTCTTGAGATGAGTCTCAAAGACATGGTCAATGGACTGGGTAATACCTACAAAGAAGTCAAGGCTTTTGCTTCTGCAAAAGTCGAACAAGGTACTGCCGCTGTGAAAGGTGCTGTAGAAGCAGAACGAGCACTGAGTCTCAAAAACCGTATAGTTGGATACAGAGAGTTGGTGGATAGGGCAACGGGAAATCCTTCCAGTATTGATAAGATCAAGAATCTTATCACGAGTCTTACCGAAGCAAGAGATACTCCAAAGGCGCTGGAGGCGTTGAATATTACTAAATCACAAGCTACTGGTGAAATCAATAGATTGACAGATCAACTTAATCGTATAGAAAAATCTCTTCCCGCAAAAACTCAATCAGTACCAGTAAGCGTGCCAAAAATAGCCACCGCATAATTATTATTTTTTTTAATGTTAGAAAATATGATGTCTTTTGGAAAACTTGAGATTACTACAAAACAACTGAAGGGAAAATCCTTCATCGAACAGAAGAAGCTGTTTCAGGATGCTATCAAATGACTCAGATTACAAAATATTCATAGATTTCAGCCAGAAGAGTACCGAAAGGCTCTTATAGATTATCTGAGATTTCTCCATATGTCATGTGCCAATCGTGAACCAGACACACAAGCCATTGCCGATGGTTCTACGGAGTTCATACAAGATTGGATCACTCAAATAGTACTCGCAACAGAGGAAAATGAGCGAGTTTCCGATGAAGCTATGGGCATTATCGATAGTGCACATCTCAGACGAGTGAAATAGATGAGAGTATACAAACATTATTTACCATTAAAATAAGCATATATGTCACCAACCGAAATACTACAACCAACATCCACCCCCTCACTTGATGCTCTCAAGAAGAGTATCAAAGAAAAGATGCAAGATAACAATCTCACTTCTGAAGAGCTTGCATCTCTAAAGGAAGAGATTGCTTGTCTGAAGCCATCGGCTATTGCCGAACTTCGTGCGTTTTTTGAGAGCGAATTTAAACAAGTGCGTGAAGAAACACGAACGAGTCTGGATGCTCTTTTGAAAGAGTGTGCTCCAGAAACTATTACTCCTTCAGCATCTGCAGAAAAAGCTCTAGAGATCAAGTGAGGACTCCAGGAAGTATTTGTAGATGCGAAATCAGATATGATGAAGGGGGCTAAAAATATAGCTTCCGGTGCAGTAAAGAATGCTATTGATAGTTGGAATATACCAGCGAATTCACCGATTTCAAAAGAAGCTCTGAAATCACAATATAGTGAAAATATTACTTTGGCAGTTATTGCAAAGATTGTATCTGGTGATATCATGAGTCTTGCAGCAGGAGGATTTGTTCAAAAAATACAAGGCTTACAAACAGCGCTTAAAGATCCAAGTATAGCTTCTATCTCTGCTGTTTTTAGTGATGATTCACCGAAAAATGAAGAGAAGAAAACTCCAGAAGAGAAGCCAAAAGAACCGAAAAATGTCACGAAGGATCGCATTGAGTCTCTTTTAGCAGAGGCACTTGCACCTATTCGTGCAGTTGTGGAATCTAATTCACAAGATCCATCAGTCGCAGTACTTCTCGGAGATCCTGAGTCTCTTTCCAAGTACACAGGATGACCTATTGATGCAACAAAAATTCACCCAACTCTTGAATCAAATAGAGCATTTCTTGATACAGTGAAAACTCGAATTATGGCACTTGATGCCAAACTTATTTCGGCCGACAAGATGAAAGAAACCATATTTGATACTATGAGTACACTTCCACCAACAATCACTGAGTGGATATTAAAAGGATTGTCAGAACTTTTTAAATTTTTCCCATTTATCGGATCTCTCATAGCTGGATTTCTCGGATATACCGATGGTGCAGAAGCTCTTGTTTGAGTGGGTGAAGAGCTCAGGCAACGTAAAACGATTGTTGCACTCCAAAAACTGAGAACTGTAGAGGATAGTGGAAAGGAGTTTAAAGGAGAATATGCCGGAAAGGTTGACATCCTAAAAGGGAAGGATCTTTCAAAACTTGATCGAAAAAAGCTTGGTGATTTTTATAGATTCACAAAAGAGCGATCTATAGACACGACAACTCCAGAGTTTTGGATGGGGGTATTCAATGATAAAAAACTTGCTTGAAAAAGTAAAGATGGTAAAGCAGAAGCAATATATACTCTAGGTGAGATAAAAGAAGAGGATTTGAAGGATGATTTCAAGGGATTATATGCCAAACTTAATGGTTTAGAAAAAGCAGAGACCGATAAAGAGCAAGTAGTCAAAACAGATACGGAAACCAAGACAGCAGCAGAAGCTGAGGCAAAACAAAAAGCTGAGCTTACCACGAGAGTAGCAGAAGCTGCCAAAATAGCTACAGAAATGATCCCCTATAAAAATCTCGCTGCTGGACGTGTCATAAATGATCAAGTTTTAGCAAAGATTAAGAACTTCACAATTGATGATTTTATTAATGGAACCTATATCCAAAAGTCAGAAGCTTTATGGGTAAAAAATGAAAATAGAGATAAAATCATGAGCGTGCTCGATACATATGCGCGACTTCTTTCTTCCAATGAAAAGGTAAAAGTATACATTACTGGACTTAAGGCAACGATGAGTGGCGCTATAACCTTTGAGACTCTCTCATATAGACGTCATGAGATACTCGCAGTAGCAGGATATACGGGTGAATTTATGAAACAACAGGAAGTAAAAGTAACTGAGGCAACAAAAGCTCAGGATGAAGCAAAAAGACAAGGAGAAAAAGCAGAATTTTCCCAGAAACGTGATGCAGTAATTTCAGAGGCAATATTAAACGCTACAACATTTCCTGTACCCCTCCCGACTTGGGTTGAGAATGATATAAAACGAGGAAAGGAACTCGGAGTTGAGTACCCTGTTGGGAAAATCGATTTTGATGCCAGTAAAGAAGAATTTAATATCGGAGAGAAACGGTTTTCTCTGAAAGTAAAGCCATTTAAGAAGGCATTTTTCAATATTACCGATGCAAAAATTACTAAAATTCAAGTAAAAGGAGATAGTTTTGAATTATCATGAATGAGTCCAACATACTGAAATGGTGATCCCATACCAGTAAAGAAAACTGAGATGTGAGCTCTTGCTATTGCTCTTCTGAATGGAAAGAAAGACTTACCAAAAGTTGCTGATCCTATTACTATAACTGCAGTTGTGTAACGTGTTTATATTTGACAATAATTTAATTTTAATTATATATAATCCAATTATTTTAACTTTAACTTTTCTTTATTATGACACTTCACGCATTGAATCCTACAGCTCGTGCTACATCAGATGTTATACTTCGACATTTGCTCGCCTATCCTCATACACTCGCGTCGAGTGAGCTTGATCGCATCGTTGACCTATTTGAGGGAACTCCTGGGCAGGATATACGACAGCTCTCTGATACTCTTTTTGGTAATTACATTCCTAATATTGGTCCTCTTGATCCTGCGACATTTAACACATGTGGATCATTTCGTGAGAAAGTTGCCTACCTTGCCAGTCTCGAATTCGATCCAGCAGTGGGAGGAACTCCATCTCAAGACGATATACTCCAGGCAGTAGATAAAGTAGTCGCATATGTTCGGACAGATGTTGTTCCCATGATAGCACCAAGTGAGTCGAGGATAGTTCGAGCAGGTGTCCTCTCAGCTCTCGAGATCACACTCACTTCCGAACAATCGACACAACTCTCGACCGCACTCACTGGAGTTGCGGCACATATGACCGCGAATGGTATGAGTGAATTTACTGCCACTCAACATCTACAGCACGCAACCACTGCTCAGAAACTCGCTAAACTTCAGGAGGCTATCTGAGTTTTGCAGTACAATGGTGCTTATAATAATCTCGATGCACCTACTTTGGTAGCTATCAATGCTCTGGATGTCAATAATCGTCTTGCACCTCTGACTAGACTCGATACCGCATATCGTAATCTTGGTTCGACTTTTAATAGTGTTCGGAATGCCTATCGACACTTTGGTCGAAATGCCGGTCCTCTCTCACCTGGGGAGATCACAAAGCTCTCTGCGACACTTGCGAGCCTCTGAATAGATTTGAAATCGTATACACTTACAGGGGGAGCAAATACTGCAGTAGACATCAATACAGCTATTGCAACCCTCAGATGAACGGTACATACCGACGGGAAAACTTTTCAAAGTGTCTGTGATGAACATGGTATAGCTCCCGAGGAGTGTGTACGACTTTTTGCCAATCATGTCGCCGTTGAGCGTCTTCGTATCGCGAAAGCAACCCTCGAGACTACTAAGAATGAAACCCTCGGACAACATCGCCGATCATGTGATGACTCTATCACTGCTTGGCAGAATATCCTCAGAGAACGCGTAGCGGAGATTGGTTGAAATGTAACAGCTTTTTGAGGCACCCCACACGAACTTTCCCAGCTTTCAGATATCCTCGAGAGAAATCCTTCAGTTTTTGCCAATACTGAGTTGGCTAATGATGATAATATCACCGCAGCACTTGATTATGTACTCGTGCACAAATCTCCATCACTCGTACACAATGATAATCTTCGTAATAATCTCTCTCGTTATATCCGAGGTCAGTGAAATATCGTCCAGACTCTGGCACATACTCAGGAAAATCCGTTTACTCGCAGAGATTCAGCTTCGACTCGATTTTTTCACTTTCTCTCCAAGACGGAGCGAGCACGAAAGATGGTAGGAAAGCATGTCTGACCTATGGTAAAGGGCTTTTCTCGATTCGTCGAATCTGCATCCAAGCGTATAGCTGGTACTGCAACCGATCTTGCTATCGCTGGTACAGGACACATTGGTAGTGCTGGAAACTGGGTAGCCAATAAGACCAAACCAGAAATCAAAGGAAAATGGGCTGTCACTCGTGTACTTCAGAGATCAGTCAAATATCCATTCTATTGGCTGACCGCAGGACCTGCTAAAACCATCGGATTTCTAGCAGGAACGGCTCCGAAAGAAATCATGAGTTTTACTCAAGACAAAGTCAAGAATATTCATGCAGGTACTCTCGGTGTCATGAATGACACTTTCGAAGGAGCCAATATTCGCACGATTACCGATATCCTCGCGACATTCATAGATCGTGGAACTCAAAAAGTGGGAGAAGCAACCAGCTCAGGTGCTTCCATGGCTTATCAGGCGCTCTCTACTCGAGAGAAACGACAGGTTTTTGAAGAACTTGCCCAAGCTCACGACGAGCAAGCAGTTGCCAACATGCTCGATGCCACTGGACTCAACGCAGCACTCAATACCGATCTCAGCCTCGGAATCGAAGATCATCTCGGAACTACTCCATATATTGGAGCGATGAAGAATAAGGTGAATGCTGATCAAGAGGCAGTAAAGAATGCTCTTGATGTTGTATCGAATGGTTTGCAATATTGGATTAAAAATTTAAATTCACGTATCAATATTGCAAATCTCCCGAAAGTACAAAAAAAGGCATTTAATGATATTCAATTGCTGTTATCTGATATCCAAACAAAGATTAATCTCCCTCAAGATAGTGCAAATAAACATATAGTTGTTTTAGATACATTGAATTGAATCTATACTAGAATTGGTCAACTTCCAGGATTACCACCAGTAGGATGATCAGGTCTATTGCTAGAAGCACATAATGAAGTCCGCTTGATACAAAATGAAATATGAGTAAGGCCAAGAGGTCGTAGACCAGGATCTGGAACACTTTGAGATTTATCAATTGCAAGAACTGCATATGTTACTTTGACAGCCGCAGGAAATCCTAGAGCTCAACAATTCGTAAATATCATAGCACAACTTGAAAAAAAATTAAAAAATCAAGAAGCATATCTTCTTGATGCACAACAAGCACTAACCTTTTTGTCATGAGTTGGAGATCGGACTCGACGAGTACCATCGCTAGTAAATATCCTACAGGCTATTCAGATTGATTATCAAAATATTATAACACCACTTGCGGCAGGAGGACTTCCTACTGGTCCAGTATTAACAGGATATACGAACGCAATGGAATCACATATAAACTCACTTATTCTCCCTTAATCACTAACTTTTAAAACTATGGCACCAGATGCTCCTGTTGATGCTCTTCCTGAGGCACCAATACCTCCTAAACCACCAGTCGTACTTTCGACCCAGGGTGAGGAACTTATATTTAATTGTAATGCTATTTGAGATAAAAAAACCGTTATCTATATCAAATCTGCTCTTTCTCGCAGAACAGCACCATGTCCTGTACAAAAAGATAGTCCATGAGAAGTAAGGTTTCCTCTCTATCTTTTGGGTCAAGACACATTTTCTGCTTCCGCAAAGGTCGATAGCGATCATACACTTCAATCGATTCCTCTCGGAAAAATCAATCTCTGTCCACAGATTGACGAGTCATTGGCGATAGCTCTTGTTCGTCATAATCCGCGATATGTCGACATGACTGGTATGACTTCGCACAAAGATAAAGAAGTTGTTCGCTATGCTGCGTATCTTGGTGATAAAGATTGTCGCTCTAAGGGTGTGTCGCAGTATATTCGAGATCCCGCAAGGATTGCATGGGCAAAATCTCTTGAGAGTAATATATTGAAACGCTCTCAACTCAAGAAGATACTTGCTCAAATAAGCGGTGCTACACAAACTATCGAAGCACGTGGAGGTATCGAGAAGGCCCTTGATAAGGCTTTTGATCCGGAAAATATTCAAGAAATAATGGATGGCACTAAACAGAAGGCAGGAGATGTGCTGAATAAAACAAAAGAAATACCCCCAATTACTCAAAAGGGTTTATTTAATTTTAATAAGGTTGTTATTGAAGCAACAAGAACCAATAGTCCTACTATTGCCTGAATAGGTTCCGCTCGAGTAAATACGGGTATCGATCCAGTAAAACCCGACCCAGTAAAACCAGCTCCAGTACCAGTAGTGGACGAATGAGCAGAGGATTTGGAAGGGTATAATATGCCTAAAAAAAAAGTTTAGAAAATTCACTCCGTAGACAACGTTCATATCTGGAACATACCCATGATGCAGAACACCCCGATGAGCTACGATTACTCGCAAAACAGATCCCAGTGATGCATGAAAAGTGCATACTTTCCGTAAATCTTCCTGCATACAAGGAATGAAGGAATATCTACAACGCACTATGTGCCTGCACTATCTGACAGAAAGATATTGTATGAAACCCACTCGATCCCGATTTATTTGAGATCAACATTCTCTTGAATCGCCCAAATGAACAAGTGCCATATGATATGCAGACAGAAAATGAGGTTCGCAGATTCCAGTCTGATCATCCGAAGTATCATGTTCATCTCGCGAAGAAAACATTTGCCTTTGCGGACAAGCCGATTATGGGGATGATCTATAAAACAGTTGCTGACCTAGCCATCTATAGAAACCTTAGTCGTTCAGATTCCATGGAAAAATGACGACTCATACTCCGAACAGGCGGTGCTGATGCACGTGAGAAAAATCCGATTTTTTTTGCGAACATCATCGAGAATTTTCTACAAGACCCCCATGTTCAGGTATACAAAAGTGAATCGAGACAACCCCGCATGGCTTTGGAAAAAGTTCCACTTTTCCATGTACTGAGTACTCTAGAGTCCGGTTTAAATAGGATATATACTCGTGGAAGATCAAATATCGGACTCGGATCGTACTCTGCTGAGGTATACGCACTCGCCTGATGATTTAATCCGGATGCAAGTATCGCCGAAGAAATTGATCTCTCACGGCGTATCGCTCATCGTGTGGCACTGAATCCCAAAGATTTTCGAACACATAAAAATCTCGTGAAAAATGCCATCGATGATCCACGAAGGGCTTTGTTCGCACTATTTGAATGAATAGGGATGGCGAGAAAATATGATAATTTCGGAAATGTAGAACTAGAAAACAATCTCAAAAGCTTTCATTGGGAACAAGCGATCATGCGGGATATTCCTGTACATATTCAATTCACGCCCGAGAATCTCTCGCGAGAAGTTTCCGTATATTATCGACAATACCTTACCCGCGTACAAGGAGGATCCCAGGCTCTCAAGCAATTCAAGCTTACAAACCCGACAAGAGAAGAACTCCGTCAAAAGATATATGAAATCACCGATGGTATTTTTGAAACAATGTTTCTACACATGTGAATCCCTCGCGAGAGCCTTTCTTTCGTGCAACGGACGAGAGAAAATCCTGCACACATCGTATTTCATGACATCAATAAGCTTGCTGAGCTTATTAACAAGAGAACCTTTCCTGGTCATGAAGTATTTGAAAAGAGCGAGAATTAGACAGATACACTCCTAATCGATACAGTAAAAAATCCCACTTTTTCCCAAAAAAAGTGGGATTTTTAAAAAAGTACTATCAAAATTTGCATAAATCGGAAATTTGGGATAAGATGAAGGAGTTATATTCTTAATTTTTACATATATGGAATGACAAGAACAATTCAAGAGTGATTTGGATGAGCTTACTCGGGTAACGGATGGTATGCAAGATTCCGATACTAAAAAAACAGAAGCAAAAGAAAAGCTCTCTAAGCTTCGTGATGATATCAAAAGCAATACCTCGCAAGATGCGAACATACGCACACAGATTGATGAACTCAAGAAATTGGTGGGTATTTCGGAAAAAGCAAAAGCAACCGCCGAAACTCTCCAAGGGCAGATTGATGTTTTGAAAAGTGATCCAGACGGTCTCGAAAAGGCTTTGAAATTGTATAATGCAGAGAAAGATCTGTCTGTTAACACGAAGCGTAGTCTTTTGAGTTTCATCGCTCAGACTTGTATCTTTGGTAACGGGATGCGTATCGATTTTGTACGTGGAGTGACTGTATATACAAAAGATGGTCACATAGATGCTAAGGCCACAAAAGCACTTGAGTCTATTCCTCGTGATGACTTGGTGGATATCTCCAATCTTTTGATGCTCCAAAACTATCGCGATCAGAAGTGAGATACAGCAAAAATCAAGGCCGAAATGGTTCAAAAGTATAATTTGCAACTTACTTGAGATCCTACAAATGATAGTTACGTTATCGAGAATGCAACAAATATCCCCCCAGAAGAACGTTCGTGGCTCCTCAATGCAGTAATAAATCCAGACTCTGTCAAGCTCTCAGATGCGAAACGACGGGAGCTTGTCCCACAAGCCGAGAAGGCAGCCGACAAGAAGGCACAAGTTGCTCAGCAACTCAAATTTACAGCCGAGGATCTCCGTAATCCGGAAAATGCCATCGGCAAGCTCATGTCCAATGGTGGAGCTCTCCTAGTCATCCCATGAGCCCTCTGGCTGGTTCTCTCTTGTTTCGGGATGGATACTTTTGGTAAAGACCACTTCTTCATGAAATTCCTCGCTACGCTTACCGGTATCGGTGCTGCAAAAGCTGTCGGACTTCTGGATTTCGCTGCCGATGCGGTTGAAGGGAAACAGGGGACTATGGGAGGAAAAACAGCTGAAAAAGTGAGTAGTGGGGCGGTGTGGACATGGGAACAGATGAAAAGTGCGTTTAATGTGACTGTCAATAAAACCGATGAGCTTGTAAAGAGGTTGAATCTCTGGTACGAGTACAGTAACTATACCGCTCCAAATGTCGACGGGCAACAGAAGCCAGTTGCAGAGCTCAATTTTCTCTCGTTGCATACACGTCTCGGTAGTACCAGTCGACCAACATTTACTCGTCGAGACAATCCCGCTGAGACTCTGAATTCTGGAAAAGTAGAAGCTCTCAAAAACAATACTGATACCCTCTACCAAGATGGAATTAAAAAGATTCAACAAGAGCAGGGTATTTCAGATGCTGGAGTGGCAGAAGCGAATATGAAAGATATCATCGCACAAAAAACAGTTTCTGAAGTGATTGTCTGGGTGACAACCGGAGCCTCAAAACCAACCGTTGCAGCTCCTGCTGCAGCACCGGCATCATCAGCAACCCAAGCGGCTTGAGCTTCAACTACTCCCGCTCAGTCAGCAACTCCTGCAGGACAAGTGCAAACTTCCAAGCCTCTAGAAGAATCCGTATAACTTTTCCATAGTATGACATCAACTATTTATGAAAACTCATGTACTCTTCTCGATCTCCAGCGGGCTACATTTGAGCTTCAAAAAAATCTCGAATCTTTTCAGGCAGAGTGCCATGAAACAGCTTTAAAAGTATCTATTAAATCTTAATTCTCCTAATATATGGCAGCTATTGATACACTCAATGCATTTGAAACACAAACCCTTCCTGCAATCGACAGAGTATTTGAGAAACTTTCTCCAGAGAAGTTGAGTCTGGAAGCTTATAAAGACACATACGAAGCTTTGCGTAAGAGCATCAATGATGTTACAAAGAGCTTCAATGAGTTTTACACACAAAATCCTACTATTCCAGATTCCCTTGCAGTGAAATGGAACGATCTGCTCGCAAGAAAAGAGATTCTGAAGGCACAATTTAAAAATTTACCCAAACCAGATACGCTCACCACGTTAAAGTGAGTCAATATAGGGAGTATATCCCCTCATTCTGGATCCCGCGATATAACTCTTTCATCACAGGAAATACTTTCCATGAGGGTCGGAAAATATATAGCAAATTCGGATGAATGTGAGTATTATATAATAGATATCAATAGAAGTTACAAAACAGGGGATAAAATAGAAAAAAAAGTACTCAGAATCCATACCAATAATGATAGTTTTGAATTGGCACTGGTGGATATCACGAGTGATTTAAATGATGCAGAGTCTATACAAAGATTCATCTTCATGAATGAAGAAGCACGTAACTTTCAAGATATCGAAATAGATGGTTCGGCTATGATTGATCGTGATTACACATCGGCAGATGCCAAAAAAGACGGTTTGTATGCAAAAATGCAGCAAGTAAAAACCTATGCGGTAAAATAATATAATCATAATTCTATGTCTATCACAGATATCCTCATATTTATCCCAGGTGAAGAAGAAAACCTCCGCCGAGAACTCCGTTTGCCCGATACTGTGAGTATCCCGGCTATTTCAGAGCAGATCAATATCACACGCGGTGAGATTGTACAATTTCAGCGTGAAGTTTCAGGGACGATCGACCCAATGAAACTTCAAAGTGAGGCACAGAAGTTTCTCGACCGCAAATATACTGACTCACGTCGCGATACTCAGAGAGCTACAGTTTCTGGTACTACAGATGTCAGACTTGGTATGGCGGAACAAAACCTCACTTATGCTGCGGGTATAAGTGCCGATGTCAATATTATCCGGTCTATCGATTGGCAGAAACCAGTAGAGGTCCAGAGTCAAGCTATGAGCACGGTTTCATTGGCACTTGGAACCATCGCAACTAAACTGTCAAAACCTGGTCAGAAACCGGAAGATTTTGACTCACTGGAAAAGCTTGCAAAACTGGATCTCAGAAAATACCCAGATCTTAATGCTCAGGAAAAAAATGTCATCGAACTTGTTCGAACAGGTCTTGGAAAAGGGGATACGCCAGTGCTCACATACATGCGAACTGAGTGGACCGAAAAACTCCGTACCCAAGCACCCTATGGTGCAGCACTTGGAGAGTTTCAACAAGCGGCAAAAACAGGGGACTGGACGAGTTTGTCTATGGATAATCCCATCATGGAGTTTGCTAAAGATAATAAGGTTATCACTGGACTCGCAGTTGCCTGAGTTGCTTTCGGGCTCTACAAACTCTTCGGTGGGATGTTTGGTGGAGAGGACGACAAGAAAGAAGATTCCAAGGGAGGAAAAAAGGACTTTATCGATAGCTTCTCTGAATATATACCAGGCGGGAAAGCTTCTATCTGAGTACTTATCGCACTCGTCGCTGCGGTTGGGATTTTCAAGCCGGAGTGGTTTACGATGTTGAAAGATAAAATAACAGGGAAAGAAGTACCAGATAAAAGAACTCTCAAAGATACGGCAAAGGCTCTCGTAGATCCAAAAATCCCAGCTTCTGAGCGTGTAAAACTTGTAAAAGAACTTGTTGATAAACTTCCCATTCCAGGTCTGGGGATTATGGTTTCTGGACTATCTCTTGCTACAGGTGCCGATCTAGAAAAGAAACTTGCCGATATCGCAGAAGTTATTTCAGGGTGGAATGATAATCGTTCAGATTCATCCTGATCTAATAATCCAGAAACATATTCTGGTGCACCACTTCCAATATTGATTGCTCGATGAACTCAGTTTTATTATGGAGCTATAAAGCCTTACGCTAAGCTTAATAATAATGAAAAACATATTTTAACTTGATCAGTTGCAAACGTTTGGGATCGTTTTTTTGGTAAAAATCCTTCTTATGAGTATGCTACGCAAAAACTCCCAGAAATGGAAGCTCAAAAAACTGCACTCACAAATCCAAATTGGGAAACAGAAACTGCTCGAATAAAAGCTGAGTTCAATAATGGAACACATTCGCAGTATGGGTCTATCGTAGATATTGCCGAAAAAGAGTTACATGCAAAAATGATGGTTGATTCGAGATGAAATAAAATTGTAAGTCCAAAATTGGAACAAGATGTATTTCGATTTATAGCAGAGCGTGAAGTGATTACGAAGCTCCAGGTTATGGAAGCAGGTATCCAATCAATACAAGGTGGACCTCAGAAATTTGCTCAACTACAGGTCCTTCGTGGTAATCCAGAATGATTCTATACTCATCTTCAGAAACTTGAAGAATGACGTCTCTGACTTCATGGAATTGTTGCTTCGGGAAGATCTGTGAATACTAAGGATTGGATAGAATTTTCTCGACTGGGAGACGGGTATGAAAAAGCATTGGTAGAAAAAGAAAAGATTATAAAAACTCATTTATCTGAAATTCACAAACTTCAAGCAGAATATAAGCTTGATACTACGAATGCAGATCGAAAAACTGCTATTGAGCTGAAGGTTCGTGAGAAATGATACGCTATAGCATCTATAGAAAATGATGTCCAGAAATCAGTTGGTAAAATGCTCGAAACAGAGAAACTTTTTGCAAATGTCTTAAGCGAAGGAAATACTCATGCTATGCCATTTAGCTTTTCAAAGATATTTAACCGATTTTTTGTCGGAAATGATCGTGCTGAAAATCTATCTCAATTGAAACTTGTTGATCCAGAAACTAAATTATTCCGTTTCCGTATGGGAAGTGGCGGTATGGTACTTATGGGTGTAGGAATGACCTCTCTTCTCTGGGCAGATGGCCTCGATCCAGATAAACTTAAACATGATGTGACACGCATGGCAGCTGGTCTCGTTCCATATTATGGAACATATCTTGATTCTGTAGACCTCACTCGTTCTATTAGAAATGCAGAATGGATGAACTCATTTGCAAATCTTGGTGCTATGATAGCGAGTGGATTTGGTGACGTTCTCTTTACGCTTTCTCTTCCATTTTGGGAGACGTGAATATGAGCAGCTGCCTGAATCGGTGCGAAAGGAGCTATGGCTACAATTCGTAGTATGATCAAACCAGGCACGACCGCTCAATTGCTTGGTGGAGCAAGTGATATTCTTAAAACATGAGTTGTAAAAGTATCTATGACAGATGCTGCTGGAAAAGTTATAATAAAAGAAATACCAATATCGGCCCAAGAAAGAATATTTATGGAGAGTATAAAGTGAGCATTTGCCCCAAATGTCCCACGTATTCAGGCAATATCAAGATATGGAATAGTAGGAGGTATGTGAACAGCTCTTGCAGCAGGTGTGGTTGCACCACTTGCTATGTATTCATTTGGACCAGATAACTCTTTACGCACTACGAATCTAGAACCAGAGTTGAGGAAATAATATTTAATCATATATCATTCTTACGCTCGAATGATTATCGATTTGACTGAATAAAACTTAAAGTTGATAGCACTATTCCAACTCTTCCAGGCGATAAGTGACCACTTCATTGAGGATTGGGATTGAATTCATAATTTATGAACATCTATAAACCCCTCAGTTTTTGGGACAGACCTGTAGGAGCAGAGGGGAATAATTGGCTTAATATGTATTTTCGTTGACGAATTTTTGAAATTCATCTCATTTCGCCTCATAATTTCGCCAGAGATTGTAACTTGGGGATGCGGTTGATAGGAGACATGTTTTGCCGTTCTCGGTATGTGTATAGGCAAATTGCACTGCTTCTTTCATTGAAATAGTCGAAAGAATTCGGTGCGACGACTGGTCGAGCAACGGTAGTATACGATCTCAGGAGTCGGGGAAGAGCACGACATTACGTATCTTTTGCTCTTTGAGGACTTGGGCGAGATGGGAGAAATCGTATCCTCTATCTTGTCCGCCGAGGAAAATAGTGTCCACACGTCCATCCAGAGCAAGAATCCCTTCGATCGTGCTTTCTGGAGTAGTTGATATAGCGTCGTCATAGAAGTTGATTCCATCAAATGCCCCGACGAATTCGAGTCGGTGAGGCAGTCATCGAAAATCCGAACAGACTTTTCGTATAACTGGCTCAGGGATACCGGCAATCTTTCCGACAGCGAAGACACTCAATATATTACGCTTGTTGTGAGCTCCGAGAAGATGTATCTCCGCTCCGGACATGATACGCTCTGTTCAGTTGTAGAGATCGTCTCCATTGAGATGGTATCCTGTCGTATCTGGTATCTGAACAATATTTGCTTGTATTCGCACGCCATGTTCCGTGGTTATCGAGTCCGTTTCCATTTTCAAGTATCCGTCATCAAAAACCTGTTTTCCGACCACGGCATGTTTGGTGTTTCCGAGGATATGGAGTTTGGCGTTCTTGTAATTTTCGAACCCGTTATGGTATATGAGATGGTCGGGATAGATATTTCAGAGAACCGCGATATCGAGGCACAGATCCGAGTATTCGAGCATATGGCTCGAAAGCTCGTAGACGATCCAGTCCAGAGGATTGTTCAGGTCTACTGTGTCGAGCACGGGAGTTCCGATATTTCCGACGAGTTGGACGTTTTTTCCGGCCTGACGGAGCATCTCATGTATGAGAGTGACAGTTGTGGATTTTCCTTTTGTGGCGGTTACGCCTATGATTTTCCCTGTATATTGTCTGAAAAATATATCCGTTTGTGATGTGATAATACCATTATAATCCTGGAGCTCTCGAGTGTATGGGGAAATCCCTGGGGTGACGATGAGCATATCGTACGGCGAAAGATTTTCGAGATAATTCTCTCAGAGTACACTGGTAAAGCCATCAGGTATTACAGCGGCAGTATTTTTGTCCAGTATGGTTATTTTCGTGGGGTCAACATGGTGTGACAAGAGAAAACGGAGCGTACTTTGCCCCTCGCGGGCGAATCCGACGATGGCGATGTTTGTATCGTGAAAATTCATTTTTTGAAATAATTTGAATATTAAAGCGAAACCAGTATATTCTCCAGTATAATCAGACTTACAGGAAATGAAAATCGAATTATTTTTTATCAGGAACAATACGATTATTCCCTACCATATCGTACGGAACGATGCAATCAGGAACGACGCGGTCGTTCCCTACCATATCGTACGGAACGACTGCGTCGTTCCCATTTAGATCCATATTATTTTTTATCTGTTTTCCCTCGTGCTCATGACTCCATTTACTGTGTTTTATTTTGAAGGTACCTCCTTTGATCCGACGACACTTGAAGCCCGTTTCCGATATAGCTTCGATCATCTGGTGTATTTCGAGGAACGTATCGATTTTTCTGCTCCTGGGTTCGCTGTACGCAAGGATATCGATCCTGTGGTTCTCGCGAATCTTCTTTTTCATTGCTCCATCGCATTCGGGATTAGTTACTATAAGCTCTATCCGACGAAGAGGCTCGTCGTTTCCTCTGGAAAGATCGATGATTTTCAGGCGGCTTTTTGGAAGAAGTTCTACCTTCAGTGACTCGGAGAGTTTCTCTACAAGAACCAGATATCGCCCGAAGGGCTGTTCGATTTCGTCGGGGCAGGGGAGAGAACATATGAGAAAAAATCATTTGAAGTCTCACAAGCAGGAGAAGACGCTCCAGAGTACCTGGT
>JAQTWO010000002.1:0-8907 GCA_028689245.1 Candidatus Altimarinota bacterium | reverse complement strand
TCCGGAAAGAAGGGAAAACCTATGATCTTTTCACATTTGGAAAAGATTATTTTCTCCACGATGCTGTGGCGAAAGTTTCTGGTTTACGACATATGACTATCCATCGATATATGGACGAGAAATTATTCCGTATGAATCAGGAAGGTTATTACAACGGACATGTACCTATCACTGGCGTAATCGCGTTCGCACTCCAGATTGTGAATTATCTCTATGGTTACCGGTACAATGTGCTCTCCAATGAAAAGAGTGCGGATAGTGAAAACCTTATCTGGAAATGATATGCGATCAATCACCAGTACAGCAAAAGCAGTGAATTTGAAGCGGATTTTCAGGGATATGTCGCAAGGTATATGAGCGATACGACATACTTCAGTCTCCTTCGGGACATGTACGAGATAGAGATCGCGAAACTCTTTTCCGAGGCGAAGCGGTATTTTCCGGTTTTCAGCAGTTGCAATAACAACTTCAAGGTTATCGAGCAAAATAAAACCACCACTGACAGGTGGTGTCTGCATTGCCCGAAATGTGCCTTTGTATTCAGTGCTCTACATCCGTTTATTACCCCGGACGATATCATCACGATTTTTGGTCGGGATATCTATGAGGATGAGAGTCTCCTTTCTCTTTTTCAGGAATTGCTCGGATATTCGGGACATAAACCGTTCGAGTGTGTGGGGACCAATGAGGAGGTGACTTTCGCGATGCACCTTTCCGTGGAGCGATACCAAAAAGAGGGGCGACAACTCCCACTCATACTGGATTTTTTCCATACCACTATCGCTCCAACTCTCTCGTCATCACAGGTACGGCAACTTCAGGAGAAGTTTCATATGGAGTAGGAAGCATCTCTGTCGAACAGGTTTTTGTACTCAGGAAGAGTATTCACACCATCCTAAGAATATTTGACACAAAATCAGCTCCTCTGACGACCTCGCCGGTCGCGGAGGTTTTTTGATGGGATGCGGACAGGAGTAAAATGTGAAGAATTTGTGAAGTTATGTGTATCATCTTTGACTTCCGGTGCTATCTTGCTATAGTCTCAAAAAAATTGAGAGTATTTCTGATCTTGTCGCTTTGTATATATGTAAGCCATAAAAGTTGAAAAAAGATGATATGTATGGTAAATTTAGGGAAAGTTTATTTAGTAAATATAAGAAAAATGAATTCCCCATTTGATATCCAATTTGTTGAAATAAAAAGAGTACGTACTAAGTCAGCGAATTGTGGACTCACAAAACAAAGTATTGCAAACTATCGTTGATATCTTCAGATACTCAATGAAAAAATATGGAAAGGACTTACCCCACATGATTTATATTCTCTTCGAGGTATATCCGATGATAAATTGTATCAACTTGTGCTCAAAGAACTCGGATTGAATGAAAAGTCTTCAGAATGTCAGATGAGAGAATGATTGAAGCGACTCCATATGATCTATAATCACAGTATCCATGAACTAGAAAACACCTTTTTACTTCCTATTCCTGAAGAAAGAAAAGGAATGAAATGGTCAAGTATTCGGGCTTTCACTGATGACATATACAGCACTTTGGAATCTCCGAAGTGCTGATACTCAACGATTGTTCAGTGTGCTCTTTTTAAAACTATGTATGCTGTCAAGAATATTCTTGACCATCATGGTGATATGACACATGCGATACAAGAGACACAAGCGGTAATAGAAAAAATAAAGAAAATGCCTTGATTCACTGTAATAAAAGAAAAAGAAAACACCCATGATATATATTTTACCAATGGACTTTCCAGTGATGATCCAAACTATATCGAAGGACGTTTGAATTTTCGCACGAAACAATTCAAAAGTCTTTTGTTGAAACTCATATACAATCGACCGCATTTTACTTCTGCCATCGTTCAGGATGTAACAGGAGTGCGAATTGAAATAGATGCTCCTTGTTCCACGAAGATGTGAGATCGTGCAATTAAGTATTTTGCAGGCGGACTTTTTGAAAGATGTGAGATGGATCAAAAATGAGCATTTTTATCACCTGATTTTGAAGCTGATATTCCAAGGAGGATTCGAAAAACTCCGAAAGAGTGAACAGGAGAATTAACGGAGGCTAAATTGGTCGGAAGTGTAAAAAAAAGTTGCAGTAGTGGAAATGGGGAAGCAGTAATCACCAATGATATAGAGGTGCAGTTTGTGTACACGGGAAATAAAAATGAATCAGGTTTCAATAAGCATGAAATATATGATCTCAAGAAACTTCTCTCGGCAGTATGTCGTCTTATGTGAAGTCTTACTGTTGGGAATATTAAGCTCGCAATAAGGGAGACATTGAAGGTTCTACATGAGAATGACAAAAGAAGAGGAGGATTACTCAATCCTTTGAATGAAAAAAGTATCCTTGCTCACTTGTTGTACTCTAAAAAAGAGCATGGATTTCTTATGTCCGTGAGAATGGATTGAGAACTCAGATTTGTCACAAAAGATATTTACGTGGAAAATTTTCATTCATTATATAAAGATTATCCACGTCCGATTGAGTTTGACGAAACCGAATTCCAGCACCTTTACAAGGCGGCTAAAGTGCCAGTTAGGTAGTTTCTTGAAAATATTTCCTCAGTATCTTCTCTCTGATCTCTCGAAATTTCCCCATATCACCGCTCGTAAAAAATCGCATCTCTCCTCATCGGGAGATGTTTTTTTCAATATCTGGATGTCGCCCCAGATATTCTCGAAATTTGACAGCAGACTCGAATCCCGGGTCTATGATCGGGAGTCCAGGCAGACAATTTTCAATAACACCCCGTATGATAGGGTAGTGGGTGCAACCAAGAATAAGTGCTTCGATATCGGAATCGAACTGGATCAGAAGTTTTTGTCCTGATGAGTATATGGAAATACCATTTCTTGTAAATAGGGATGAAAGGGATTTTACTCTTGGACAAATCTGAATATACTCTTTTTGAGAAATGGAATATTTCATAGGAAACATATGAACGTCCGGAAACGTTGTGTTCCGAATTTTCCTATGAAACACGATTGAACGAACCATTTTTCTTTTCATCAATTATCCCCCCTGTCCATATTCATGCAAAATTTCATACGTTTGGAAAAGTATCTTTTTTTTCTTGGAATCTGCTGTCTTGTGACATCGTGTTCTGTTCCTTTTGTCTCACAAAAACTTCCGACAACCGATCCGACCGGGACTGGCGCCGGAGAAGTGTGAGTGGAGCGTACGCAGACCGGTCAGACGAAAGAAGAGCGTCTTGATGAATCCAAGCGTCGAAAAGATTTTCGATCCGTCATACGAAAATGAGATTATTTTTCCCTCAAAAATGATCAAGAAACCGCTCTCAGATATTACCTGAATGCGTATCTTCGACTCAAGGACGATAATGTTCTCGAACGAAAGATTGCATGAGTTTATTTTGACCTCAAAGACTTTGAAAATGCTTACAGGTATTATAGTCGTGTTCCTTTCGTAGATCTGGAAGATGTGGAAAAGAAAAAGATGCTGTCCTCGCTCATGTTCGATGAAAGCACTTCCATAAAGAGCTCCGAGATTCAGAAACTTGGACTCTCGGAAGACGAGGTTCGACACTATTCCTATGTCGAGAACTGTTACACGGGGATTCATAATTGTGTGGTTTCATTGGAAACATATTCCGGAAGTTATGAACCGACGATGAAATTCAAGAATATCATCGATACATACATGAAGGTGAGCTCCGATTTCCAGTATCGCAATATCCTCCTCGCAGGTGCTTTTTTCGAGTCCAAAGAGTATCTTGCCGGAGCCAAGATAGCGGCTGAGATTACCGAAAAACGTCCTGATTACAAGATTGCCTACAAGATTGCAGGATATTGCAATTATGAGCTCTGAAAATACAAGGAAGCCAATACGTACTTGGGGAAATATTATGCTTTCGATTCCAAGGATGTGGCAACGGCATACACACTGGGGCTGATCAATTATTATCTCGAGGATTATTCCACGTCCAATCTCTACCTCAATACGGCAGTACTCAACTGATATACTCCGAAAACAGAACTGGAACGTCGGCTCATGTACAATTACTATGTTCTCGGAGATAAGAAAGGTATGATGAAGATATTTCGTCATCTTCTCAAAGAGCCGGATGTAACCGAGGATGATTTCATAGTCGCGGTACATATCGCCATCGAGGGAAACGATGTGTCCAAGGGGTTCCTCTGGGCAAACGAGGGGATCGGAAAATTTCCTGACTCTTCTATGCTCTATGCTCTGAGAGGAGAGTTAGATCTCCAGAACAAGGATATGGACCATGCCATAGATGACCTCACCAAGGCTTCTTCTCTTGATGCTCGCAATCCAGCGGTAGCTCTCGGCTTCGCTCGGCTTCATTTTCAGAAAAATAATTTCACTTCCAGTCGAGAATATATACAATCTACCAAGAATCTGGATTCAGACGGAGTCTTCGGAGAACAGGCCGATATGCTCCTGAAACAGATAGAACAAGCGGAACAGACATGAACTGCAAGCGGAGTGATGAGTACGGATGGAGTGAATTAAGGCTCTCACCCCCGACCTACCAGTGGAACTGCCTTCGGGAGCCTTTAGGGACGTGCCTCCATAGACTTACCCTTTCCCCCTCACCCCCGACCCCTCTCCTTCGGAGGAGAGGGGGGAGAGAAGATTGCTAAATTTTTATGACAATTATTTTTTATCTTTAAATAATCACGGTATGTCACACGAACAAAAGGATCCTGCTGGAGAAATTGCCAAAAAACCAATTCCTACGGAACAACACGCGGGTATCCTCAAGAACAAGGAGAAAGCCGACCTTGAAAACCAGATCGTGGATACGCTCAAGAGTCTCAACAGTCACATGACCAAGAAGGAGATTCTCTCGCTCATCCACCGCATCGAGGTAGGGAAGGGATTAGAGGGACTCAGAGCCGAGCTCTCGAAGGAAAAAAAGCTCGAAGACACGGATATCTCCGATGAGGCACTCCAGGATATCCTGAATCTGTTTCATGAAGTCGAAAGAGTTGCGGAATCCGGACTCCAAGAGCTCAAACTCGAACTCACACGACTCAATGTCTCCAAAGAATACACCGTCGACAAAGCCATCTATCTGAGCTCTAAGTTCCCATGGATCAAGAAACTGGAGGACTCCAAACTCGGAGACAATATCATCATCGACCTCGCAGGATTCGGAGTCGGTGCCCTGGACTCCGTCCATGCTATCGTCAAGTTCCTCCTCACCCTCCTTGGAGACATTGTGATGTTCCCGAAACACATCATCGATGAGGTGCGGAAGTAGTAGTCCTTTTCCTCTTATAGTGTCGTTACTTCCCATTCCAAGAGATTCCGGTATGGGAAGTATTTTTTAATGCGAAGAGATCATGAGAGAGTGCGTTCTTTGTGCTTTTCCCTATCTTGCCGAGCTCTTCTTTCGGTATTTTCTGATCTATTTGGTAGGAGATCAGGGCGGCTCTTGTGTTTTTTCCAAAGATAGCAGTATCTCTCCCGGTAAAATATCCGAGTAATTTGAGGCTTTTTTGGAGATTGCGGACATGCACTCCCACTTCGTCCGATTTCGGCGCTCCGAGATTTTCCACGAAAAGAGTCACTTCCGCTTTTTCTGTAGCCACCTGTTTATCATACTCCGCTTTCTGTTGGGCGATACGTATCTCTTCGGCGATTCTTTTCTTCTCATTTTCGGTATAGAGCGTATAAATCTCTTGGAGCTTGGTACGAGTTTTGGCTCAAAAATATCACGCTCCGGCGTTCTTTTTCGAATCGATGATCTGATTTTCCATCTGGAAATCATAAATCGCATCCTCCAATATTTTTGAATATTTTCCATCTATGACTCCATGGTAGTAGGATAACTGGGAGAGGATGGTTTGAAGTTCTTTGATCCTCTCGGGAGCTGCGTATGCGTCGATCGTGGTATTGAAAATACTGATCGCTTCCTTCGTCTTGATTTTTTGTTGTGGTTTGTAATCGGTCTCGCGTATATTTGCGATTTTTATGTTCGAGAAATCGATAAAATGTCCTTCCACAACGTCTTCGTCCGAGAGTATGGTTCCAGAAATCCTTCTTTTTCCCCAGGAAAGAGCACGACGAAGACCTTCTTCTCCTTGTCACATCCAGACATCGATTCTATCCGCATCGTATCAGCGGGATCAGGAACTCACTATGGCTCCTCCGCGGTCATCGATCACACCGATTCCGAGTCAGTCAAGATGTATCTTTGTCCCAAACTGGTACGTTTTCGGTCCAGCGAGCATCCCCGAGTAGACGCTTTTTCCACTGGCACCGTGTGTCCCATTACCATTCAATAAAATGTCTGCCTCATAACTTCCTCGAAGATAGAAACTTTGATTCGGGATAGGGGAATAATAGGCTGTGACGATAAAATCCTTTCTGTCCGAAGTCGGAGCGTTGTCTGCAATTGCTTGAGAGAATATCGACCATACGTGCAATGCGATGAGGATGATAGTGAGATGTTTCACTGGTTTTTATTTTTATTTGATAAATGACTGTTTCATCGTATCATACAATCATCGTATCTGGCAAAAGAACAGATATTGACTTTTTCATATGAAACATATTGATATGTATAATAGACCATTTTATCTCACCGAGTATGCCGGAAACAATGTTTTTTCCTACTCGATACGAACCGATCCAACACTCTATGTTCCATCTCTCATAGAAGGGGATTTTGACGATATTGCCATCGGCTCGGAGGTGGTATTTGAAGACATGGATGAATATGGGGTGTTGCAATCTTGTCGGGGACTGAGAAACTTTGTTCACATGGAGTGGAAGGGGATTCCCATGGTAGTTTTCGATAACCATAATCATGCCCTCTATTTTTGGTACGAAGCCCTTTCTCATAACCAGTTGGGACCCCATACGACCCTCGTGCATATCGACGAGCATTCGGACTTGTGGGAGAATGAAAATGACCTCACCCCCTTTAATTCCTCCAATTCACCTCACCCCGCCCCTCTCCTAGAAGGAGAGGGGGAAATGAATCAAAGCAATCTCCCTTCTCCTCTTAGGAGAAGGGTTGAGGATGAGGTGGAAAAGGATGAGGAAGATATCAAACCTCGTCAAATTAGTCTCAAACAAGTTTTCGAGTTCACGAACTTTTCCTGCAATGTCGGAAACTATATACAACCCGCTCGGCGTGCGGGGATTATCGAAAAAGTCCTTCGTATAGAGGACTCTGTGGGGATAGAAAACTACGGTTCCTACCAAAAATGAGAGAATGAATCCCTCATCTTGAATCTCGATCTCGATTTCTTTGCTCCCGAACTCGACTATATTCCGTTCGAGGACAAAAAGAGAACTATTCTCCATTTTGCTCGTCAGGCTGATCTCATTACCGTAGCCACCAGCCCATTTTTTATCGATCAAAAGCGAGCGATCGAGATGCTCGGGAAAGTGTTTGGATTTTCAGGTGATTAGAATCCCGCTATTCTCGCCTGTTGTTTGATCTCGGAGTCGGAGAGAGCACGATTATAGATTTTGAGGTCATCGATAATACCTAGTGCCCCACCTCCTGGAGCATTTGATCGTTTTCCTATATAGAGCGTATAATCTTTAATTGTTTCGGAATTTATAGATCAGGATACTGGGTTGTTTATTGCTTCATACGTACGAAGAGGACTTCAGTTGAGAAATATTGATATGTTTTGTTTTTTTAGGTCATATATAATGGAGATGAATTTGTTTTTTTCTTCTGATTGAACGTATGGACATTTTATAATACGTCGCCACCCAATCGGACTTATACTAAGAAAAGGTGTTATTGTTGGAATCTTTGAGTTACAGCCACCAGAAGGATAAAAATCAGCCAAGTACCAAGATCCCGTATTTGTATTCGCATCTTGAGAAGATTCTATTAGTATGCTGGAAGATGCTAAAGCTTTTAAATTTACAAGCATCTCTAAAGTAATTGTCTGACTCCCTTGATATTTGAGTGATTGACTGGAATAAAACATGCTTGAACCGCTAAAATAATACCCCTTTCATACATATCCTCCCGTACTTGTCGGCAATACACTCCCACTCAACACCCCCTCATTCCCATTCCCACTCAAATCTTTCAATAATCAACTACTGGTAAGTGTCTCCATATCCCAATATCCCACCAGACTCCTATCAAGCGTATTCAGACTCATATCTTTCTTTGCGATACACCCGGACGAAGTAACGGAAGAAACAGAAGAACCAAACGTATTCGTACTCACATTATCCAGAACGAAGCACACATCTGGAGCGAATATCCCTCCAGAAGCAGTATTGTAACTTCCGGACAATACAAAGAGAGAAGGAAGAGAAGGATCGAATACGTAGTTTCCTGAAAGCTTGGAATATCTGAGAGAAGAATCAGCTGCATACACCGTATCTATTCCTGGTATGCTGGTATGATAGGAAAGAGGATTCTCGAAATCTATCCCGAGCTGATAGTATAACCCATTCCCAAATACCGAGTAGTTATACGGAGACCGAGTCAATGGATCAGAGAAATCTCCATTCATACGAGGAATCGTCGTACTCGTCACTGTTCCTATGAAGAGAGTAACAGAACCTCCCGTATAGGAAACAGCACTCGTGGGAATAGGAGCATTCCCCTGTGTCACTATCATCATATCCAAAGCCTTCCCTATATTCGCCATATCCGATACTCTTCTCCCATCTCTGGCACTGCTCTGAAAACCTCCGAGATTCAAAAATGCTATGGTTCAGAGTATGACGAGGATCGTTATGACGACGATGAGTTCGATGAGGGTGAAACCGAGCATAGATACTGGTTTATGATGGTTTACTGTCATACCGAGCGAAGTCGAGGTATCCCTTTTAAGAGCACTTTTGAAACCAAAAAAAGAAGAAAAGAAAGAGATAGATGTTTTGTTGTTTCTTACAGTATCGT
>JAQTWO010000063.1 GCA_028689245.1 Candidatus Altimarinota bacterium | reverse complement strand
CTCTTCTGAATATTCGGAAAATCCGGCAGGTGAGGCGGAGGTTCCTCCAGTTCGGGATGATCCTCAGGAATCACTTTCGGGTGAGGAAGTTTCGGGGGCGGAGGGAGCTCCTGAAAATGGTAAGTGTACCCCTTTATTTCTTGACTTCAAAATATATTTTTCGACCGTAACCGAGGACTGTGTTCGAGCATCCCTAGAGCGAGTCCCGCAGGAAGGGAGAAAAGATATATTTGAAGTTCAGACCTAGTATAGTTTTTTATTTCTTTTCTTTTTCAAATTATGTGAAACACTGGAAAAATAGTTCTTGGAACAATTGTCGGACTTTTGGTAATCGTGGTATTTACCTTCTTTGGAAAATACAATAGCATGGTAGCTATGGAGGAATCGGTAAATGCCGCTTGGTCTCAGGTGGAAAATCAGTACCAGAGACGGTTGGATCTCATCCCGAACATCGTGAGCAGCGTCAAAGGCGAGGCAAACTTCGAGAAATCTACCTTGGAGGCGGTAGTGAACGCCCGTGCATCCGCAACGAAGATGAACGTAAATGTGAACGATGCAAAGGAAATGGCAGAGTTTCAGAATCAGCAACAAGGGATTTCCCAAGCTCTTTCCCGATTACTTATGGTTACGGAGAATTATCCGAATCTCAAGGCAAATCAGGCATTTGCCGATCTCAGAGTATCGCTCGAGGGAACCGAGAACCGGATCTCCACTGAACGAATGCGGTACAACGAATCGGTTCAGCAGTTCAATACCTACATACGACTCTTCCCGAACAATGTCGTCTCCGGGATGTTCGGATTTGCGAAAAAAAATCTCTTCGAGAGCGACAAAGGGGCGAATACTGCACCAAAAGTGGATTTTACCAATTAAAATATAGCGTATAAAATGTCAGATTTTGCTCTTTTCTCCCAGTACCACATCGAACTCGAACCTTCCGAAGAAGCGATTTTTCGGAAGTTTTTGGACTTGTTTATAGAATACAACGCTCATACGAACCTCTCTGCCATACGAACACCCGAGGGTATTATAGAGAAGCACTTCATCGATTCTCTCATGCTCGGGAACGTAGCAGAGCTCCATGGGAAAGTCCTCGATATCGGAAGCGGAGGAGGTTTCCCAGGGATTCCTTTGAAAGTCCTCTTTCCCGAGGCGGATTTCACCCTCATGGATTCGGTTGGAAAGAAAGTCCGTGCCATGAACCACTTCATCGAGTGATTGGGTTTGACAGGGATTCGGGCGATCCAGGCTCGTGCCGAGGAGGTTGCGAAACTTCCGGAATACAAGAGACAGTTTGATTTTATCGTATCGCGAGCGACCGCATATCTCCCGCAGATCCTCGAATGGGCAGAACCTTTTCTCGTGAAGGACGGTCAGATCATCCTCTATAAGCTGGCAAGTCCCGATGAGCTTGCGGAAGGAAAACAGATTCTGAGGAAACTTGGACTCCGATTGGTTGGAGTAGAGGATTACAAGATTGGAGAACAGGAACGAGTGTTTCTTGTTTTCGAGAGAGTATAGATAGGAAAGTATGGAGTGAAGTTCCATACAGTCGATTACAAAGAATGCAGTCTATGCTCGCTCCACGACAAAATCATAACAATCCCTCACGAAATCGTGAGGGATTGTGTTTTATTGATTGTCTCCAAATATTTCAGGAAACAGCCGTTTTAATCCTTGATAATGTCATTCTTCATACTTATTTCGCGTTCAAAACAAGGGGTTTTCCAAAATCGCTATCTCATTGGCACGAGGCCGATGCAGTCCTTTTGAACAAAGCTCATCAGAACGATAATGGATTCTCATCATTCTAGTCTGATGTGTCGAAATCTGCATACGAATTTCTTCCGGAAAAAATATCGGTCCGATATACTCCTCTACACGGGCGATGATATTTTGTACAACGTCTCCCACCAATGCTTCGCTCGTATCAGGAGTAAGTGTAGCTTTAACTTGAAAACTACCTAAGCATTTCAATCCGTACGGTGTACTGGTGGTGGTATTTGACATAGTAGATAAGAGTGAATTTATATGAAGTATATATATTAAATACATTGAAAAAGTCAACTGATTTGTAATATTATCTCTTCACCACAACTTTCACCATAATCCCTTCTATATCCACCTCTCGGGAGATATCCCCTTCCGTGAGACTCTCGTCGATGACAGAAAGTGTCTCTGAAGTGATGTAAGACGAGAAGAGTGAGAGAATCTTCTCCATCTTCTCTCCATGGAGAGCAACTTGGACTCGGTCGGAGACTTCGTACCCTGCTTCCTTTCGGAGATCTTGGATGACTCGGACAAGGTCGCGAGCGTAGCCTTCGAGTTCAAGCTCTTCCGTGATAGCCGTATCCATCGCGATGACCATTCCGGCACCACTCATGACATCGAGCGAGACTCCTTCAAGCGGTTCGTAGGCGATTTCGTATTCAGTTGGTTCGAGGACAAATCCATCCTCCCCTCGCCCTTTGAGAGAGGGGTCAGGGGTGAGGGCTGTGGTCGCGGGGATGAGAATACGCCCATTATCCAACTCCTGAAAATTCCCCGCCTTTGCTTCTCGAATCAGGTCCTGCACTGCTTTCCCGAACCGTGGTCCGATGAGTTTCGCGTTCGGTTTACAGATCTTTCGTGCGACATGGGACATATCCTCGGTTTTCACTTCTTTGACATTAAGCTCTTCGCGGATTATTTCCTGGAAGTATTCCGAGAGCTCCTCACCGATGGTGATGGATTGGAGCGGTTGACGCACGCGGATTTTTTTCTGTCCACGAAGTGCGAGCCCAAGCGTGATGATGTCGCGAGCCTGTTTCATATCCGCTTCGAGAGAGTCGAACATATGAGCTCGGATTCATTCTGGGAATCGCTCAAGATGCACGGATTCCCCTCCTGTGAGTCCTCGATAGACTGCTTCGGATATCATCGGAGTAATCGGTGCCATGACCTTGGTGAGCGTCACGAGTACGCTATAGAGTGTTTCGTATGCTTCCATCTTGTCACCATCATTCTCGGATTTCCAGAATCGGCGTCGGGAACGGCGCACATACCAGTTCGTGAGATCATCCATAAACTCAGTAATCGCACGAGTCGGGATCTGGAGATCGTACGCTTCGAATCCTCCTGCAACAGTTGCTGTCAGACGATCGAGACGGGATATGATCCATCGATCAAGTTCGTTTGTAACAGGAGTGACTGGCATGTGGAAGAGCTCAGCATTGGCAAGCACGTATGCCCGGTCAGTAAGCGCCTCTTCGCGTGCGATTCCCATCATATTTCCATACACCATACGGAAGGTATTTCCGTGTGCGACGATGAGGATACGCTTTCACTCGTGTGCCTTCAATATATTTTTGTACGCAGTAGTGGTACGTTCTTCAAAAGCGTCGTTCGATTCTGCCACGCCCATCTCGGCGAGCAGGTGCATACCGATACCCGGTGCTTTAACTCCGGTTTTCTCTTCGTATTCGCGGGCAATATCACTAAAGAGTCTTCCTTCATGTTTCTCATCTACCATCCGCTCTCGGAGTCCTTCTTCTCGCACCCATTCCCCAGTGAATCCGATCGCATCGGCGATGATACGTGCCGTTTCATCGGTCCTGATCATACCGGTTGTGACGATCACGTCATACGTAACACCACTCTTTCGAAGCTCCTCTCCGCGTCGTTTCGCTTGTTCTCGTCCTTCGTCAGTGAGTTCGTGGTCATTGAACCCTCAGGATACCCGATGCTCTTCCCTGCTGCTCTGTGATTGTGTCGCATTCAGATCTGTCTGACCATGGCGGACATAATCAACCACCGTTTTGCACGGACTCCAGTTATCGATATTCGCATACGTCGTGAAGAAACTGTACGTGTTCCAGAGAGGAAGAAGAATTTTTTTGATAGATTCTACAATACCTTCCTCTTTAAAGTCCATATTTCCGCCGGAAAGAAGAGGACTATTTATCATGTAAAAACGAATTGGATCGGCTCCATATTTCTCAATCGTTCCGCGTGGATCAGGATAATTTCCATATGATTTCGACATCTTACGACCATCGGAGCCATTTACTATACCAGTGGTAATAACATTGGTAAAACTTGGTGTTGGCTCCGATTCATTATTTGGATTAACAAGGACCCCAAGAACATGCATAACATAGAACCATGCTCGTACTTGTCCAATATATTCAGCGATAAAATCGGCTGGGAAACTTGCCTCCATTTCTCACTTATTTTCGAATGGATAATGCATCTGAGCATATGGCATCGAACCAGAATCCATCCATACATCGAGAACTTCCGGTATACGAGTGAGTATATTTCCTGTTTTTGGAGACTGGAGCTTGATAGAGTCAATATATGGACGATGGAGGTTGAATTCAGTTCCGTCAAATTCTCCTCATTTGAAAAAGAGTTTTTCTTTTCCATCCACAGTCTTTTTCTCCAGTTGTCCAAACGGTTTGTTGAGTTCAAATATCTCTTCACGACTTCCGATGACAAGTTGCTCTCCGTCTTCTCCTGCCCACACCGGCATCGGTGCTCACCAGAAACGCGTACGAGAGATGCACCAGTCTGGAGCGGATTCGATTCCTTTCGCGAAGCGACCTTCCTTCAAGTATTCCGGAAACCAGTTAATCTTCTTATTCGCTTCGAGGAGCCTCTCCTTCTGTGACTGGATATCGATGAACCAACTGGATTGTGCCTTCTGCATGAGTGGAGTTCCGGAACGTGGACAAAATGGAACACGATGCGTAATCCCCTCGAGTTTGAAAAGCGTATTATTTGCCTTCATACGTTCGATATTGATCTTGTTGGCTCACTTCTCAGGATGCTCAAGATCAAGGTAGTGAGTACCCTCGTAGTCAAAAATCTGAGAAGTATACTTCCCTGCTTCGTCCATCGCTTCCGATATGTATATGCCTTCTTTTTTGGCAAGCTGAAAGTCGACATCACCGAACTCTGGTGCTTCATGTCCGATACCCGTACCATCCGTATCTGTGATAAAATCCGCATGGTAAATCTTGTGATTTTTATCTCCATTTTTCCCATAATAATACTCGGGAAATGGCGGAATGTATCCGAGTCCGACAAGTTCAAGCCCCGTAAATTCACGGATAACGATATATTCTCACTTTCCTTTGAAAACAGATTCGGCACGGTTTTTTGCCACGATAAAAACTTCACCATTATTTTCCACAAGTACATAATCAATATCATTTCTTACGGCAAGTGCCATATTGGCAGGGATGGTCCACGGGGTCGTTGTCCAAGCAAGAATGCTCGTACCATTTGGAAATTGATTATTCTCTTCCAGTTTGAATTTTACCGTAATCGCTGGATCGTTCACGTCCTGATACGTATCATCCATCGCCACCTCGAAGTTGGAAATCGGAGTTCCGAGTTTCCATGAGTAGAGCGAAACACGCTTTCACTCGTAGATGAGACCTTTGTCCCAGAGTTGCTTAAACACCCACATGACAGATTCCATATAGTCCTGATCCATAGTACGATATGCTCGATCCATATCTACCCATCGACCTATTCTATTAACATACCAATCCCATTCACTTGAGACTTCACTTGTATATTTATAACACTCATCAATAAAATTCTTCACTCCTGCTGCCTCGATTTCTTTATTCGATTTGAGTCCGAGTTTCTTTTGAACTCTTTCCTCAATTGGGAGACCATGACAATCCCATCACCAAACACGTTCAACACGACGACCTTGCATAGTCCAATATCGTCCGACCGCATCTTTTACGGCTGAGCCAAGAAGGTGTCCATAGTGTGGCATACCAGTAATAAAAGGAGGTCCATCATAAAAACGATAGGGATTGTCTTTCGAACGGATATCGATAGATTTCTGGAAAGTATTATTCGCTTTCCAATATGCGAGCGTCTCGAGCTCAAGAGCTGGGAAAGACTGGCGGGAGTTGATTGTAGGGAACATAATGAGTGAAAGTTAGAAATTATAGTGAAAGTTAGAAATTATAATGTAAACCATTCTTCTTTTAATTCTTTATACTCACTTACGAGTATCTCCATATCTACCATGTCTACATAATGATCATAATTCCAAAAGTGTTCTTTATGTATTCATACATATTTAAATCCACATTTCTCATAACATCTTATCCCTCCGATATTATCAGCCCAAACAGAGAGACCTATTTTATGAAATCCCTGCAATTCGAAAGCGTATTGTAACATAAGACGTGTAGCTTGTGTGCCGATTCCTTGATTCCAATGCTTAGAAAAAATTATAATTCACAAGTCGGCACGACGATTTCGCTCACTTGTAGAATGAAGAGTAATGGTACCGACTATCTCATCAGTATCAATCTTATAGATACACATAAAATGTCAGTGTTTTGAGATGGTTTCAGTCCATGTTTTTTCGTCACGTAATCTCGGACAAACCGTTCCTCAAAAGTCATCCAAATCAAGGAATTGTGTAGCCTTATAGTCATTTCTATTCAAACACATAAGCTCATAATCCACCAACTCTGGTGCAACAAGTGCTATATTATCATGTTGCACAATGGTAATTCGATCCATATATCTAGAAGTAAATAAGTAAAATTTGCAATTATAACCATTTCATATGTACTTGTGTGACAAATGTTTGAGTGAGAGCAGTCCCAGTGGAGATTTCCTACTTCGGCAGGAGTAAAGATGAGATTGCTCAGCAAGAAGCTAGTATCCCCTCTCTCGGTTCTTCCCGATTTTTCGATTGATGATTGGATCAAAAGACTCGATTCCGACTGCTTTTGCGAGGAGAAACGTGGTTATGAGAACATCCGCAAGTTCTTCTTCCAGATTTCACATCTCAAAGCTGTCGCACTTTTTCTGGCTGAAAGAGTATTTCGTATACTTCCTAACCTCAGCAGCAAGCTCGCCCACCTCTTCTGTGATGCAGGTGAGCACACCAAGTATATTTTCCGTTTCGGTAACGGGTTTCTTGACGAGAAGATCGGGGGTATTTTTATGAATATATTCAAGATACTCGGTGAGCCTGGTGAGTGTTTCCGGGGAGATCATGGGGCAGTTTAGTGAGGAAATAAAATTTGCGATTATAATCGTTTCATACTTATCGGTATGGCATTCTTGAATTCCTCACCGCGGAATTTCTCATAAACCAGACAATCTTCATATTTCCCACGAATCAACTTGTGTGATTTTTGTCTCCCATTGCATTCGAATCCATATTTTTCAAAGAGAGTTATGGAGGGGGTATTATGTGCGTAAATCCATGCGACGAGTTTCCTCATGGAAAGATATTCAAAGGCGTATCGTATGAGGATTTCGAGTGCATCAGATCCGTATCACTTCCCATGATTCTCCTCATCAAATACCGTAATACTTATCTCTGCAACTTTATCCCCCTGCTTGATATCATGAAGCCCGACTTCTCCGATCACCTTGCCGGTTTTCTGGAGTTCAACCACGAAACACACCGATCCATCTTTCATCTCGTCCTCATAGTATTCCTTGAGCTCATCGGGATACATCGGATATATTCCACCAGACAGTTGCTCGATATCCGGATTGTGGTTCGCTCGGAGGAAATCAGGAAAATCATCCTCCGTCATGAGGCGGATGCGAACAAGCTTTCATTCATGTGCCTTAACTACTGACATAATCTGAAAAGTAAAGTGATAAAAACTAAAATTCTATTTTCTTCCTCTCCTTCTGTCTCTTTTTCGCTTCATTCCAAAGCAGAGTTCATTCTTCTCGACTTTTTAGCTTTCGTCCTTCTCGGATATAGGGCATCCGCTCGTGAAACTTTTCAACAGAACGGTCGATAAGTCTTTCTGTGTTTATCTGATTCAGCGATTCCGCTTTCCGGATGATATTTACCGCAATCCAGAGAATATCACCAAGCTCATCTTCCAGTGCTTCATTATTCCCATTATTCAACTCCTGGAGAGCCTCTTCGGTCTCGAGTAGCATACTTTTCAAATAGAAATCTGGACTGCACGAATGAAACCATTCACTATCTTGTGCGTATTGCTCTTGGAGCTCTAGAAGTTTATTGAGATTTTTCATAAAAAAGTAAGGTAAAAATGAGTAAAATTAGTTTGCAATCAGACTCCGTATATACTCTTTCGTATCTTCCACAGTGAAAACTCGTTTGGTTGTGACTCCTGCCTCCAGTGGCGGATAATCGTTCCCGCCTGGGAAGACAGCATCCCCGACGAATATGATTTCGTTCATCGCCACTCAAGAGACTTCCATGAGTTTGCGAATACCGTAGGCTTTATCTACTCATTCTCTTGTGATGTCTATGGATGTGGCTCCGGCAATGAGAACATTGAATCCCGCAAGATTCGGAAGCATGTAATCCCGGATCTGCTTTCTCTTAGAGAAATCTGGATCGTATTTCTTCTTTTCTTCGATGGGTGCCTCTTGTCCAAGAGTCGAGATAGTGATTTGAGTGATACGATCCTCGATCATCTCTCACCAGAGTCGATCAGGTCGGAGTCAGAGTGTATCTATAGCATCATTCAGGATCGTTATGATATGTTCTCGTTCTTCTTTCCGGAGATCAAGAGAATATTGCTTCTGCCATGATCCTTTCCTATAGAGATACATCGCTGTCGAGCAAGTCGGACAGACATAGAGATTGGAAAGAAGTTTCTCATCGGTTCCAAGGAGAGGTA
>JAQTWO010000062.1 GCA_028689245.1 Candidatus Altimarinota bacterium | reverse complement strand
GATTCCGGATTCTTTCAGATATCGAAGGGTGTCTGCAGAGGCTTCACGGGTATGGACGATGATGGGCAAATCGTATCTTTGAGCAAGCTCGGTCATAGCAAAAAATAAAATTCTCTGCGTTTCTTTGTATTCATCAATTTTCTCGGAATCGAGATGATAATAATCGAAGCCGATTTCACCGATTGCCACGACATATTCACGATTTTTCACCAAAAGTTCCTCGAGGATTCTTGCCATCTCAGGGATCTGTTCCCTATCGAGGCATTGCCCTTCGGTTGGATGATATCCAATCGAAGCATAGTATGAATCGTATTTTCGAGCAAGTTCTATGGCTTGTCGGCTTGTCTCGATATCGCATCCGATCTGAGTCGCATAACGGACATTATTTTCTTGCATCCTTGCGATAATCTCATCCTGACAATCAGCTAGTTCAGGGAAATAGGAATGAGTATGAGTATCGAAGAGCATGGAAAATAAGAGAAATATTGTATAATAGGATGTACGATTCGCTTTTATGTTCTGGAAAGAAATGTGGCGTAATCACGAATTTTATGGTTGCCATCTAATGGTAGTGCGTACATCTTTCATCTTTCCTGCGCTATCCAGAAACCATAGAATAATAGTTGTATCTTGTCTCATGAGAGTCATTGAAATCTGTGAAGGAGGTAATCAAGTATTCATGTCTCCTGGAGATGGAGCTAATGTGGAATCGGTTATATACCATTTTGTTACTCAGTCAGGAGTTGCTCCAGAAATATCGATAATTATATCGGGAATTGTAGTTGTTGTAGCACCTCAGTTGATTGAGATAGTGGGCATTGGAGCCGCTCAAACCTCTATTGTTAAGGTTCCCGGAGCAAGATTACCTGCCCCATCTCGAATCTGATACACCGTACGGGCAGTTCCACTAAATCCATTCGTTGGCACAAAATCAATCTTTCCAGTATGGACGCTAAATATTCCACCGACCTGATTCGTGAGCACGCCGGTCAATGTTGGAGGAACACCGCTATTGTCGCTATCATTTGCGAGGACATCGATTCCTGTCTTTGCTGTATTAAACGCCGTTGTTGTCGTGTCAGCAACCGTAACCGGAGCTGTTATGTCCGGACCAACCGTAACTGTCCACACCCCATTTGCGGTTCCTCCGCGTCCATCGGAAACTCCATAGTTTACTGTAGCCACTCCTGTGAATCCTGTTGCAGGAGTGAAGGTCAAGTTTCCTCCGGCACCCACGCTCACTGCTCCGGTGGTAGCACCTCCCACAACCGTCGGAGTTCCGCTTATGACAAGAACATCACCCACATTCGAATCTGTATCGTTCGTGAGAACATTCACAGTCACTGCCGTATTGAAGGCAGTGGTAGAACTATCCGCAATTGCTACTGGATTGTGATTCAAACTATTCATATATGCTGTATTTGCTGCCATGATCGCTGTATTATATGCAGCGAGTGCCGTATTGAATACAGGTAATGCTACCATGATCACTGCTGGCGAAGTACTGTTCTGGAGTGTTATTTTGGCTCTATTGTATGCAGTGAGCTCTGCTGTAGGAGAAATAGCTCATGGAAGCAACACTACTGGCACCTGCGCGAGAGCTGCAGACTTGCTGGTTGTAGCTGCCTGCATATTTGCTGTACTAATTGCACTATTCAGGTTTGTAAGAGCGGAATTATAGATTCCTATCTTTGTCGTGATATCGGTTGGTACCGTAGCGTTCTGAAGGTCTGTTTTGGCGAAATTATACGCATTGAGTTGATCCGTAGGTGTTGCGGCTCCCGTAATGAGATCATCAGGGATTTGTGCAAGAGTTGCGGTTTTGTTTGCAAGGGTCACTCCTGTATTTGCCATATCGATTGCAGCATTGAGAGTTACAAGGGCAGAGTTGTAAGACACGAGAGTTTCTCGTATTCCTATTACGGTAGTGGCATTTTGAAGTGCACTCCTTGCTGAATTGTAGATAGCAAGCTCAGTGGTTGGTGCAGTGGCTCCAGTAAGAAGTTGGATAGGAGATTGTCCGAGTGCTGTGTTTTTGCCCACAGTTACAAAATTCAAATTCGCCGTATTGATAGCAGTATTGAGTGATGAAAGGGTGGAGTTGTACATAAGAAGAGCCGCATTGATACCCGTTACGGTAGTAGCTACCTGAAGCATGGTTTTGGCAGCATTGAATGCGATAAGTTCCGTTGTTGGCATGACAGCACCAAGAATGAGATCATCAGGGATTTGCGAAAGAGCTGCATTCTTTTTTATGGTTGCTGCGTCTACGGAATTCATCTGCCTTATTTCGCTGATCGTAGTTTTTCCTGAGAAAAATCCTTCCACATCAGTAGTCGATACATTATTGAGAATCTCTGGAGGCGTATTAAAGAGTACTGATCCTATTCCAAAAGTGAGTGATTCAATTGTACTTGTTCCATTAGTATCGAGAATCGAGATTCTGTATTCCTTTTGAGTGTGGAGTTTCTCAAAGTCTGTTATGCGAAGGTATTTCCCTTGATTGATCTGAAAATAACTCTTATGCTCTTCAAAATTCACTTGGGAGACACTTTTCAGATTCGTAACTCCTGAATCAATATTGACAGCGATAAGAGCTCCATTTGGAGCTTTTTCGAGATAGGAAGATCCTGGTAATTTTGAAAGATCAATAGTGAGTTGGTGTTCCAAAAATTGTGCAACTTTTCCGAGAACGGAGGCAGACTGAAATTCAGATACACTTTGTCTGAGATTCATATCCAATGAACCGAGCTCTCCTGATTTCGGTCGAAAAAATGCTGGTTTTGGAGATTTTTCAAGGGGCTTATTCTGAGTAAATCCAGTAGATAAATTGGAATATCATGCTGGCCCCTTGTCTTGTCGTATCCCTGCCTTGTATTGAATATCAGTCTCTGGTATCAATCATTCGTAACCAACCTCAAGTGTTTTCATCTCTCCTGAATGTCGCATTTCCCCATAAAATTTTCCATCCCCCATATATTGAGTGTATCGTAATCCACCACTGATACGAGTCTGATTGTCGCTTCCATCATTATAAACCGAATGGGTCATACCAATAGAGGGCGTAAATTCACCGTTTTTTCAAATATCAAATGTTCCTGAAATCAATGCTTCCGATTGGCGTAATCCAATAAATTTATTATGGGAGATGGATTGGTCAAAAATTGTAGCAGAATCTACTATCACATATGTATCGCTAATAGAAGTATCCCCGGACTGAGAAAATGTTATTTTCCCGTTAATATTTTTTATAACACTCTCTTTTGGCACAAATTTAAAACTAATACCGATTTTATCCTGAGATACTTTGTAGGAGTTTGAATTGAGAGATCTATCTTGTTCCAAATGTTCTACGAGGAAATTTCCAGAGATGTCTGGTTTGATATTTATACCATATCCAAGAAGAATGGCTCTTTGTTTTTCTCCAACTTGCCCCTTGAGATAAACAGCCGAATCTTGTCCAGGATGTGTCATAACTCCAACACTAAGCGTGATACCATATTCTTGGGAATATTCCACTCAAGTATCCGCACCA
This sequence comes from Candidatus Altimarinota bacterium, assembly GCA_028689245.1. Taxonomy (GTDB): domain Bacteria; phylum Patescibacteriota; class Gracilibacteria; order BD1-5; family UBA2023; genus UBA1545. The sequence goes on along the minus strand of JAQTWO010000062.1, from coordinate 5,263 downwards.
AACATATTCTTAATTGTCTGATTGATCTGACCAAGAGCAAGACTCGCACTATTTATATTTTGCGATATTCCATTGGTATTTGAATAATTCTTGTCAGGCCTTTCTCTATTCACAGATCCATTCATCTGACGTTCGTTTGCAGAAAGTGTTTTTTTTCCATTGAGTTGTTCTGCAGTTGTGTCTTTGACTTCGTCGATAACTCGAGCAGCATTGTAAGGACTAGTAATTGTTGTACCCGATACGAGACCTTCCGTTGGACCTTCAAGTGCAGTGCTTATACCGGGCGCCATCAAGGTAGTTGCAATGGAGAGGGCTCAAGCCTTACTCTGCAAAGATGTGCGATTGAATCCAGAAGAATTATTCATAGAAAATCTAAAAGTAGACCCAAATCGAGAAATAGTACGAAGTTCCATAGTATAAAAGATATTAAAATAAAATAAATATATTATATATAACGAATATACATATTATGTCAATAGAATTTATAAAATCAATCGTTTGGGAATGGTAGGATGACATGATATCCTCTATGAGAAAACGAAAAGCTTTGTGTACCAGTCTACAATCGGTGTGTACCAAAAGAGTGAGATATAGAGTCCGAGTGCGAGGTATGGACCGAACGGAACTTCCGTATTGCGATTCCGGGTAGAGAGAAGGATTCCCGCTCCGATCACACTTCCTACGAGATAGGATAAAAACAACCCGAGCAGAGCTATTTTTGCCCCTCCGACCAACCCCATGAAGAGGGCTATTCTCAGGTCTCCGCCCCCCATCCATTTTCCATGGGAGATAAATATCTGGAGATAAAAGAAAGCAAATATCGCAAATGCCCCGACCATCGCATTCAGGAGCGGGATATCAAGCAGATGGTTGAACATATCGTTCTGAAACGGCAAGAAGTGACGAAAGAGAGGCAATGGAACTCCAATCGATGTCACGAAGAGAAGCACAAAGAGCAGGATATTGACAGGAATGAGCACTTCATCTGGGATTTCCATGAAGAGAATGTCATAGAAGACGAAAACGATTGTCACGAATGCTACAAGCAAGAAGAGGAGGAGTCGCATACATTCCATCATATTTCCTGTAAAAATGAGAGTCGGATCGATGAAAAAGTATCCGGAAAGCATAAAAAGCATGCCTGTTGCAAGTTCCAGGAGCGGATATACGGGCGAGATTTTTTCCTGACAGAATCGACATCGACCACGGAGAAATACCCAGGAAAATATAGGAAAGAGGTCGCGTGCTCAGAGTACATGATGACATTTTGGGCAATGGCTCCGTCCCGTTGCGATACCCCCTTCTCCGGTTCGGATACGCCAGATAACCACCGAAGCGAAGCTCCCGAACAGAGTTCCGAGTATGAAGAGGGAAGTGAGGAAGAAGAGAGTCATGAATTGAAGGGGATAGGGGATAGGAAAATAGTATGGTAACGCTTACTCTCCGATTAAGAATGCGACTTCCTTAAAAATCGGCGGCATGTCTCCATTCTTGATATTCGCATACATTGCCGTAGCGCGCACAACAATTTCCCGGGAAATCTTCCCGACACGTTTGTCTTCTAGAAATTCTTCCGGAAACATCTCCAGTCGCTCCAGTACCTCTCCGTCCGTATTTTCCGCGAAAAACTCCTCCATTTTCCGGAGTTCGGCAGTATAGGAAATCATATGTCCCACATCTCAGCGTATAACACTTGTGAGGGTAAGTTCTCCGAGCTGAGAGATAGCCGCTTCTTCCAAAGCTTCCCTATAAACTGCCTGTTCGGGGGTTTCTTCGGACTCAATATGCCCACCAGGAATACATAGTCCACGGGGTTGTAGGATAGCAATGAATTTGCCTGTTTCTGTGAATGCAACAACCGAAACGGCGGTTATGATGGCATTCTCCGGAAGAATTGGTTCAGCCAGAAAAGTGGCGGTCCAGCGGGATGAATAGTTGCGTGTGGACATATGGAAATTTGTGATGAGTGAGTAAATAATTTATATGGGTTTTAATATAACACCAGCAGATTCCAAGTATGGAGCATTGCAGAAGCCAAGAGTTGGAACGATGCAATCGTTCCGTACGATATGGTAGGGAACGATTGCATCGTTCCGCGGATGGTGTCATGTTAAAACCCATAATATTTTAAAGGTTGCTAGATATCTGCTTCCAGGGCAATGCTATAATCAACAAAGCCATTTTCCCTATAAAAATCTATGGCATCTGTATTTTGAGCAGAAGCTATGACTGATAATCTCGTCACTCATTTGGACTTACACCAATGAGCGAACGCTTCATACAAGTTCGATCCAATGCCCACACCCCTGTGAGTGTCTCGTACAAACATATTTTCTAGTTCCGCAGAGATTACTGTAACTCGATAGGAGCTTGTTATACTTATGCAACCAACCAGATAGCCAACAATTTCATCATCAATAACGGCTACCAAGGCACAGTTGTCATCTCTTGTGATGTGATCTGTATAATATCTCTCGCCTATTTCACTAAAAGTCCACTCAAGATCGAGGGTATCGTCAAAATCCGTGAACTCTTTTTTAAATAACTCCCTATTGAGACGTTGGATATCTTTCAGATCGCTGATTGTAGCCTTCTTTATGAGGAATTCCATATTTAAAAAAGTTTATTTTAAAGACTACTCCCCCTATTCTCACTATCGTTCGTATTTTCCCCCTCAATCGGGGGATTAAAGGGGGAGTTTTTTACATGTACTGACTCATACAAATCTGATTCACTTTCCGTATCTCTGCAAGCACTTCCATATCGAGTTGGGGCAGCTTTACAAATGCTTGGATAGGATAGGAGCCGATATTTTTGTAGATTTTCCGAAATATGATACTTTCTTTCGACTCTTCCCGTTTCCATCCGACTCCGTGGGATTTGAGAAGTTTCATGACGAAGAGTTCTTTTGATTTCTCAACCCATTCGATACTGCTGAACAACGGAAGCAGGGACATATAATCGGAATATACCTGCCCATACGGACCCCCCATCGGACAAAATATAGAGATGGACTGTACACAGAGAAGCGGGCAGAGGATTCCGAGATAATCGAGCTCTTCGGTCCGAATCATATGTTTTATACTGCTCTGTTCCAGAGTGTTTTTTGACCCTTTGGTCGAGATAGTTCCGTGGATAATGCTCCCGTGATCAACATGGGCTATCTGCTTCCGTTTTTTGACCCATACCCGCACCTTTCCGAAGTCTTTCGTGAAGAGCTCATGGAGCTCCTCGCCGTCTCGGATGGGGATTTTCTTGAGAACTATAGCTTCGGTCGTAAACACAGAGTGAGAATGATTTTAGTTAAAATAATCTGTTTATCATCGACTCCAATCAGTCCTCCTTCTGAAAACCCCGTTTTTGGAAATCATCACCCTAGATTCCTCGTAACTCATAACTGGTAACTAGTAACTAACGTACTATCACCTTTCCATTTGATACCTCAAAATTGACAGCATACACTCCCGAATCGGTTGCGGTGATAACCGTCCCATCCTTGGGTACCGTGATGGCCTGGATTTGTCCTTCCACAAACTCGATTTGTCCGATATACTTTACCGCTTTTATGTCCTTGTAATTTTTATTATCCGGCTCGAATATCCAGATTCTGTTGCCAAGAACCAGATAGAGGTAGTTCAGGTTCGGAGCATTGAAAAAGCTCGGAGTTTTGCCGTCTTCGAGAGCGTAATTTTCAGGAAGACTATTGATGCGAATAGAGCGGTTCGTATAATTCGGAGTTCCGAAAATCTTATCGATGGTCAGATCTTCTTTGAGAATATAAAATCCACCATCAATACCAAAAGTCAGGATAGTATGATTCTTGGTGTCAGTCGCTTGAAGCACGTCTGTTTTTGATGAGAATCCATTGAGTCCGGGGCGATGTTTATAGATTTGCTTCCCATCTTCACTGAGTATATAAAGATTGGAATTGAAGAACTTGATCGCCTTTCCTTTTTCCCAGGTTTTCTGACCCTCCACATTTACATAGGAAAATTCTCCTTTATAGAAACGGAGCAATCGTTCTGATTTCGTGAAAATATATACGTATCAGTCGGAACTCACATCCGATGAGATCGCTTCTTCACCATCCGGGTAGGTATATTTTTTAACCTCACCTCCTTTTATATACGGACCGATGAGACTGTTTTTTCCGACAAAATAAAACTTTTTGCTGATTTCAAATACATTGCTGACACCGAAATTATTCCCTTCAAAGAGATATTCGGAGGGCGCGGTTTTCGGATCAAACGATTCAATTCCGTTCATCTGTTTTTTGAGACCGGAGATATCTCCGAGAAGTTTTTTGACATCATTCAAAAATATCTGTTTTTGGCGTACTTCAAATATGAGTTCCTCAGCCTTTTTGATATTGGCGTTGAAAACCTCATGATTTCCCATGTCTTTGCTGGATTTCTCTATGATGAGCTGTGCTTCGATCAGTTTATTTTTGTATTCTTCTGGTATTACCGTGCTCGCTTTTTGATTGAAAATAGCTCCGAGCATGAGATAGAGAAGTGTGATGCACACTATCACCCCGATCCCAAAAGCTCCGGAGCGGATATATTTATTATTGAAATCCACCCGTTTTTTCACCTCACCCAACGTTCGAACGGTGTATTTATTATCCTTACACGCATTGTAAAAAGAAGTGAGGTATTTTTTTCCACTTATAAGCATATTCTCAAGAGCTCTCGTGTTCCAAGAAAGTGTTGTCTTTTGGATAATATTTGTCGGATTGTAAAGAAGAATGAGGTCTGTGGAAACTTCTCGAATCTCGCGAGTCAGGAGATTTTCGATGACCTGTGTGGATTCGTCTCAGGCATGGATATCCTTGTCATTTCGCATCTCGAACATATCGTCGATAGTGAGGTGGTCAAGGAGGTTTGTGTTGCTTATATAGAGCGTGTCGGTTGGATTGATAATCCCGCTGGAAATATACGAAAACTGAGGAGTAGTTTCCTGAATCCCCATCCCTTCGGCGATATTCATAACCTTCCCTTCCTTGAGGAGGTAGGCATAAGCATTTTTGAGGACAGAGAAATGGAGGGTGGATCCCTGAACGATTCCGATAAAAATCGACAGGCTGGCGAAGTCCGACTCCTTCTCTATTTCCTTGAAATATTTATTGAGACGTTCGAGAAGATACCCGAAATGGGTATAGACATCGTCTCCCATTGTTGTGGAGTTCGTGAGGATGAGATCTATAATCGTATTTTCGATATACGATCCGAGTTTCTCATCATGGAAAGATATCTGAAGAAGG
>JAQTWO010000061.1 GCA_028689245.1 Candidatus Altimarinota bacterium | reverse complement strand
AACACAACCGGAGGAGCGGACGCACGACCATTCATGACCCATTACAATGCTTATGATCGGGATGTATTTTTGAGGATTTCAGCCGGGGAGCTCTGGCAAAAGAGACTCATGGTAGCAGGATTTGAAAAAACCTTCGAAATCGGGAAGATTTTCCGAAATGAAGGAGTTTCTCCAGAACATGCGCAGGACTATATGCAGATGGAAGTATACTGGGCATATGCGGATTATAACGATATGATGCAGCTTGTTCGGGATATGTATCTCCATGTCATCGATGCGACGTATGGTAAGAGGGAATTTTTCATTAACGGGCATACTGTAAATTTCAATAGTGATTGGCAGATTCTGGACTATCAGACACTCATCAAAGACCGGACGGGGATTGATATCTTCACTTCCACAGAAGAAGAAATCACTGCTCGTCTGAAAGAACTCGGTGCCCACTATGAAGCAGGAAATCGTCCACGACTTGTAGATTACCTCTGGAAATATATTCGAAAAACCATTGCAGGTCCAGCTTTTCTCATCAACGAACCGAAATTCACCAGTCCTCTTGCGAAGTCCGATATCGAAAATCCGGACATCACCCATCGCTTCCATGTGATACTCGCAGGAAGTGAGGTGGGGAATTGATACAGTGAACTTAATGATCCCATTGATCAACTCGAAAGATTTCAGGCTCAGCAATCCCTTCGTGATGCTGGAGATGATGAAGCTCAGATGGCGGATTACGATTTCGTCGAAGCGCTCATGCATGGCATGCCACCAACCGCAGGATTCGGAGTTTCCGAACGTTTGTTTGCATTCCTGGAAGGAAAGCCAATCAAGGAATGTCAGCCGTTTCCATATGTGAAACCACGCAATTAAATTGACAACTATTCCGAAATCTATACTATCCACCTATACAAGTTACCAACTTCTCATCACATGAATATCTCTACTATCCTTACTTCACGTCGTCGCCGAACTCTCATCGAGGGCTCTTTTCTGACGGCATAGGATAACGATATCTTATTGCGAATATATGAAACAGCTCTCGAATTCGAGAGCTGTTTTTTATGCTGTTTTTTAATATTATCAAGTATGACCACTCCTGCAAATTATCGTCGACAGTCGCCTCAAAGATTTGAGGGAAATATACTTTAATCCCGGAATCAATACCGAAACTTACGGAATTACCGGAACGGAATTCCAAGCAATAATGGAAGAAAAATGAGCTTTATTTGAAAATATAGCAATGAAGCAAAATAATATTGAATCAACTATTTAATCTCTAATATAATTCACACTATGTCTAAAAAACTCTGGCAAACATCCTCGAATCTGAATCCCATCGTCGAGACCTTCACGGTCGGAGACGACTACATTCTCGATACAAGACTCCTTCCGTACGACATCATTGGATCTCAGGCCCATGCTCGGATGCTCGAATCCATCGGGATCATCTCTCGTACGGAACTTCTCGACCTTGAAAAAGGTCTCTCTGAGATCCTGGAACTCTCCCAAAAAGGAGAGTTCCATATCTCGAAAACCCAGGAAGATTGCCATACAGCGATCGAGCAGTATCTGACCGAACACTATGGCGAGGTCGGAAAAAAGATCCATACTGGGCGATCCCGAAACGATCAGGTTCTAACGATACTCCGACTCTTCATGAAAGATATGCACACGGACTTTATCGTATCAATTCAGGCTCTTGTGAAAGAGATGGACGAACGGGCTATGGAATTCCAGAACCAGAAAATGCCCGGATATACCCATGCCCAGCTAGCAATGCCGACAACGGTCGGGAAATGGCTCGATTCATACGCTCGGGCGATAGAAGATCAACTCTCGATTTTTTCCGGAGTATCCGGTATCCTCGACCAGTCGCCCCTCGGGTCGGCTGCTGGATTCGGGATTGATTCATTTTTGAATGATCGAGCTCTGACCACTAAGCTTATGGGATTTGGGAAGGTTCAACAAAATCCGCTCTATTGCGGACTTTCTCGAGGTCTCTTTGAACATAATTTTCTCTCGACGCTTTCCTGAGTCATTATGCTCATGGGACGAATGAATAACGACCTACTGCTCTTCACAATGCAGGAATTCCAGTTCGTTTCGCTTCCAGATGCCATGACAACCGGGTCGAGCATTATGCCCCAAAAACGAAACTATGATCTCTGCGAGCTCGTGCGTGCGAGTATTCCTGTGTACCTCGGACATTCGGATCAGCTCCGAAATATCTACACACATCTTATGTCTGGGTATCAGCGGGATCTCCAGCTCACGAAAAAGATTTTCATAGAAGCCACGGACCTTGCGGGAAATCTCGTGGAGGTGTTCGGTGAGATCATCAGTAATCTTCAATTCCAGAGCGAAACGCTCGATACGGCGATGACCGATGAACTTTATGCGACTGAACGGGTATATGAGCTTGTTCGAACCGGCATGAGTTTCCGCGACGCGTATCTGGAGGTAAAGAAAGGATTATTTTAGTGTAAAGTAGTATACTTGAAGCAAAAACCACTCGAATTATGAGTGGTTTTTGCTTTTTTCTTTGCTTTTTCTTTCCGTTATTTCATTTTTTGGATATATATACTTTACACTATTTCATAAATCATAATCCATGCAAAAAGAAATAGAAATCAAGTTTCTCGGAATCGACAAAGACTCGATTCGTCGGAAACTTCAGGAAAACGGATTTGTTCGCATTACGGAAGAATTCCTCATGCAACGCAAGACCTTCCATCCGGTATCCACCGATAAAAATGAGTGGTTTCGTGTGAGAAGAGAATCTGACAAGATTACCATGACATACAAGCGTATCCATTCCAATGATTTGTCCGGAACAGAAGAGGTGGAAATCGTGGTTGATGATTTCGATAATGCTGCCGAGATACTAATGAAAACGGGTCTTCGCAACACTTCCACACAGGAAAACCTGCGAGAGATATGGAAACGCGAGGAGGTTGAGGTTTGTATCGATACCTGGCCAGGACTTGACCCGTATATCGAGATCGAGGCCCCAACGGAAAAACAGGTAATGTTCATGGTAGAGAAATTTGGATTAAATTTTGAAGAATGATTATATGGTTGATCTGAATCTGCCTATGAAAAAGAACTTTGAATTCCTTCTTCGGATCTGGTCATGCTCCCGGAAATAACTTTTGAAAATCCGCCGAAGAAAAAATAATATTCCTCACCACTTCTCTCTTATGGCTTCTCCGAATTTTTACGCCGCGGTTTACGCGATTATCTGAAATCCTGAGGGAAAGATTCTCTTCTCACAAAGGAAAAATACCGGATTCATGGATGGAAAGTTCCAGCTCCCCGCTGGTCACATGGATGGCAACGAAAGTATGGCAACCGCGATGATACGCGAACTCAAGGAAGAGATCGATATTGATGTGCAAGAAAAAGATTTGAAAGTGGTACACATTTCTCATCGGATTTCTCTCGGTCGGGAGTACTTCGATGTCTATCTGGAGGTATTGCATTTCACTGGAACACCAGCTATCAACGAGCCTGAAAAATGCGAAAGTCTTGCGTATTTCGATATCGAAAATATAAACACTGTCGATTTCGTAAATTATGATGTGGATATCATAAAGATGACCGATAAATGAGTGACTTTTTCAGATGTGGATATGGAAAAGTACCAATAAATGTACAGGTTTTTATTTTTTGTTACTCTACTCATAGTATGTCAATTTTTATTTTCGTAAGACACGGGGAGGCGATTTGAAATATTGAGTGAAGACTTATGTGATGTCGGATCGGATCAAAATTATCCGACAAGTGAATGCTGCAAGCCCAGAAAGCATCCTCGTACCTCAAATCCGTCTATCCGATAGTCTCGAAAATTTTTACAAGTCCTGTTTCTCGGGCTACCGAGACGGCGGATATTATCGCATGAGCATATAATCTCTTGCCAGAACAGATAGAAGAATTACGAGAGATTGACTTTGGTGATATGACAGGAGAACTTATGTCGGAGATCCCAAAAGAAATAGATGAGGCATATTTTAAAAATCCTTATGAACATGCACACACTCATGGTGAAAGTCTGAAAGACGTTCAGATGAGAACTTGATTATTTCTTAAAAAATATGCTTCCTGGACTCAGGACGATGAGGTTTTTATAGTCGTAACGCATGATAATGTCATCAGATCTTTGGTTTGAAATATCCGATGACTCACAAGGGAAATATGCTCTCTTAAAGTTGATCACGCAAGTATTATTGTGTATGAAATAAAAAACGATTGAATAACATGTCTTGATTTTAATAAAAAGATTTAAACACGTCATTCATTGTAATGTCTGTGATTTCATAAAACAACGGGATTGAATGATTTTAATTTAAAAATTCTTTTGACTTTTCACTTTATCTGGATAAAGTACTCTCAAATACTTTATTAAATTAAAGCAAAATGGAAACAGAACTGAGAAATAATTGTCAGGAAATTAGTCTCGTGCTTTCCAAGATGAATAGGGAAGATGAAGTGTATTCTTTCCTCAGAGACCTCCTCTCGTCATCCGAGATTCAAGAATTCTCTCATCGTTTCCGTGTCGCTCGGATGCTCCAGGAGGGAGTATCGTACAAGAAGATAGAAGAATCGACCGGAATGAGTTCCACAACTATCGCACGCATATCGAAGTTTCTGAAAGGTGAGAATCACGGGTACGCCCGTGCACTCGTTCTCCTGCAAGAAGATTCATTATAATTCCATATTAATTTCCCTATTATGACCCTCAAGCAATTTCGTATCAATACTCGTCATCAACATTTCCTCCATCGGCGGTAGGGTATTACTCCCGTGTCCTTTTTGGACGCGAGCACTCTCTAAAATCCGCCGAATATTCGGCGGATTTTTTTATCTATCTTTTTAACTTTCCATACTATGAAAACTGCTATCATTCCACCAGCTCCTCTTTCTGGTTTTCCAGAACTTCTTCCTGAGATTCGTATCGTCGAGAATCGACTGCTCGATACGATTCGTAAAAATTATGAACTCGCAGGATTTGCTTCCATCGAGACCTCGGCAGTCGAGCGGCTTGAGATACTCACCTCCAAGTGAGCCGACGACCGTGAGATATTCACCGTCTGAAGACTCTCTCAAGATACCGATGAACAAGATGCGAAGCTCGGGCTCCGCTTTGATCTCACGGTTCCTATGGCCCGCTATGTGGTACAGAATTACGATCGCCTCACATTTCCGTTCCGTCGCTATCAGATACAGAAATCTTACCGATGAGAACGGGCTCAGGCGGGGCGATACCGCGAGTTCTATCAGGCGGATATCGACATTATCGGCGATGGGAAGCTCCCACTTTCTGCCGATACAGAGATTCTCACCACTATCGACAATGTCCTATCGGACCTCAATATCGGACCGTACGTCATCCGTATCAATAACAAGAAAATCCTCACTTGATTCGTAGATTCGCTTCCTGGGGCGACTCCTGAAAACCGCGCTGCAATCATCCGCACTATTGATAAGGCACCGAAAGTATCGAAAGAAGAGCTTGTCGATATGCTCGCTGAATATCTGGAAGAGTCCGCGATTCGCCAGGTTATAGAATTTGTGAATATCTCGAAAATGGGAAATGACGCAGTACTTGAATACCTCAGAACTCTTGAGAATAGTCTCGTCCAGGAATGACTCGGAGAGCTTCAGACGGTGTATGAGCAATCTATTCTTCTCGGTATCGATTCCGATAGAATCGCTCTCGACCCAGGGATTGCTCGATGACTCGGGTACTATACCGGAACCATCTACGAGACATTCCTCGTGGGCAATGAATCACTCGGAAGTATCTGCTCTGGCGGGCGTTACGAGAATCTTGCATCGTACTTCACTGACCGGAAGCTTCCTGGGGTGGGTGTGAGCATCGGAGTCTCTCGACTTCTTTCCCGGCTCCTGACTATCCAGAATATGGATACGAGATCTCAGACTCCTTCTAGAGTCCTTGTGACCAAGATGGACGAATCGAACTCTGCCACGTATCTGAAAATTCTTCGTGATCTCCGAAAATCATGAATCCCTTCCGAGCTCTACCTTGGTGACGGTGTATCCATTGGAAAGCAGCTCTCCTACGCAGACCGAAAATGAATCCCGTACGCGGTCATCGTCTGAGAAGATGAGATGGCTCGCGGTGAGGCTCAAATTAAATCGCTTTTCACTGGTGAAAAAGAGCAGATTCCATTGGAATCCCTCGTAGACCGAATCTTGGAACTTCTTAAATAGATGAAAAACAAATATATTCCTTATTTTTCTTAACTTTCTTTCTTATGAATACTCCTCCAAATGTACAGAAATCACTTGATTTCGCGAAATACCCAGAAAATATGATGCCGACTATCGCGCAGGATGCCGACACTGGAGCCATCCTCATGGTCGGGTTCGCCAACCCTATTGCACTTGCCGAGACACGAAAAACTGGACTTGCCACTTTCTGGTCCCGCAGTCGTAACGAGCTCTGGACCAAAGGGCTCACTTCGGGCGATACGCTCGAAATACGGGATATCTACACCGATTGTGATCGTGACACGCTCGTGTATCTCGTAAAGATGAATGGATCCGGAGCTTGTCACATCGACGGCTGGAAGACTTGCTTTCGTAGACGCGTCGATATGATTACTGGAAATATAGAAGATACTCCGACCGATATCGGAGAATGGTCACGAGTATCTCGTGATGAGCAGACTATTATCGAAGGGCGTGCTCAAGTGAGCCCGAAGGACTCATTTACCGCCAAACTCGCGCAAGGATCCTGGGGAAAACTCGTCTGAAAGCTCGCCGAAGAGACATTTGAATCGGTGCAGGCACTGCTCGGAGACGAGTGACGGGAGCGGATCGTGAGCGAGCTCGCTGATGTCGATTATGTTACTCGTATCATTATCGCCAAAATCAACATGGCACTTCGTGACCAAGGAATCGCCCCCATCTCGACTGCAGAAATCGAGGCAGAGATTGTAGCGCGAAGAAAATAATTGTTTTTATATTTTATGACTTTTATATATATGAAACCAGTCCTCATACTTTTTTGAACTCATGGAGATGAATTTATTTTAAGACAATGTCTTTCATACATCGATCCAAATCTTTCTTTTCTTTACGATACACTGAATGTGAACGAGCAAGCGATATGAAAAAATGTAAGATACATAAAACATGATATGAATAGAATCGCTCCCGGAGATTTTGACTCGAATGATTATGAAACAAAAAGGTCTTCTGAAGTTCAGGAGATAATGAAACAATATGAAATAGTCATTGATATACATGGCACAAAATCTAACATAGGAAGTTTCATAATCCTTCCTAAAGTAAATCTATCCAACCTAATGATGGCTTCATTATTCGAGAGTGAAAATATCGTTTTTTGGCAGAGTGAGGTTCGTAAAGAAGTTGGACCAGTTACTCAATTTTGTCCCATAGGTATGGAAATCGAGACAGGTCCTATGAATGAAATAATGATTGAGAAACTTTGAAGGAATATAGAAATTTTCCTTAAGAATTTTCAGTTAAGATATTCTTATAAGGAAATGTTTAATAAAATAAAGTCTAAGAATGTATTCTCAGTCTCTGCTCGCCTCGACACGGAAGTAAATATAGATATCCCAGATAAGGATTTTGAAATGGTAAATATAGATAATGTAGAATATTACACACTTCTTACGAATAATCCCTATAAAACAACAAAATGTTATCTTATGAAAGCTGTAGACATCGATAATCTTCTTATAACACCATTGGATGACGCTAATGCTTTCATAAAAGATATTATTTCTATAGAACAATAGTTATTTTTAATACAAAAATTATGATCCAAATTTTTTCAAACTTTGCCAATGACATCATAGTCTATGAAAACAATAGAATAATATCTGGATGACCAGCTCTTTGGATCTCCCAAGCACTTAACGATGCTAATGTTCCCTATCGACTGACGCTAGGTGACACTCCAGCAATTGTTCAGATTGATAAAGATATAAATGGTGACGATATAGGCACTATCATTTCTGCACCGATTATCCGATCCTCAATAGCAGAAAAAAGTAGTTTACTTCTTATATCTACACTTAAAGATGAATTTGATTTAAAAGTGTTATTAGACATTTCTCTTCCCATCTGTATCGACATCCAAGGCTTTCTCCGATGAGATAATGGAAAAAAGAAACGATTTGATTGTGAAATAATTCGAACAAAGTGAGAAGTATATATCAAAGCAACTAGGGAGGAATTTTCTTATATTGATAATTGCACTAATTCTTGATTTACATTTATTATTACCGATGAGTGAAGAGATATAGAAGTGCTTCAATGAAATAATGTATATTATATTCCGATTCAGTCCTGAAAATTTAAAGATACCATAGGCGCCGGAGATATATTTTTTGCTATTTTTTGTTCTAATATTTTAGAGGAAAATACAATCAAACAATCAATACAACAGGCATCAATATATACTTACTGATTTTTGAAAGACAAAAACCTTATCAATTTATAATAATTCTTAACATTACCTTTTTATGAAAAAACTACAAATAGGAGTCATGGGATCTGCGGCAGATCTTGGATATGCATCAGATATTGATGCTATGGCATTCGAAATAGGAAAACTCATAGCCTCTCTCGGGTGTGTTATGGTATATTGAGCCGAGAAAGATAGCGACAGTCTCTCCACAAGCGCTGCGCGTGGTGCAAAATCCGTAGGATGACTCGTCATGGGGGTGACATACTGAAAAACTCCAGACGTTTGGGGAGAGATGAAAGATTTGACTGATTGCATGGTTTGTACGGGTATGGAACGAGGAGGATGACGTGAATTCGTGCTTGTTTCCAGTTGCGATGCTATTATAGCTATCGGTGGCGGAAGCGGTACACTCAATGAGATTACAGTGGCTTACCAGAAGAAAATCCCCATTTTTGTCATGAAAGGTACTGGAGGTTGGGCAGATAAACTTGCCGATCAATATCTGGACGATAGATATAAAACGGATCCGAAACGATGTATATGCAAGGGGATTAACAATACAGAGGAGTTAAATGAAGCGTTGAAGAATATTATTTAAACTATCTTCTATCGCTATTTTCATCAATATTTACAAAACAATTTGATTTTCTCTTTGTTTTTTATATAATCTCCCAGTTTTATAGAAATTACCCGTCTTTTTATATGGAAAAACTCACACTTGTTGCGGCTTCACGTGACAC
>JAQTWO010000060.1 GCA_028689245.1 Candidatus Altimarinota bacterium | reverse complement strand
TCGAACAACAAATCAAAACGGACAAGAAAGAATACCAGAAAGCAATCGCCACTTTCGCAGAAAGCGAACGTTCCAATCTCCAGACACTCAATACCTTCGGGATCGATCTATTCGGTCAAGACGGTGCCGAAGCATTCCTGGGACAGCTCAATCAGCAACGCAAGCTTCAAGCCATGCCACCGATCGAGCTCGGAACGGAATTTACCAGGGAGATGCGAAACAATATCGCGATCGGCTTCCGCGATCAGATTCTCGGAGCCGAAGGCAAGAGCCTCATCATCACCAACGGAAACGGTGATACGACTCTCTCACCAGAACCTGGTACACGAGAACGCATAGCCGCTCTCCTCAATCAAAAAGGATTCAATGCAAAAATCTCCAATCCTACCCAGAAAATCCTCGAAGCCTTCAAGAAGGCTCCGTCCGCTGGGGTGGAGAAGAGCGAATAATTTTCCCAGATATGTACCGTCGGTGAATTTGCTACCGATATCAATATCTCGGAAGGAAGGGATTTGGGTGAGATTCTGCGTAAAAGGGGAAGTGGAGAAGATGTTAGTAATATTTTAAGATAAATAAGCAATAATAATGCCATCGAACATACAATAGTGATTGTAATCGTATCAAAAATCCTCCTGGACTTCCACCCGGGAGATTTTTTATTTTCTCTACTTTTTCTCTTTTCTTCTTTGAGAGATTCAGTATAGTGTCGTTGTTAACTCAATAATAATGAACAATATGACCACACTTCAAACCATTAAACGTTTTTTTGAACCAGCATTTGCTTGTAAGTTAAAAATAGTAGGAATAATCCTTCAGGCTCTTGTCTGGGTATCGTATCCTATTGTCTGAATCCTGGTGATGAAGTCGGTAACCCGTTCCGTCATCGCCCATGATCAGGATTCATTTATGTATGTGGTCGGTTGGTTTGCTGTGTACAATGTTGTCTATTTCATCCTGAAATATATTACACGCCACTGGGGATGGCCTACGGTTCATTCTTTGAGACGAGCAATTCATAGAAAATACCTCGCCTGGTTTTTTGTGCTCGACAATAATTACACGGAAAATATCGGTACGGGACGTACGATCAGTATGCTCGAAAAAGGAATAGCAACTTGGGCGGATACTATGGTAAATGGTATCAATAATGTGGCATATCATGGCTCTATGATATTGTTTTTTTGCTTTGTTCTTGCGAGTATTCACATCATCCTCATCCCAATTCTCTTGGTTGTCATGGTAGGCATGCTTTTTTTGCTCTCGTATTTTAACAAATGGACAATTGCTATGCGTGCGGATAAGATCATCGAATCCAGAGAGTATTCCCGTATGCTCGTGCGATGTGTCATGTCCAAGTACGAAACACTCGCGAATGGACGGATCCAAGCAGAGGTACAACGCCTGGATGATCAGAGTTTCCGTCATGAGACTGCCGATCTCCGTCTCGACTATATGCTTGCACTTATGTTTAACCTCCCTATGCTTGTAGTGTCCATCTTGCGTATAGGATTGCTCATAGTATCATGATATGCCATCTTTCATGGAATGCTCTCTATCGAGATGTTCGTGATGGTGTTTCTGGCGTTTTGATATATGGATTCTAGTGTGCTCGCATCCACAGAGGCATACAAGAATTTTACCAAAGATTTTGCAGAAGTGCGGAAGTTATGGGACGATTTTGATTCTGCACCACTCATAACAGGGTACGATGCTGGTCAGGAATTTATACCGAAAAACGGTCAAATCGAAGTCAAGAACCTCTCCTTCGATTACAAAGAAAATCATGTATTCTCCAACTTCTCACTTTCCATCACCGGAGGCAAGAAAACCGCACTTGTCGGGCTTTCCGGATCTGGGAAATCCACCCTTGTAAAGCTCATCGCTGGATATCTTCATCCGACTGCTGGTGAGGTCATAGTGGATGGACAGAATCTGTCCGGAGTCAAACTTCGAGATTATTACTCACATATCGGGTACCTGACTCAAGATCCATCCGTATTTGATGGTTCTATCCTCGAGAATCTGACCTACGGAGCCCGCTCGGAAGTCTCGGAAACAGGGCTCCGGAAGGCAATCGAGCTTGCACAGTGTGAATTCATCTACGAATTTGCTGATGGTCTCGGGACCGAAATCGGAGAAAAGTGAGTCCGGCTCTCCGGTTGACAACGCCAGCGTCTCGCCATCGCAAAAATCTTCATCAAGAATCCTGAGATTATCATCCTCGATGAACCCACCAGTGCACTCGACAGCTTCTCGGAAGAGAAGATCAATATCGCCTTCCATAATCTCTTTCAATGACGTACGGTCATCGTCATAGCACACCGACTCCAGACCGTCAAAGAAGCCGACGATATCATCGTCCTTGAGCACGGAACGATCGTTGAACGTGGGAATCACTCCGAACTCGTCGAGAAGAAGTGAGTGTATGCGAAGATGCTGGAATTACAGAGTGGGTTTTAGTGCATATTCAATCATACTTGAGTTTTCATTTGTTTTTTGATATAATTCAAGTATACTTGAGTGAATAGTTTTTAACATCGGCTCACTATGAAAGAGATTATTCGGTCATACTATCTGGATAAAATCATCCCGTTTCGGTCTAAACATCTCATAAAAGTACTTGTGGGACAGCGTCGGGTAGGGAAAACAACCATCCTCAAGCAAATAGCTTCCTCCTCTGATCCGACCAAAATTCTCCAAATCAATATGGAACAAAGCGATGTTTCCTGGATTCTTTCAGACACAGAACTTACACAACATCTCGAATCTGCTATCGAAAAATGAGTTTCTGAGATATATATCGACGAAGTACAGATGATCAAAAACTGGGAGATTGCTATCAATTCGATATTTTCCAAGTACCCAAACGTGGATATATTTCTGACAGGATCCAATTCAGAACTCCTCTCTAGTGAACTTACTACGCTCCTTCGAGGACGGTATATCAGTTTCGAGATATTTCCATTTTCCTATGACGAATTTTGTCTCTATTTCGAATTCGAAAAAGACAGGAGAAGTTGGCAAAGATACATGGAGCTTGGAACCACCCCGATCAATTACATGCTGGACAACACTCTGCTCGTTCATGAGTGGATGAAGAATCTTGTCAGTACGATATTTCTCAAGGATATCGTGGAACGATACAAGATAAAAGATGTGCATATTCTCGAAGAAGTATTTCTCTTTTTCGTAAACAATATCGGAAACAATGTGAGTCTGACGAGCATTATGCGGACACTTGCTTCCCGTGGTGTATCGACGAATCTTACCACTCTGGGGAATTATGTTGAATACCTCAAGAATACTTTTCTCATCTATGAAGCTCCGCTCTATGACCTCCGAGGAAAACAGGTTTTTAATCGCGAGCGTAAGCTCTATCTAAGCGATCCTCTCTATAGGAAGATATTCTTTTCCGGATACGATGCATGAGTCGGAAAGATACTCGAAAATCTCATTTTTCTCGAAGCCAAGAGACGTGGATATTCCGTGTACGTGGGGCGTATGGGGGATATGGAGATCGATTTTGTCATCGAGCGTGAAGGGGTGAGAAAATATATCCAAGTAGCCTATCTTCTCTCAGATGAGGATGTCATCAAGCGAGAATTCGGTAATCTCAAAGCCATTCCAGATTCCTGGGAAAAATATGTTATCTCCCTTGATGAAATATCCTTTGGTATCATAGACGGAATCAAGCACGTACAGGCATGGGATATGGAGAGTATTTTTTAGAGGTCTTACATGGGTTCCGCTCAATTTATTTAAAATACCGAAAAAATGACCACACTTCAAACTATCAAACGTTTTTTTGAACCCATCTTCCGCGAGCCAGGATATTTCTGGAGAATGGTTGTAATAAATACTTTCTATTCTGGATATACCATTTTGAGTATCCTTTTTGTTCGGGAAATTACTCATATTCTGGAGATCAAGAACTTCGAAATACTTCCGACGTACATTGCTGGGTATGCCATTTTCAACGTTGTTTATTTTACTGCGGTGTATTTTATGCGACATTGGGGATGGGCAGAGACAACACACCATCTCTTGAAGATGATTCATCGGGATTATATGAAATGATTTGATAGTCTCGATAATACCTATGCGGAAAATATCGGTACGGGACGGCTTATTTCCATAGTTGGAAAAGGTTCGGAAGTATGGATGGACCTTCTGATACATTCCATATCGGGTCTCGTAGAACTTATAATCGCTATTATCTGAGTGATTGTTGTACTTTCTCAGACTGGTTGGACAGCAGTTATGGTATTTTTTGTATTTTTTGTACTTGTTCATATAGGTGTGCATTTTCTCAATAATCGTGCCCTTGAATGGAGGAAGAAAAGAGTGGATACCATGAATGAGTATGATCGTCAGATCGTAAAGATGATTATGTCGAAATTCGAGATTCTCCAAAACGATAGAATCGGACGGGAGATTGAGGTACTCGACCGTTATACGGACGAAGCGAAGAAATATAATCTCCGACTCAATAATTACCTTGTTGTAATGTTCTCAATGCCGAACTTTGTATTTTTTATTATAATGATCGTAATACTTACCTCTACACTTCATATTTCTCTGTCTTTCGCAAGTCTTGTATCTATGTTTATGATCACAGGGGTTCTTAAAGAAACCATGGTGAAATCAATTGATTTTTTCAAGGATTTTACGAAACAAGCATATATAATCGAGAAGATGTGGCTTCTCTTCGATGATGCGCCGAAACTTACGGGACTTCAGGAATGAGCACCGTTCGTTTACAGAAACGGTCAAATCGAAGTCACAAATCTCTCCTTCGATTATAAAGGAAATCACGTATTCTCTGACTTCTCACTCTCCATCACAGGAGGGAAGAAAACCGCTCTTGTCGGACTATCGGGGTCAGGGAAATCCACCCTCGTGAAGCTCATCGCTGGATATCTTCATCCGACTGCTGGTGAAGTGATCGTGGATGGACAGAATCTATCCTGAGTTAAGCTCCGAGACTATTACTCGCATATCGGGTACCTGACTCAGGATCCATCCGTATTCGATGGTTCCATTCTTGAGAATCTGACCTATGGAGCCCGCTCGGAAGTATCGGAAACAGAACTCCGGAAGGCAATCGAGCTCGCACAGTGTGAATTCATCTACGAATTTGCCGATGGTCTCGGGACCGAAATCGGAGAAAAATGAGTCCGACTCTCAGGATGACAACGTCAGCGTCTCGCTATCGCAAAAATCTTCATTAAAAACCCTGAGATTATCATCCTAGATGAACCTACTAGTGCACTCGATAGCTTCTCAGAAGAGAAGATCAATATCGCATTTCACAATCTCTTTCAAGGACGTACGGTCATCGTCATAGCACACCGACTCCAGACCGTCAAGGAAGCCGACGATATAATCGTCCTCGAACATGGAACGATCGTGGAACGTGGCAATCACTCGGGACTCGTCGAGAAGAAATGAGTGTATGCGAAGATGTTGGAATTACAGAGTGGGTTTTAGGTTTTTTCTATTTCATAATATTTATATACCATGAATTCTATTGTCATACATACCGCAGAGTTTGTTCGAAAAGAACTAGAGGGGCTCTGTAGTGCACACGATTTCTATCACATCGAACGAGTTTGGAAACTCTCTCAGAGGATTTATGTCGAGGAAAAACGTGGAGATATCGTCGTGATCGAGCTTGGGGCCTTGCTTCATGAATCTTTCGATGACAAATTTTACACAAAAGAGCAGATGCAGGAGAAGGAGATTCTCCTCGAAACGTTTCTCCGAAATGAGGGACTTACGGAAGAAAGACTCGCACAGGTATTCTTCGTTATCAAAAATGTAGGCTTTGGGAAGAGCCTGGAACGGGGTGCGGATTTTCCGATGACTCCCGAGCTCGCGATCGTGGAGGATGCGGACAGACTTGAGTCCATAGGAGCTATCGCCATTGCCAGAACATTTGCGTACGGTGGAAAGATGAAACGTGCCATCTATGATCCAACTGTTCCTGTTGTGGAGGTTATGGATCGTGAATCATACAAAAAGAGCGGATCCTCATCGATTCAGCATTTCTACGAGAAACTCCTGAAACTCAGAGATTTACTTCATACTTCTTCTGCCAAGAAGATCGCACAGGACCGCCATGTTTTCATGGAAACATTCCTCGAACAATTCCATGCGGAGTGGAATGGGGAAGTGTAGATTTCTGTATTATGGGTTTTAACCTGACGCCACCAGCACGGAACGATGCAATCGTTCCCTACCATATATCGTACGGAACGATTGCATCGTTCCCCCTCTTAACGCCTATCATGCTCTACACTCGAAATCTACTGGTGTCATGTTAGTCATGTTAGAACCTATATTCTATATTTTTCTCTCTCAAAAACTATGCGAATCTATATTACCGGACCCTGATGAGCCGGCAAATCCACTCTCGCGAAGCAACTTGGGGCTCATTATAGTATTCCCGTCACCCACCTAGATGAGCTCCAGTGGGGGATTGACATGGTAGAAAAAGAGGAATATCGAGCTCTTCGTGCTGCTATCATAGCAGAGGAGAACTGGATTATCGAATGAAGCAGTCCTTCGGTTCTGAAAGCCATGAAAGACTGTGTCGATGTTGTCATTGTCTTGAATTATTCACCCATCGGGAATATTTTCCGGATACTCAAAAGACACGTGAAAAGCGTATTTTTCTGAGAAAAACGGATTGGTTGGTCTCTGGACGGCGTTCATGAACTCAGACTGGGCTTTCTTTTCAAGACTCTCAGATGGCGTACTCGCCAGCTTCCGAGGATCCGGCAGAATATCATGGAGTGTGCTCTGGAGGGGAAAGTTATCGAGATAGATTCGATAGAAGGCGTGTTTGAGAAAGTTGTTACTAGAATGTAATCTTCTAGCAAGCTGAATATTGTTCTCAAGAGAGTTTTTGAAATCTTATTTGCTATTAACAATAGTATTACTATAATTAGTACCAATTTAATCAATAAAAGCATGTACCATGAAAACAGCTGCTCGAAAAAATACCGTTAATATATCCATCTCTCTCTCCCGAGAAAATATAGAGATCGTGGAGCGGCTTGTGAAACAAGAGCAAAAAAATAAGAGCAGTATATTCAATAAGGCACTCAGTTTCTATGCTCAGAGTCGTCTCGAGGACGAACTACGGTTGGCATATATCGAGGATCGAGAGGAAAATGCTGAATTTACTCGATGAGCTTTACCTATTTTCAATGAGATCGTATGCAGATAAAACGCGGGGATATATATTCGGTCGATTTTCATCCGGCACGATGAAGTGAGCAGGATGGGGTGCGACCCGCTCTTATTGTCCAAAATAACATCGGAAATGAATTTTCATCAACGGTCATTATTGCTGCTATTTCATCAGCTATAAAAGATAACCCGACCAATGTTTTGATACAGCCGGATGGTCAGAATCATCTGAAAAATCCATCAACCATAAAAACGAGTCAGGTTCTCACGCTTGATAAAGGACGACTTTGATCAAAGATGGGCTCTCTTTCTCTCGATGATCTTCAGCGAGTGGATACTTCTCTGAGGATCAGCTTGGGCTTGAGGTAGGTTCGATAGAAGGTAAAAACAAGCCTATGATACTCTTTGAGCACATGCAAGAGTGTTTTGAATCCATCTTGTAACGGATGATGCGATTGCGAGAAAAAGAATTGGACAAAGAGGCGAAAAAACCGATAATGCTACGGATATCCTGAGTGGATGTTCTCTGGAGACATTTCTCTCATTCAAAGAGAGTTTCGAGTCTCCGCGAGCAGATGAGGATATCTCTACTCTGGTGTCAGATAAACATATCTTTCCAACCATAGATAAACTCCTCTTATCAAAAATTTAATTCTAATACATTCATACCCCCATGCCTCCATCCAAACGATTCGAAGAAGCTGTTATCTATCAAACGCACCAACATTGGATCGTGTTCGTACTGCATATAATCAAATGGTCCCTTATTATAGGGATTCCTACCATGATCGGAGTGTTCCTTTTTTCGGACTGGATCTATGCGGGTGCGAGTCTCGTGTGCGTGATTACCGCGGTCTTTTTGTACGAACATTTTCTCCATTCCAAATCCGGGTTGTTTATCGGGAATCAGAAGATCACGCTCTTTGTGCGAAACGGACTCTTTTCCCAGTATGCGATGAGTATCCGCTACAACAACATCCAAGATTGTGCGTGTAGCAAGAATAGTGCACTCGGATACTTTTTCGGGTACGGAACCTTTTTTGCACGGAGTATCAGTGGAAAAGACGGAGAGCATTTTCAGGCAAATTTCGTCCCAAAAGTCGGGAAAGTGTACTCTATCGTCAATGCTCTCGCAGCCCTTTCGGACGAACAGAGGGATGCGGTCCAGAGTCTGGATCAATTGTTCTCCCTGCACAAAAAAGAGCAGAGTGACGAAAGAGTGGCACTCATCGATCCTGTGACTGAGGGGCAACGGAGATTGCTTGCGTCTATTCCATGAGTGGTGGAAGTGGTGACACTGAGTCGGGACGATTGTGAATATATCAAGAAGCACGAAGCTCCGGAAAACGAATGAGTGCTCAGAACTGTCGAATCCGGTACGGTATTCGCCCTCACGCACGATGGAACTTTCCGTGATCCCGATGCCGTGATTACCTCCTCGAGAGGAGACGGAACCATCTATTTCCCCGTCGTTCCATTCCATGAGCTTGGACCGGCTGCGATTTCCGGATCCCCGGGTATGCGGGTTCATGCCTATCTGGTGCCGAAATTTCAGGAAATCACTATTGAGTATGCGACAGTGCTCGTAGGGGTGTAGTGTTCATCCGGCTCTTCCTGTATACAAAACCTCTCTTGTTTTTCAATTTGCAAAATATATTTTCCCAACATGAGACTCCTACGAAATATGAGTTCAAACCTACTTTAGGCAGCTTGGGTAACATGCTCATTATTGGCGGCGGCGGTACCGAGAAGAATACTTGCGACCCAATCACGATGATCTTGTGTAATACGTGCGAGTGGACGAGTTCTGTTGAGTACAATTGTTTCAACATGAAGGGCAGATATTTTAGATGAAGTTTCTTTCGAAAGTTCTTCCGTTTGAGAAAGTAATTCCGGTATGCGTGTACAAGAACGTAGCTCATTTGCATTATTTTCGGGGGAATATTGAGCCAATAATGCTTCAATATTTGCTAGAAGAGTATATTTCTTAGGATGTTCTCATTGGAGATTTTTGAGTGTGTCGCTT
>JAQTWO010000059.1 GCA_028689245.1 Candidatus Altimarinota bacterium | reverse complement strand
CGAAGTCCTATTCGAGACGAACAAAAGAGCGGAACAAGAAGTAAGTAAAAAACTCTGATTCGCAGAAACAAACGATCTCAAAACACACGGATTTTCAGATAAAGGACTCCATGGCTTCAATAAGGAAAAGTGAAACTACTTTATTTCCATACAGGATTTCGAGAGTACCTTGAACAATGGAACCAAAGCAGAAGATATTAACTCAAAGGCTCTCGCGAATTATTTCTCATATCTGAGCAGCAAAGGGATGTTAAAACCTGAAGTGCTTATAAATAAGTTTGGAAACAATATCTTATTTCAGCTTGGTCAACTTTGGAGAAGCGGGGGGAATAAAGAGGAGTGACCAGAGAGTCTCATTGCAAAAAACATCCTCATAGGAAAAGGGCTCTGATATATCATCACTATCATAGATACTCTCAGTTCACCAAAAGAATTCCTCAAAAATATCGAAACTTTCAAAAGCAAAAATGAACTGGACGCTATGCTCTTATTTCTGGACCATAATCTCAACTCCATAAAAGATGCCTTCAAGAGGGATCTGAAAAAGCGTCTTCTCGCAAGCAATCCTACAAAAGAAAAAGAATCCGACGCCATTGTCGACGGTATGCTCGAAAAACTTATGAAACAAAGAGGACTCAACCAACTTCCTGAAATATACAAGATATTTGATCAGTATAATAAGGAATATAAACTGGAGCTTACGATTAAAGATATTCAAAAAAATACCACCCAGGTCCTCGGGATACAAAAGATTGTAGCACAAAAGAAAGCAATACAGGCGAAAGCCGATAAACTCAAAGCCAATCAAGAAATGGATCCGAAGAAAAGAAAAGAGCTCGAAAAAAATGCCAACGATACTGAAAATGAAGCAAAAAGAGCTCTCAAGGAAGCAGAGATGACGGATATGGTAAATCAAACGATCCATCAATCGAATATCGAAAATCTGATTTCATGAAAAAAAAGAATCGAACAAGTTGTGGAAGAGATGCAAAAAGAAAACAACGAATTCAATCAAGAATACAAAATCTACGAAAAAGAGAGGATTCCCAAAGAAAAAACATCTCGGGAAAAGTCCGATAAAAAAGAGGCATCCCGATTCGAGCAATGAGAGGATTCCCGAGGATCGGAAGAAAATACGAAAAAAGAAAGTGTATATATGGGAAAAGTATCGGAAGAGACGTTAAATACCCTCTCTGTAGGAAGCAAAAAAATGATTCGTCTTTCCCCAGACCCCGATGCAACTCCTGTGGAGATCGAAAAAATCGGACCATCACGGTATCGAGTAATAATCGGCGGAAATCACACGTCCATGTTTCCTCATGAACTCCCGGGACATATTAAAAGTTGTCGACTCCTCCAAAATACCGGACTCGAAGCTATGATGTCCATACAACCATCAGTTCTGACGGAAATCATGCAAGCTTGCAGCAAACAAGGAAATGGCGTAAATGATAATGATGGAGACTTTTGAGCAAAAGAGCAGATACTCTTTCTCCAATCTATGGCGAGCGCACTCGGTATCGAAATGAGAAATGGGGTTGGTATAGATACCCTGAGAACAGATTTCAGGCAAGCACTCAGTCTCGTAGGGAATGGACATCCTCAAACATGATTCAAGAAACTCGCACAAATGAAAGGATTTATGAATGAAGCAGGTATCCTGAATCCAAAGACACTGAAAGGAGCCATTACCGGATAGTGACTCCTCGAGAAAAAACAATTGTCTATATTTTGTATTCACTCCAGAAATCCTTTCTGAAATCCTCATACCTTCCTTCGAGAATAGCATTTCTGGCTTCACGTGCGAGATTTAAGAGGAACTCCATATTGTGAAGAGAAACCAGTTGTCCTGCGAGCATCTCTCCGACTTTGAAGAGATGACGAAGATATCCAAGCGAATATGTTCGAGAAACCATAGTCGAATACTCAGGTCGAGTGTAGATTCCCGCCTTTTCAAGTCGGTATTTTTCATTGGTCACTTTGATATTTCCGCGAGAAGTATAAGCAACTCCGTGTCGTCCGAGTCGTGTCGGGAGGACACAGTCGAACATATCGATTCCTCGATAAATTCCTTCTATAAGATCTTCTGGAGTTCCAACCCCCATGAGGTAATGTGGTTTCTCGATCGGAAGATGTGGAGCAATAGCATCGAGGATTCGCATCATATCTTCTTTCGATTCTCCGACAGAAAGTCCTCCGATTGCCATCCCTGGAGCGGGCAGATTTCCGATGAATTTGACAGATTCTACTCTGAGATCATCGAATATAACCCCCTGAGCAATCGGAAAGAGTGCTTGTGGATGGAGTCCATCAGACTCACGTCGTGCTTGTTGGATGGCATGTTCCTTTACGCATCGCTCTGCCCAACGATGGGTTCGTCCCATGGCTGCACGAGCATAGTATTTCGGCGATTGTCCTGGTGCACATTCATCGAATGCCATGATGATATCGGCTCCAAGATTCGCTTGAATCTGCATGGCACGCTCGGGAGTAAACATGTGTTTCGACCCATCAAGATGCGACCGAAACTCCACTCCGTCTTCGGTAATCTTCACGAGAGAAACATTTTTTTCCTCCCCTCGCCCTTTGGGAGAGGGGTTGGGGGTGAGGGCAGCTTTTGATCCCGGAGAGTTTTTCATATTCCCGAGAGAAAATACCTGAAATCCTCCACTATCCGTGAGGATGGGGATATCCACATTCATAAACTCATGAAGTCCTCAGAAGTGAGCAATCGTCTCATCTCCGGGACGCAGATAGAGATGGTAAGTATTGGAAAGCATGATCTGACTCCCGATCTCCATGATGTGATCCTTGTGGATTCATTTGACGCTCGCCTGTGTCCCAACCGGCATGAATATGGGTGTTTGTATATCTCCGTGCGGAGTAGTGAGAGTCCCTGCACGTGCGAAACGATCCGTTTTCTGTACTTTGAATTCAAACATAGTAAATGCCGTTCTTATGATATACAAGAACGGCATTATATGGAAAAGTCTTTTTTCTGGAAATGAAAATACTGCCAATGTCGGGTTATGGCACTTGGTAAGAATGGAAAAACCCACCTTGGTCGCTTGATTTTAGCGAGACAGAGGGTGAGTTTTCATTTGAGGAGTTGGAGCAACTTGACTATTTGCTCTGAGATATCTTTTTTAATTCCGCTTTTAATTCCGCGGTATTTTTTCGAGTGGTAGTTTCCCACTCTCTATATTGCTCTTCCGTTAATCCTTCGGGCACTGAGGCATCTGGATCTATAAGAAAACAAGTAATGTCAACTGACGACGTAAGCTCTGACATCTCAAAAACCTTTCCGTTTCTTGGCTTTACCAGACTTTTGACACGATCACATGTTGCTAAGAATTCCTTGTTGGATTCTTCGGCCCTTTTTTGGGCCAATGTGGTGGCATTTGTTGCTGATATTGCAATAAAAAAGAATACCAATACTACTACTTGCTTTGTTTTCATCAGAAACTCCTTCTCTTCATCCAATTGGTCTGGACAAGGAGAAATCGATTGATTTTGAGAGACCAATTCCCTTGCCAGTAAAAACTAGACGCTTGTATATTACTTCTTATTATTATTTTGTCAAATTATCTAAAAATAAGCTTCACTATATCCTGATATGCAACAAATATACTCAGGAGTATGAGGAATGAGAATCCTCCGATATGTATGTATTGCTCGATCTTTCCATGAAGTGTTTTTTTCTTCGAGAAGAGTCCTACGATTCGATGAATGATGAGAAATACGAATCTTCCGCCATCGAGCGCTGGAAATGGGAGGAGATTGAATACCCCCAGATTGATGCTGATAAGGGCCGCGATAAGAAAGATAACCGAGACTGCCACCTTTGCATCGAGGAGATTAACAAAGAGATTCCCGATCGCTATCGGACCTCAGAGACTCTTAACTGCTTCGGTTCGCTCTGCTGGAGCCTTCGGTCTGACGATCTTTTGTACCAGACTTCCGAGAAGTTCGAGGGTCATGGCAGATTGTCGATACGTCTCTCGTCCTCATTCTTGGAGAGATTCAAGAAATCCATATTTATAACGGAAATCCTTACGAATTTCGGTCACGTTATATCCGACATAACTTCCGATTTTCCCACTCTCCGGGATCACGGAAACATGTCGAACCCCTCCAGTTCCACGCACTACGAAATCAAGTGCAACAGTCGATTGTTTCACTTGTGCGATCATTTCATCGGGACGATTGATTGTTTGTCCATCAATAGAGAGAAGGATATCGTTTTCGAGGATTCCTGATTTTTGTGCAACGCTTCCGGTCATGGGAGAAAGAACGATACCATCGGTTTTTATCAAACCGATGCGCACCGCTTCATCAAAGGACGGAATAAGTTTCGTCTCCGTCGCAGTTTGAAACTTGGTATTTATACCAAGCGGTTCAATCCCGATCATGAAAAGAGTTGAAAATATCACGAATGCAAAAACGAAATTCATGAATACTCCTGCCAAAATGACCGCAGACTGTTGCCAAAAGCTCTTGCTTGCAAGAGAATCGGGATCGTGCACTCCTGCTTCGTTCATCTCCTCTCCTTTCATCTTGACAAAACCACCTATCGGGAGCCAATTGAGAGTGTAGATAGTTCCACTTTTATCTCGCCCAATCTGAGCAGCCCGGGGCGGTATACCGATACCGAACTCATCCACTTTCACTCAGAATCTTTTCGCCATACTAAAATGCCCGAGTTCATGGAAAAACACGATGACAGAAAAGATGAAAAGTGCCAGAAGAATACCGAGAAATATGGTCATGGAATGTTTGTTAGTTTTTAGAAAAAAACGTCATTCTGAGCTTGTTTCAGTCCTGAAGGATTGCATTCGGCGAAGAATCTTCCTTTTTTCCTTTTCAAAAAAAGCGGAAAATCTGAGCGAAGTCTATCCTTTAGGGCCGAACTAAATTCGGGATGACGAATATTTGTCGCATAATTCTCATATTACTTTTTACCAAGATCTTCTTTGAGGTGGTCGAATAGATGGTTCACCAAGTCATCGAGTTTCTTGAAATCCTCACGTTCGTAGTGAAAAACTTTCCCATCAATAGTCACATTGAGCGTTCCATTGAAACGTCCGATTTTGTTCTCTTCCAGTACGAGAGAGATAGTTCCCTCTACACTTTCTCCATCCATTCTTTGGAGATACGTATCGAGTTTCCCAGAGAGATTCTCATCTACGAGCCGTTCCACGACTTCTTTATTGTGTTCAAGATTCTTCAATTGTATTTTTTTCTCAAGTTTCATAGGATTAGGGGGTTAATTATTACTTTCTATCACTCTCGCGATAGAAGAAATTATTATATGCAATATAAAAAGAAAAGCCAAATGTTTTTGCAGGAAAATTAACGGAGATCGATCGTGCCTTTTTTTGCGAGAACTCTCTCCACTTCCCTCTCTCATTCCGATTCCTCTTCGGGTGTTTCATGGACACCTCATTCCAGGTGTTCACGCACCACTTCCGTGAGGGTATGAAGCAAGAGTTCCAGCGGTGCTTTTTCCTTATGGTGCTTTTTTTCTTCTATTTCCTGGATAACCTCCTCGATATGATCCGTTATATCATGCGGATGCTCGGCTCACTCCAGGATGAAATTGTCCTCATCTCCGGCAGTATAGAGAATCACATCTCATTTATGAAAGATGGAATCCCAGAAAGAATGGCTCTGAATCTCGGAGCCTTTGATATCGTGGTAATCGATATAGATGACATGGCGGGCAAAGATATCCCAGTCGATATCCACGACTCAGGATTCCGTTATGAGCCATACATCATTGTACCAATCAAATATCTTGTAAATCAAATAGATATAGAGTGATACAGCGTATATCTCAAAATAGAGAAATGGAACGAGAGATTGGAGGGAAAACGAATTGTTGTAATAGAAAAATGTCGGGAGTGCCAGTCCGACGAAAAGTGTCACGATAACTCTATCTACGATAAGCAAAGGATGCCTATGACAGACGAAAATAAGCTCATCCCCTTCCCTGAGGTACTTGCTGAAAAAAACCTGATCGAAATAATTCATAGAGAATATATATGGATGCTATTGCCAAGGAGTATATGTTTTTTCGAAAAGAGTGCAAGCAAAGATATTCGTCATGTGCCAAATCGTCATGCTTGATGTTTCTATGTTTTTTTCGGGGAAGGATTTTTGGATTCCATGTATCGAGTATTGCTTTGCTGAATCGATTGTTGGATCTCTGGGGGAAATACATATATTTCCCCGCTATTATAAATTTCAGGATTTCCTTTGAGTTCCCT
Organism: Candidatus Altimarinota bacterium; assembly: GCA_028689245.1. GTDB lineage: Bacteria > Patescibacteriota > Gracilibacteria > BD1-5 > UBA2023 > UBA1545. The sequence continues at coordinate 3,120 of JAQTWO010000059.1, read as the reverse complement.
GACAAGAGCCTCTCCTCAGGTACCGAAGACGCGTCTCAGTTCCGCAAGCACCGAAACCCCTATGGCATCAAATGCTTCTCTCTTGAGATCTTTCCCCACCCCTGCATGAAGCGATCCGTAACTTCTCGGAAAAGCAACCTCTCGAAAAGACCCTAATAGTGTAGTAGTAGTCATACATGAAATGTAATATACATATAAACAAACTATATATACGTAAATACAATTACTTGTCAATTAAAATTCCCAACTTCCGTTCATACTGGAGGATTGTGTATAATTCACCACCGTCGATTCGAAGAAGTTCGATTTATCCGCGTTCGGATCCTGAAGACGCTCAAGATGCTTGTACGGATTGGTGATAGCTTCTTTGTAGAGCGGAGCAATTCCGAGCATACCAAGTCGCTGATCAGCGAGCCATTTCGTATAATCGGCTGTAGTCTGACCATTGATCCCCGGGATACGATTCCCGAGAATATGCGTACTCCATTCGATTTCCTGTTTCACGGCAGTGTCCATCATATCGAGGATAACCTGCTCATTGTAAATCTCCAGGAACTCGCGTTTGATTTCCTTGATGATATTAGCAAATATCGTGATATGTGTAAGTTCATCACGCCTGATGTACGCAATCATTCGCCCAGTTGCCGGCATCTTAATGTGATCCACGAGCGTATCGAAGAATGCGAATCCATTGTAGAAATAGAGGGATTCCAGGAGGAAGTTCGCCACGATTCCACGGAAGAAATTCGCATCGGACGGAGTATCTATGAAGTCCTGATATATCTGACCGATGTATTTATTTCGCTCCAGGAGGATTTTGTCACTACGCCAGAAATAATAAATCTCGTCACGCTCGTTGCTATCCACCACCGATTCGAGGATGGTCGCATACGACTGGGAGTGGATAGATTCCTGAAATGCCTGGATCGAGAGGATCAGATTGACCTCAGGAGACGTTATGAAGTCGGAAAAATGCGGAAGATTGACCGTTTGGATGGAGTCGAGGAATATGAGAAACGAGAGGATCCCCTTGTATGCCCGCTGCTCCTCGGCAGTCAGGTCGGTATGGAACATGCGAGCATCGTCCTTGAGTCCGGATACTTTCTCCGGCACCCAGAAATTCCCGATCATGACCTGATAGAGTGACTTCGCCCATGGGTATTTGACCGCATTGAGATTGAAAAGCCCGGTAGTGGCACCTTTGATGATAGTTCGAACTTCCACCTCGTCTTTTCCGGCTGGATTGAAGAGGAGATTTGCTTGCATAGCGTGTGTATCCTGTGTTGTCATAGAGAAAAGTGAGAAAAGATAATTTTATTGATTCTTTAGGAGTTCCTGAGCTTTTTTCGCAACCAAGTACGCATTCGGTGCGACATTAGGAGTGGTGAGAAGTGCATTGATGGAGTGCCAATCCACTCCTACGGTGTATTCAACGCCACTCTTATATCCAATTTCTCATTCGTACTCTTTCACCACGAAGTGCATGAGACATACGAGCTTCCAGAAGTCCGCCTCAGTCTCATCGCGGTTCTCCATGAGTACCCAATCGACCAGAGGAATCTCGTTCCATGGTTCTGCGACTTTTGCCCCTGTTCTGTTATAGGTGCGGATTATCGCGTTGTCCTCGACTTTGTCGATATGGACTTTCACGGTTCCATCGACTGTGTAGAATACCTCCTTGTTTATATCCTCCATCGGACTTCCGCCCGTGAATTGATGCTGGATTTTCCCGTCTTTCTCGGTCGTCACGAGTCAGACTTTTTCGCGAGTCGCATCGAGAAATACATGACCAGAAGAATAGGTTCTGATAAGTGGCTTTCCTTCGTACGTATCGCTATTCGCTATATCCGAAAATGGAACCTCGGTAATATTCCCGGACTGGTCTTTTTTCCCGACAAAGTACTCCTCGCCGTGCTTTCGAACGGAGCAGAGTTTGAGAGCTTCACAGAGGTGTTCGGGTTGGATTTGTGGGATGTAGCTTGAGAGCATAACGAGAAAGTTAGAAAAGCAAGAGATTGATTATCTTATCTGGATTACTGTCCTGAAGGGAGCTTATAAATTCAAGACATTTGCTTTTTTGAGGATGAAATCATATTCATCTACGGATCTATAATAATCATAAGGATTACTACTTGTCTCGTAATGGTTCAATTGTAGATCATGAAATCTATGAAAATCCACTCCTCAGAAAATGAGCTGTCCATCTTGTTTCTTTTCTCCTGTTTGAAAAATCGACATAAAGTACAACCATTCGATCGTCATAGTTTTTAATTTCAGATTACCTACTTGAATAGGCGTATCATCGAAAGATTGCAAAGGATGAAAAACCTTTCTATAGTTCGTTGTTATCAATCTCCCATGATCATGCTTTGATGCACGAAATAAGCCAATATCGATTCACGTTTCGCGATCACACATCGACACAGAATGAAACTCTCCCCCGGCATCGGTAGAGAGTCCTACCGGTGGAGTATGCCAGATATCATAGCCCTGATCTTGAAAGACTTCCAGAAATGGAATGAAATTTTCGTCAAAAATGATGAGATCAATATCACCATGATTACGGAGATCTTCAAGGGCAATATCTCGAGAGTATAGCGATGCAGCCCTCATTCTGACCCCCAGACCACCAACAAAATAGTAATGTAAATTACTATGAGTTGATAATATAGTTGCTAGTTTTCTCCAGCTTTTCAATATAACTTGTTTCCTTTCCTCGCCATTATTCATAATCATAAACTAAGTGGATTTAATTTAAGATATTCAAAATTTCTCCATTATTATCCTCAGTATTTATCCCCTCCATTTTTATCTCCAGATAAGACTTAAGCGATTGAACAGTTGCCAAAGTTTTTTCAGAGAGATTTCTGTCTTGCAGAATCTCAAGTTTCTTTATGATTTCTCCAATCCAATTTTTCTGCATTTCAAGTGGAATAGATGAAATCTTTCTATCCACAGTGAGTTGCAAAGATATAGGGAGGGTAGATATAGGAGCCATATCGGATGTTGGTCTTGGATTCACGGATGTTGGTCTTGGATTCACGGATGTTGGTCTTGGATTCACGGATGTTGGACTTGGATTCACGGATGTTGGACTTGGATTCACGGATGTTGGACTTG
>JAQTWO010000058.1 GCA_028689245.1 Candidatus Altimarinota bacterium | reverse complement strand
AAACAGCACTATAATGCCATTTATTCGTTATTTTAGCAACACGTTTTGACTATTAACTCAAAAAAGTGAATAGAAACTCACACTGTCACGCTCCATGTCGGACTCGGGACTTTCAAGAACATCTCCGAGGAAGATATCCGTGATTATGTCATGCACGCGGAACGTGCAGAAATTCCGGTTTCCATATTCGAGACTATCGCGATGCGGAAACAGGAACAAAAAAATATTCTCGCGGTTGGGACGACCGTGACGCGAACGCTCGAATCCCTCCCCTACCTCTGGAATCTCATTCGGGACGATATCGATTGCAGTACGGAGGTGCGAGAATTTTGGAATCAAAAGACTCTTGTCAGAGAGGTCAATCCCCTCTCTTCCGTCTCGTTCTCCCCCGACAGAAAAACGCTCTTTTTTCGCAGTGCACTCTTCATATATGGAGAATATCCGTTTCAAGTTGTGGACGAAATCATCACGAATTTTCATCTCCCGAAAAGTACGCTTTTTATCCTTGTTTCCAGTTTCCTCGGTCGGGAAAATGCTCAGGAAGCTTACCGATATGCCATCGAGCATATGTATCGTTTTTTCAGTTTCGGTGATGCGATGTATTTGAAAAAGAGCAAAAACGAAGTATCGTAGGACACGAGAATATATGGAGATATGTATTTACGATGCGATCTCCTCTTCCTCCACGAACCCATTCTTCTGATAATCCACCATCTCGCGATAAACTGGACTCGAAACATAAAGCTCGTCGTGAGAACCCTGACCAATAAGCTCGCCTTTCTCGAAGAGGAAAATCCGGTCGGCATGACGGATGGTCGAGAGACGATGCGCGATGATGATGGAAGTTCGCCCTTCCATGAGGGTATTGAATGAATCCTGGATCAGTCGCTCCGTCTTGGCATCGAGAGCACTCGTCGCCTCATCGAGGATGAGGATCTCCGGGTCGGCGATGATCGCACGGGCGATCGCGAGTCGTTGTTTCTCCCCACCCGAGAGCTTGAGCCCCCGCTCCCCCACCTCGGTATCGAATCATTTTTCCAGTCCTTCGATGAATTCGAGGATATTTGCTTTCCGACATGCATCCTGGATCTGCTCGAAAGTCACGCCGTCACGCACGTATTCGAGATTGTGGCGGATGGTATCATTGAAAAGCGTGGTATCCTGAAAAACGGCCGCAAGTTTGGATCGATAGCTTTCCAGAGTGAAATCCCGGATATCCGTTCCGTCAATCTCGATGGAACCGGAAATCGGGTCATAGAAACGGGTCAGAAGCTGGGTCAACGTGGTTTTTCCAGAACCGGTATGCCCGACAAAGGCGACTTTCTGACCTTTCCTGATCTCGAAAGAAATATCCCGGAGCACCTCGCGATCATTGGATGGGTAGGAGAAGGAGAGATGATTGTAGGTGAGGGTGTTGTGTAATCATTTTAAGATTTTTGTTCCAGTGTCTGGCTCATCTGCCATATGGAGAATCGTGCGAACTTTGGAAAAATCCGCAACATATCGAACGATATTTCGGTACGAGGTTTCGAGCGATTGAAGCGGTGCGTAGATTCGACTCGCGATCGCCACGAAGAAGAAGAGATCTCCGATGGTCATACGACCATGGAGGATGAGGAATACTCCCACGATCGTCACTCCGACTTTTCCGACAAATTCGAGGATCTTCCCTCAGGCATTCAGAAAACACCAGAGTTTCCGGATCTGAAATTGTTCACGGGAAGCAGTATCGATAAGTCATCCAACAAGTATGTTTTCCTGTTTTTCCCGAGCATAGAGTCGGATAATCCCAAGATTCGTAAGTCCATCGCCAAACCTTCCGAAAATCTTGTCCCAGAGATTATTGACGGTTTTTTGAAGCGTATGAGCTCTTTTTCCGATAGTAATAGAAACCAGCACCCCAACAGGAAGTATCGCAAGCGATGCGAGCATCATAAGCGGGTTGATAAAGAAACCGAATGCGAGCAGGGAGACAAATATGAGAATCTGCGGAAGTATGCTTACGTATGTTTCGTATGCCACATTCCAGACTGTATCCACTCCCCTATCGTACACCTTCTGTTTCTCTCCCGGATTGGTGGATATATGGTAGTCCATCGGGAGACGGAGCATTTTCTTGGAAGTTTCAAGGGAAAATTCCTTCCATCCTTTATTTGCAAGTGTATTGAGGGAAAAATCATAGAGCGTAAAAGTCCCGATCGAGAGAAACACAAGCACGATCCAAAGAACTGAAATCTGTATGAAATAGAGGGAAGTCTGTTCAAAAAGCTCCGGTTTCCCGAGAGTTGTCTGAAGCGTATCGACAAAGAGTTTATAAAAATACGGCTCGGTCACGACCATCGCCACGTACACCAAAAGAAGAGGCAGGAGCCAATACAGGGATTTTCTGATACATACTTGTTTTGCGAGTATCTCCAGATAGAGCTTCCAATTCGAAATCTGCTCTTTTTGTTGTGTTTTTTCTGTCATAAAAAATGTGTTTGAAAAATATTGACGGGTATAGTATCCAAAAATCAAAAATCTCCAAAAAAGAAGACCCAAGCTTCATGCTGTGAGTCCCCTTTGAGAAAGAAATACATCTATTTTTCCTTCACGAAAAGGAAATACAACGCCGGAAGAACGAGGAGTGTGAACACGGTCGAAACGGAAAGCCCGAAGATGATCGAGAGTCCGAGCGACGTCCAGGTCGGATTCGAGAGCGTTAATGGGATCATCCCAAGGACGGTACAGACCGAGGTAAGGAACACGGGTTCCAGACGGGATTTCCCACCGTCTATGACCGATTCGCGGAACGGAATGCCTTCACGACGGTTGAGATTGATCTTGTCGAAGAGGATGATACCGTGTCGGACGACGATCCCGAAGAGCGCAACGAGCCCGATGAGCCCCGGGAACGAGAGCGGTTGCCCGAAGAGCGTGAGTCCGTAGAATACTCCGATAAGCGAGAGCGGAATGGTGACGAGCACCATAACCGACTGTTTGTACGAATCAAAAAGGATAATGAGTGTTGCGACGATAAAGAACATACCGAATACCATAGCGATGAGAAGCGATTGAACGGATTTCGTATTTTCCTCATTGGCTCCTCCTGTAGAGAACTCATATCCCGCTGGAAGTTTATAGTTCTTGGATTTTTCAGTGAATCCTGCAAGAAGTGATTTGGCATTGGCTCCGGCAGAAGCGGAAGCGGTAACGGATATAACTCGTTTCTGATCGATTCTGGATATAGAGAATACCGACGGTTCAAACTCGGTTTTCAGGATATCTCGGACAAATACATCCTGTCCGAGATTATTTTTGACTTTCAGATCTTTGATCTTGTCGATCGTATTGATAGAACCGGTTTCATAACGGGTACGTACTGCGATTTCATCATCCCCTTTGTAGATAGTTGTCGCATCGGTTCCATCGATCGCATTCTTGAGAAAGAGAGAAACCTGCGGAAGCGTCAGATTGTAGAGGGAAAGTTTGTCAGAATCGAACGAGAGCCGGAATTCGAGCGGAAGTGGTTTGCGGGAAGTTTCTATATTGATGGCTCCTGGCACCGTCGCGAGCATTCTCTTCACATCATTTGCGATCTGTTCCATGACACGAAAATCAGCACCAGAAATTTTGAGCTCGAAGTCTCCTCCGGCTGGAGGACCCGAAGAAAGTTCTACAACCGAGACTTTTGCATCGGAGATCGTTTTGACTGCAGTTCGGAGACGTTCTGCAATCACCGTAGACAACTCCTTGCGTCCATATTCTTTCTTTACGAGATTGATGGATATACCGGCAAAATTCGAGCCGCTCGTGCTTCCACCGCTTGTCTTTCCAACCGATACCTGTGATCAGATATTTGTCGAAAAGCTCGCGATATCTTTCTCATGAACCAGCAATTCTTCGACTTTCTTGGTAATTTCCGAAGTGATATCCAGTTTCGTTCCCGCTTCCGTCTCGATATTTATAAACATCTGATCCGCATCGGTTTTGGGAAAGAAATCACTCTTCAGAGCCCCACTTATCGGAAGGATGAGAGCAGAAACAAAGAGAAGGAATACACTGAAAACAAACCATTTTGCTTTCTTTCGAGTCAAGAGGAGTCGATCGATCGTGCGGGCATAGAATTCTTCGAGTGGATGAATAGAGATAAGTCCTTTATTGAGGACAGCGGACCAAGCCCCCCCCTTCGCTTCGCTCTTCCCCCCTCACTGAGGGGGGTTTTCGGTATTACCCCCCTCAGTGAGGGGGGTGCCCGCAGGGCGGGGGGAGCCACCCACAAACAATACTGCCAATGCCGGATTTATAGTGAGCGCTACAACCAACGAAGCGATAAGTGTCACCGTGATAACGAATGGAATGGAAAATATGAATTTCCCTATGAGCCCGGTCATGAAGAGCATAGCAGAAAATATCCATACGACCGTCAGTGTCGTGGAAGTAAGTACTTGCTTATAATCACGAAGAACCAGTAAGGCAGCCTGTTTCGGAGTGAATTTTCCGGTTCTATGATACTGATTGAATGCCGAGATAACAACGATCGCATCATCTACGAGGAGTCCCAACGAAAGGATGAGTGCAAACATCGAGAGGAAATTGAGCGTCTGATGAAAAGCCGACATAACTCCAAATGTGATGAGAAACACGAGTGGAACTGCTGCTCCGGCAACGAGTGCTTCTCTGATTCCGATGACGAGGAAAAGGGTGATGAATACGAGCGCAACAGTAATGAGTCCGTCTCGGATGAGATGCGAAAGATCAAGTTTGATGCGTTCTGACTGATCAAGTACGGTTGTGATAATCACATCAGCTGGGATGATTCCGCTGGTGCGAAGTGCTTCGATTGCCTTTTCTCCTTCAGTTACGAGATTGACGATAGAGCCTCATTTTTTCTTCACCACCCCGAGAGTTACAGCCGGTTCCGGATTACTCCCTTTGTCCGAGAGACGAGCCATGGTTGTATGTTTTTTAGCTACTTCCTCGATCCGGGCGATATCCGAGAGATGGATAATCCCGGTCACACCTGTCTTTGCCACTACCAAATCACGAAGAGACGCGATAGTATAATATCGCTCGTCGATATTAAATGAGTGCGTATAATCGCCGATATCATACTGCCCAACGGGGATGGTGAAATTCAAGGCTGCAAGCGTGCTATTGACGGAGGAAAGAGTAAGTCCGTACGCATCGAGTTTTTTCGGATCGATAAATACCCCATATTCCGTCTCATCGCCTCAGGAGATGGTAACCTCCGATACAAGCGTGTTCTTTTCCAGTTCCTCTTGAAGGAGTTTTGCGTATTCACGGAGCTTGAATCCATCGTATCTTCCCGCAAGTGAAAATGTCCAAATGGGCGTATCGTCAAATGAAACTTCTTTCACGATCGGATCTTTCGCGTCGGCTGGGAGTTTCGGTTTGACGAGATCGGTCTTATCCTTGAGATCACGCATTGCGGTAGCAATATCCGTGTCCGATTTGAATTGCACACTGATAACAGAAACGGAATTCATGGAAGTCGAACTCATCGTGTCGATTCCCTTAATCTTGGAGATCTCTTTTTCGAGCTTCTTGGTCACGAGATCTTCCATGACTTCGGGACTTCCGCCCGGGAGTGCTACGGAAACGATTCCAATACCGATGCTCACTTCAGGGTTCGATTCGAGTGGCAAGGATGTGACTCCAAGATACCCAACGATACAGATAATCCCGATAAGGAGAAAGAGAAAGCGTTTACGATCGATGAAGAAAGCAAACCATGAGTCATCGAGCTTCGGATCGTAGGTGAGCTTCTCAAGATAGAGAGATTCTTGGGATTTTGGAGACATGGTGTGAAAATTGAAATTAAAAATGTTTTGTATTGTTTTGTAGTTTTGTAGTAGTAGTAGAGACAAGGCATTGCCTTGTCTCTACGGTTATCATTTTTTTATTCCCGATAATCCTCATCGTATTCCCATTGCAACGGGTTATCGACGATGTATTGGCGAATGCGGTTCAATTCGTCTTCGTCGCGGATGATGTGGTCGTGGTAGTTGGGTTGCCAGGCGAAAAATACATTTTCTTGCATGGTGTTTATGGTTTTGGTACAGATGGATTTATAGGAACCTACGATGGCGGATATTGTTCATTTTCATTGGTTCTGGAATCGACTGGGTTTTGGATTTGATCCTGACGTAGAGACAAGGCACTGCCTTGTCTCTACAGACGGTCGTATTTCTACAGAACATCACAATCCGATCATTATGACAATGTGCACATGATTCGGCATTATCACATATTCACCAATCGACACGTTCTGAAAATGATCTGGAATTTCCCGTAAAAATCTATCTGCTACCTTCCCTATTTCATTCAAAACCATCTTCCCCTCAACAATCTCCCCAAAATAATTCTCGCAATTTTTCGTGCAAATAGTGATAAAATAGACACCTTCGGACGAATAATCATACCCCTTCAACCGATTCGACGGGACGCGATATTTTTCGCGGAATTTGGATTCTGGTTCGATCATATTGTTTTGTTAGAATTTCATATTTTGTAGAGACAAGACCGCCTTGTCTCTACAATAGATTTTATTTTTCCACCACTATATCCCCATCTTGGAGATTCAATGCTCCAGAAACAACAACCCTATCCCCCTCGGAGATTCCATTCAGTATCTCCACTCGTGATTCGTTTTGAGCACCGACTTTTACCGCCTTCTTCGTAACCATTCCATCGTTTCCTGAAATATAGACTATGAATCCCCCTTGTCCATCGCTAATAAGTGCAGAAAATGGAATAGAGAGCGTTTTGATATCCGATTTCAGAATAGTCAGAAATACATCCGAGAAATCTCCGATATGCAAGATTTCTTTTGCTTTGGCACTATCTTGCAGGGTGAATTCTACCCGAAACATACGTGTCGTCGCATCTGACCCGGGAGACAGAAGTGAAACATTTCCCGTAAAAGTTTTGGAATCTTTTGAGATCGTAGCTATTTGTCCGATTTTGAGGGATCCAACCAGATCGGGATTCACATCCGTTCGAACAACGAATCCAGAATCGTCCCCGATCGTAAATACGGGAGTTCCGGGACTCACCAAAGCTCCAAGTTCCACTGTTTTTGTCAGGATTACCCCATCGAATGGTGCACGGATGAGTCCATTTTCCGCTTGAATAGATGCGACGTCTTTCTGTCATTTTGAAGCATCCAGTTGGGTTTTGACACCGGTCAATTGACTCTGGAGTTTCGCCTTGGTACTATCATACTGTGCTTCGGCGATTTTGAGGGCATTATCCACACTATCACGAGTGCTTTTTACGATTGCAATCGTGTTTTCCAGTTGCGAACGAGTGAGAGTTTCGGTGCCATTGATACCGTCGAGACTTGAGGTGGTCCCCGCTTGTGCATTTTGGAGACTGGTTTCGGCTATAGAAAGCCCTGTTTCAAGGGAGGTTCTCGTGGTTGCTATGGTTGTTTCGGTAGAGGAAAGTGTGTTTTCAAGATCGTCAATGCTATTTTTGAGACCCACGAGACCCGATTGAACCTGAATTACTCCGGATTGTTTCGCAGAAACGGTTGCCCTCATGCCATCAAGGGAAGTCTGTGGGAAAGTACTGGAAGCAAGAGAATTATCCAACACGGAAATGAGAAGTTCATATGTATTATTCGTAGCATTCGCAAGTGCAATTATGTTCGAGATCTGCGAAGTTATCGCTGAGGAAGGTGTAAAATCCTTCGTCTTTGAGATGGTATCATACAAATTCCTTGCAGTAGAAAATGACTGCTCTGCAGAGGTCTTGATGACGATATTTTTGGCACCGAGATATATTTCATACGCATCATTCAATGTGCGATTGGTATCAGTGACCCCGAGTATGGTATCCGCTTGTGTCAAGGCACTATCGAGTGATACGAGAGCACTATCGAGGGTTACTCCTGCCGTAGCATATAAGCCTGCCTGTTTGGTACGAAGCGATTTGAGGCTATCTGCCGAGGTTTTTTCAAAATTGGCAAGAGTCAATTTCGCCTGATCCCGAGACTTGGTTGCAAGGCTCACGGAAAGCGTGGTGGTCTTCTCGGTGTTTCCCTTCTGAGTGAGGATATTGTCGAGTTGAGTTTGTGCCAACTGAAGCTGTTTCTCGGTGGAAGTATAGGTATTTGCCTTCGTGGAGCGGGCATTTTCGAGAGCGATGCGCGCATTTTCCAAGTCCTTCTCTGTGGATTCTTTTGTGAGTCCATACGTAGCAAGTGTATTGAAATATGCCGCCTGAGCGTTATTGAGATTCGCATTCACTGCAGTGGTACTGAAATCCAGGGTCGCGAGGATATCGCCCTTCTTCACGTTCTTTCCGACTGCAACACTCAGAGTTTTTACGACTCATGCAACCTGTGCAGAGATGGTCGTTTCTTTTACTGGAGCTATCTTCCCAACGAGCTTTACTCGCTCGGAAAAATAATCGGACTTCATTGTTTCCAATCACACGGTTTTTTTCGGTGTCGCGATCTTTGTTTCCGTTACCGGAGTACTTCCACAACTCGTGAGGAAGATGCTCGCAAGAAGTATGGATGCGATGAATTTCTTTGACATATTAAATAAGATAGAAATTAGAAATTATACGTTTCAGAATTGTGTTATTATCATTCTTTGGCTCCATGGACTGTGGATTTTACAGGCTATTCCTTCTCCATTTCTCTCTGCATATACTCCATAAATACCTCCATATCGTCGGCTTTAATCATACCGATAGCCTTCCCGTGTTTTGTGACCACTACGAGAGCATCTCCCGGATTGATATCAAGAGTTTCGCGGACTTCCTTTGGGATTACCACTTGTCCTTTCGTCCCAACCGTAACACTCCCAAACATTCGAACTCCGCATTCCTTGTTCAGTTCTTCACATTTTTTGTTGTCCATATAATATATGTATACTTAAAAAGTAAGTATACTTGAGTATACGAAGTATGAAAAGTATGTCAAAAGATTTTGGTGATAATTTTCTAGAAAACCAAATTTGCAATCCACCAGAAATCAGAGATAATACCCATGTATTATTTTCTTTTATTTCGTCATATCATTTCTATGCACCCCACACCAAACAACAACAAAACTCCACACACCTCCCAAACCCTCTCCCCCAAGAACTTCCTCGGTTTCACCCTCATCGAACTCATCGTCGTCATAACCATCCTCGTCATCCTCTGAACCATAGCATTTTTGAATCTCGGAGGTTTTCAGAGGAGTGCCAGAGACAGTTCTCGTATAGAGAATCTTTCCAATCTGAAGAAGTGATTGGATATGTTTCAGATAAAGACCGGAAGCTATCCGGTTCCAGAGAATACAGTATCGGTTACTGCCTCAGGAATAACCATAGGATATCAATGATTTGCCAAGGAACTGACAGAGAGAACCATAGGACTCTCTGTAGGAGGAACGAGAGATCCTCTGGATACCAGTATATATACTACCT
>JAQTWO010000057.1 GCA_028689245.1 Candidatus Altimarinota bacterium | reverse complement strand
TGTAGAAGAACAATGCAGAAATGAGTTCAAAAAACTCTCAGAAGCGGATCCGGAATATATTAAGCTCGGGAAAGAGTTTACCTCCTATCCCATACAGAAATCAAATGAGATTGTCGGTCTCATCGGTGCACATGCGGATTATGCTGTGGGCGAGAGTTTTTATGAGGGACTTCCTCTTCCAAAGATAGGAGACCATCCTGATTTACAATATAGTATGGGGTCAATAGTACAAGAATTACTCGAAAAGGGCATTGCAACACAAAATGTGGATGGGTCTGTCGGGGTGGTATTTCCAGAGGAAACAAAAATAACTTCCTGCGTACTGGCCAAACGAGATGGAACGCATCTGTATCTTACCTCCGATATTGCTGCCACAAAGTACCGAATGACCAACGGCTGGAATCCGACCAAGATATTTATCTGTACGGATATGAGGCAACAGCTTCATTTTCGGCAATGTTTTTGGATTGCTCGACGGGCGTGGCCAGAACTTCTCAAAGACACTGAGCTTCTCCATGTACCAAATGGATTTATCAAGCTCAAAGAATGAGCCATGTCGACACGAAAGGGTATAATCCTTCGTCTCCAGGACCTTATAGATGAAGGATTTGGGAGAACGAAAACAATCATCGAGAATAAGGGGCAATCCCTTTCAGATGCCGATATACAATCCATTGCGATTGGGGCGATCAAGTATTCATATCTGGCAGTGGACCGCGAGAAAGATATCGTATTCGACTGGGACAAAGCACTCTCGTTCGAGGGGAACTCTGGACCGTATATCCAGTACTCGTACGTCCGAGCGAAGAATATCGTGGAGAAATCTGAGAGTTCAAACCTCACCCCAACATTCTCCACTCATGGAGAGGGAGTAAAATCCCCCCTTCTCCATTCTATGGAGAAGGGGTCGGGGGATGAGGTACAATTCTCCGAATATGACCGAGCCTGCCTCCGATGCCTTTCATTCTTCGATAAAGCCGTCCTGGATAGTGCAACGAAATACAAACCACACATTCTTGCATCCTACTGTTACGAGCTTGCCGTGGAATTCAATGGATTCTATGTACATACTCCGAAGATCCTCGAAGAGCAAGACGAGAATCTCCGTCATTTCCGACTGAATCTCATAGCGAAAGTTCGTGATACTTTGAAAAAAGGATTCGAGTTGCTCGCGATCGAGATGCCAGGGAAGATGTAAGAATATTTCGCATACTTTCAAAAATTTATTTAATATAATCCCTGCATGCTCATCTATTCTCGCTTTCTTCTTGGTGTCTTTTGCCTACTTCTCCCACTTACACTCCATTCCACCGATATCCTGCATTCATCGAATGGGAATGTACGGATTCGTGCGAATTTGAATCCCAATGTCGTCCTGGGGGATCCGAAACTCGATAATACGATTTTGGTGATAACAGCTCCAACGGATAAAAAAGACATCCACATCGTGAGCGATTGCGAGCATCAGGAAGCGACCCTCTATAAAACAGGAGGTACGGATGGTATGATGACATACGTCATGCAACTCTCGTTTCTTTCTTCTTGTGAATCGCCAACGATCCGCGTCGGCGACTCTGAAGGGATTTTCACCGATACGATTTTCACACTTCCTCTGCACTCTCTCTCTGAGATACGAAGTGATTTTATCAATACAAAGAGTCCGGAACTTCTGACTATTATGGGATCTGGGCAAACTATCACAGGGGGGACCGGGGTCACTATTGTCGAGAAACTTCGGTATATACAGATGCTCTATGAAAATCTCGATACAGCACTCAAAAGTAATCTCGCAGGAGATATAATTCACGATCGGGAGGATACAAAATACACATCTCCCGTTGCTGGATATGTTCTGCCGAGTAAGAATAATCTGATTCCCGGGGCAGGGCGACCGTATAGACGCGATACAACCGATGGAATCCATCATGGATGGGATATCCTCGCACCCTATGGAACACCTGTACAAGCTCTCGCGAAAGGGCAGATTATCCGTATCGTCAATAATTGGACCTGGGATCACTTTGCCCTCATGGGAAAATGACCCTTTTCTGCGGATGACAAACTCCGGAATCTCGATATCTTTCGGGGAAATCAAGTCTGGCTCCAATCCATGGACGGAAATGTGACATTCTATTCGCACCTCTCGAAGATATCACCGGACATGGTTGTCGGAACGATAGTCGATAAATGAACCTATCTTGGAGATATCGGAATGAGCGGAGTACCTGACAAGAACTACAAAGACTTTCATCTCCATTTCGAGATCCAACAGAATCCGTTCCATGAGGATATGAGAAATCCAAATTATCTCGATATCATGCGATGGGAGTATATAGGAAAATGAGCGGGGAGTGCGAGTGTGCATGAAAAAATGAAAGAAATATTTGAATAACATTCCGAATCCTTTATCCCAAAGAAATCGGTTATGAAAATAAAAAGTGGAACAATTTGTTCCACTTTTTTCTGCATACCCCATTGAAATGCATTTTATCTCTCGGAAGGAGTCGTATTCTCCGATGAATACTCGGTATCCCACGATCCGGAGTACCCATCTTCATTTTTTATAGAATCGTTTCTATCATACGGAGAAGAATAGTCACTCATTCTGGACTGCTCAGATACTGTATTCTCACTCGCCTCCATGTATCATTTTGCGACAAATACCATTATAATAACAATATATACTCCTATTACCATCTGGATCGAGAAAAATGGAGAAAGAAGCGTTCCCCAAAAAGATCGTGATACTTTTGGCACATCATCACCAAATATGTTTCTGAGGAATGCCACTCGATTGAAGCTGAATGGGTGAGAAGCTCCGATCTCGACCAATGTCATCCAGAATCCCCCACTCTCCTTTCTTTGCTCTTCGTAAGCATCGATATTCACCGCATCGGCTCTTTTCTTGTCAGCAGTAGGAAGAATGAGCGCACTCTTGATCGCCTGTTCTTTGTCGTTCATGATAAATTTCCCAGCCACCCCGTCACATGTATTCTCACAAGCTCGACTATACGCATTTCCAAGCCAAGGGACGAGTCTCGATGGTGCGAGAATAGCTTGTCTCTTTGTGTGTTTTCGTTGCAAATGTGTCATCTCATGCGCTATGATGAATTCTATTTTTTTATTATCTCCGTCACATGCGTCCATAATGGTTGTTGTGAGGACGATGAAATTTCTTGAAAGAACCTGCATGGCAAATGCATTAAAGACCCCGTTCATATTATACATATATACTTCGGGTATTTTCTGAAGTCCGAGTCTCGTGCTCGTATTTTTGACGATCGTGTACAATTCAGGAAATTGTCTCTCGGTGATCTTCATCCCGTATCACTTTATATTTGCGATAAATACCGCATGACCAATCAGAATCGCGAAGGCCCCAAATCAAACATAGAGAAGTCCCATACCAAATGTGACAATCGTAAAAATAATCCAAAGAATAATAGATACGACAAGAGATATGGTATAGTATCGATTTTCACGCGGATGAACACAAGACATATATTCTTTGTCATTTTCTCGGTCAATACTCATAATAAAAATTGTAAAAAATAAAAGTACCGTCAGAATAGTATAATAAGCATTGTATAAAGTCAATTGTTTCTTGTATGCGATACATGTTACTCGGCGGACATGAGAGGGTTCCTCGGGATTTCTGAAAGTTTTTTAAAAAATCTTTTGACATATCGTATCTTCTGAATATCTTATGAGTGTATATCGTACACTTAATAAAGAAGCAAGATGTAAAATATAGAAAAGCTACGGCTTATATTTTTTCCTTTCTAACAAGTGTAACAAATACGTTTAATATATTTTTATTTTTCTTACTATTTCTCGATTATGCGCTCCTCTCTTCCATTTACCCCACAGAATTGCTTCGCGGTAGCTCGCGACGAAGCGGAAATCCAATCCCTTCTCAACAACGATGTCTATAAATTCCTCATGCTCGATTTCATCCTCGCACATCCGGAGTACCGGGACATCGAGGTTCGATGGAAGATGAAAGTCCGCAATCATGATGTCCACCTCGCGGAAGTCATTCCTGAATCGGCACTGAGGGAACAACTCAATGCGGCTCGTCACTTGGGATGAGTGAGTCAGGCGGATATCTCCTATCTCCGCGGTATGCTGACCACAAAATGACAACCGCTCCTCAGGGAAGAAACTCTTACATTTCTGAAAGACTTTCGCCTCCCCGATTATGAGCTCGAAGCGGATGGACAATGAGGATATGATCTCACGTTTACCGGTCCCTGGAAGACTTCCATCATGTGGGAAATCCTCGCCCTCAAGATCGTGAATACCCTCTATCTCTATCACTATACGAAAAAGGCGCGACTCAGCCCCAGCGAATTCAATGGTATGATGACTAAGACTTTTTCCCGACTCTATGCCGATATCGATATATTCAAAGCTCATCCCAATGTGACATTTTCAGAATTCGGAACGAGACGAAGTGCCAGTACGGACATTCATCGCATGGTTCTCGAGATCCTCGAATCGGAGCTTCCGGGGCAGTGTGTCGGAACATCCAATGTCATGCTTGCCAGAGAGTTCTGACAGAGTAATCCTCGCGGAACCAATGCTCATGAACTCCGGATGATCCCTACTGCTATGGTGGACAATCCGCAATCCATCGTGGATACCATGTACCGCATAGATCGAGAGTGGATGACACATTTCCCAGAACTCGCGATACTTCTGCCTGATACATTTGGAACCAGCTTCTATCTCAAAAACGCTCCAAAAGACATTATCCAAGGACACGTGGGATGTCGATTCGATTCCAAGGATCCGCGTATCGCGATTCCCGAGTACGTCGATTGGCTCCTTCAAAATGGACAAAATCCCATGGAAAAGCTCGCTATTCCATCCGATGGACTCGATGCGAAAAACGCTGTGGATATCATGCAGAGATGTTCAGAGCAGGTTGGGAAACTCACGTTCGGTATCGGAACGAATCTCACGAACAATACCAAAGGAACGATTCCTGTAGAAAAAGAGATATTTGGACCGTTTGGTTCCTTCTCGGTGGTTATCAAACCGGATGCGGTTTGGAGAAAGGACGAGAGCAAATGGGTCAGTACTGTCAAGCTCTCCGATAATCCAAACAAAGCTATGGGAAGTCCTGAGAGAGTGAAACTCTTCAAGCAGGTATTCGGAATGGCGGGAATGGAAGAACAAGAAGTCAGTGTCTAACAAAAATACAATTATTGTATCAAAAAATAAGCGTACAAATTACAATTATTATCCATTAACTTTTATGTATATGAAAAATACTGCACTCGTGCGTGTGGACGCACAAGAAGCCTTTACTCCAGAAGGAGGACTCCCGGTAGCTGCTGGAAGGGAAATAGTCGAGGGCGTAAACCGGGTGACTCGTGAAGCGCAACAACGAAGCATGCTCATCATCGACACGGTCGATTTCCACCCGGAGCGTCATATATCGTTCGCTTCCTATTGGGATAAACCAGCATTCTCCCAGAACCCGCTGAATCCAACAAATCCGTCGGATCTTCTTTGGACCGATCATGGAGTGGGCGGAACCAGAGATGTGGAACTCATCGATGGGATCATCGATCCGGAAGAATGTGTGAAAATCTACAAAGGATGGATGAGAAACCGAGATGCGTACTCCGCTTTCGACATGGGAGTGACAAAGCTCCGAGGAAATGCGCACGACGGATACGAAGTGGACGTCGGAGCAAAGACTCTCCTGGAAGTGCTCCATGAAGCGAGAATCAAAACACTTCGTCTGGTAGGACTTGTAACAGAAGTCTGCATCAGAGCCAATACACTCGATGCACTCGAAAACGGATTCGATGTCGAACTTGTCGAGGAAGGAATTCGTGGACTTTCTCCAGAAGGACACAAGACAACTCTCGAATATCTCGCCTCACTCGATGGACAACCAAACCGACAAGGTCGTGTGCAGTCTGTGAGAATCATGAAGTAAACCAGTATTTTTCGGACTAGATAAAATATATACAATATTGCGATTTGACTAAAGTATATATTTGATTATATATATCTCATATATACATATTTTTAAAAACCATGCCTCAAAATACCTGAGAACAGCCCTATGATTCACAAAACCGCTGAGACGCATTAGCTTATGAGCACTACTATGCCTGAATGGATGTGACCATGGCTGCAAAACGAGCAGCAGTGGTGGCTCACTTCCTTTCAGACCCAGGTGCGAGGATTGCTGATATGGGAATGGGGTCAGGGACCGCTACTTATACGCAAGGACTTTTGAATCCGGATACACACGTGATTGGCGTGGATATCAATCCTACATCTGTTGCTTATGCGAGCGAAAAATATGCACTCCCCAATGTTTCCTATATGCAAGGAGATATAGAAAATATTCTTTTTGGTCCAAATGAGCTTCTGGATGGCATTCTCGATTCATCATCGCTTCACCATGTGTACTCATTCAATAACTATAGCAGAGGACATGTGCGGGATGCTATACGCAATCAGGTTGAACAACTGAAAGAGTGAGGAATATTGGTTATCCGCGATTTTGTAGAGCCAGAAGATAGGATGATATTGTTAGAACTTCCTGATAACGGAGATGTAGAGCTTCTGAAGCAATTATCTCTCACTGCACGCGGATTGGAACAATGAGAGAATTGTGGATTTTTTATGGATGAAGTTCCCGCAAAAAACCCTGGTACTCGACTTTTTCGAATCTCCGCGAAACATGCAACGGAGTTTGTTTTGCGAAAGGATTACCAAAAGGATTGGGAAACCGAGATCTTGGAAGAATACACCTATTTTTCACAAAAGGAATTTGAATCAACTCTCGAACAAAATGGCCTACGTATCCTATTTTCTGCCCCAACCTATAATCCATGGATTGTACGAAATCGCTTTCGTGGAAAGTTCAAGATGTATACTGAAGATGGGAAAGAAATGGATTATCCTCCCACGAACTATATTATCGTCGGACAAAAAATACCAAAAACAGTTGGAACGCGACTCTTAGAAAAACGGGTTCTGTCTTTTGATACGCCTTCTTTTTTACAGTTCTCCAGTTACCGAGATACCACAACAAAGCAAGTGTTCGATTGTGTCAATCGGGTCGGGACGGTTCAGGATATTATTCCATATACCGAGAAAGATAATCGACTTTTCGTCATGATAAAACATGCATATCCTCGTCCTATCGTCAACAGCATGCCACGAGGCTCGCACAACATCGACTCCAAACATTATTCCGGATATGTAATCGAACAGATAGCCATCTCCGACGCTCCTACCGCAGTAGTGGAAAGTACACAGAAACGCCTTTTTGCAACACTTGGGATATCCGAAATGGAAGCAGAAAATAAGGAAAAATGACTGACGTATTATCCTTCTCCTGGTGGTATCAACGAGCAGGTAAGTTCGTATTTTCTTTCTCTGAATTCTCTCCATAAGAATACCGCCATCGATGCGGCAATTTCACATTTTCAATCCAGCGGAACGAGTCGGGTGATCGATATCGGAGAGCTTCTTCGAGTCGCTCAAATATGAGGCCTTCCAGAAGCGAGATTGGAGCTCAATCTCTATTTCCTACTAAAAAAACTCGGAAAATCCATCGATCCATGGGTGGGAGACAATGAAATCCACATAGAAACAGGTTCTGTACAGAATAAGATTAACCTCCAAGACCTTCTCGACAAGCCGAAAGATACTCGTTTTGCCCCAACCACTGAGCAAGCAGGATTTCTCGAACATATTCGTTCTCGTTTTGTTGAAGAAAAAAGAAATAGAGACGAGAGTACATCGGTAATCGCGAGCAATGATCTCGAATTTGTCATACCCAAAACGCTTTCAACCAATACTGTATCAGTTTTCCCTATTCTTCGAGACAGTAGAGACGGGGAAATATATGCCATGATTGAAGAACGTCACCTTCCTGTTCCCCAAATACAAGAAGGCTCCAGCAAGATACTCACCACTCATGCATTTCGTCTCGAAAAAAATATCACGACTTTTCATGAAATGGAGCACTTTATCTCTCAAGAATTTTGTGCCAGTGAAGATTCTATCTCACATCTCGGGGAGAGTTACTTTCCGAGCATGGGAATCACTCCCGAAAAAGTATATCCATACATCGTGTCCGATGCTTCCATGACTCCTCCAAAAGGATATCATGCCGTATCGCTCAGATCTCTTTTCGAGAACATCGAGAAATTAAGAGATGCTCATCTCATGGTCGCAATTATGCGTGCCGTGCACGAACTAGGACTCTGGGAAGAGTACATGGGAAGAAGATAAGAAGAAATGGGGTTGTTTAGCTACAATCAAAAGAGGAACGAAAGTTCTTCTTTTTGATTATAGACATTGTTTCATATAATGTTTAGAAAATCCGTAATCTCACATAAATATGCTCAACTCTACGATACATACATACCTTAATGAGACTGATAAAAACTGCACTATTATAGCAGAAATAGACATAGCACATGTTATTTTTTCATGCATTAAAGAGAATTCACAGTGCATGCCTTCGTTTGAAGATATGGCTGAATTTATCGCATTCAGTCTATGCGGGGAAAGGAAGTGAACGAATACCCAAGTCTTTCATTATAAATCGCATTGGGATATTACTTGGTATACATACCCGGAAGATGGTTCTATCGAGCCAGAAATTATAGAGTATTGGAGGAAAAGAATCAGTGAAGTTTCAAATCCTGTGATGAAATTGCGATATACGGACCTTGTTTATGAATTTACAAAAAATCAAAAATCGAATGATAAATTTACTCTTGCAAATTCCGTTGTGGAAACAACGATTCAGCTCATAGAAACTTCACAAGTCTGTGATCTATTGTGACAAGACTACCTGCAAAGGGCGATTACTATGGTTAAATCTTTTAGGAATAATCTACCCATTAACATGATTACTTTAGCGAATGTGATGGCTGACTTTGAAGAAAGAACGGCGATTGACGATGAAAAAACGGGACTATGGTGATATTCTTTTCGATTGTTTGTTCTTGATCTCGAAGGATATAGTATCACCAATGATTTCAAAGACAGGTTAATAAAAGATATTCACATTCGCATGGAGCGACTCATGAAAAGTGAAAGCATAGATCCATGGGCTGTTCATCAGGCAGTTTCACTTCTGTTGGAATACTATAAGAAAATGAAAAACCGAGAGGCTGTAAAAACACTTCTTCTGGATCTTGAGCAAGCTTTTAAATCTCAGAGTTCTGCAATTCTGTCTACTTATAACCTTACTATGATCCATTCTTTATACCAAGACCATATGGAATTCATAGACAAAGCACATCTATCAAGAATAGAGACCGAAATACAGAAAGCATGATGAGAAGTTTCGTGAGAAATGCATATGATTGAAACGACTCAAGAAATTCCCGAGGAAGAAATCACAAAATATATGCATTCTGTATTTTGAGAGCCCTGATCTAAAAAATCACTGTCTGAAGTAATTAAAGCTATCTTTGAGAATTTCATTTTGAGAAAAGATAATGTAATAAGTAGCCTAAAACATACCACTGAATCATGTCCGTTTCTCTCGATTCTTTCATGTAATCTGAGTAATTGACAAGGGATTCCGACAACCATAGTATGATGAGTATTGAGTAATGATATCGAAAGAAAAATCCAACATCACTGAGCTGATATTCTCCAA
>JAQTWO010000056.1 GCA_028689245.1 Candidatus Altimarinota bacterium | reverse complement strand
AAAACGTTACGCATTTTCCAAAGTAGAGATAGAAGCCCCTCTGGTCACGATTGCCAATTGGGATCGCAAACCAACGTGGGATACGAGCGGAACCATGAATGACAATATTTTCCGCGGAAAAATCTCACTCATCAACGAAAATGGAAAGCTTGTGGTAGTCAATGAACTCCCCCTCGAAGACTATCTCCGAGGGATTGCCGAAGTCTCCAATGGGGACAATGAAGAAAAGATCAAAACCATCCTCGTAGCAGCCAGGTCATATGCCTACTTCTACAGCAAACCCGAGAACCGGAAATTCCCCGGGAAAGCGTATGATGGATCCGATAATCCCGATGAATTCCAGAAGTATCTCGGGTACGGGTACGAGAAGCGGAGTCCCAACAGCGCACGACTCGTCGACGCAACCAATGGTCAGATCATCACCTATGACAGCATTCCGATAAAACCATGGTATTTCAGCGAATCAAACGGACAAACCCTTTCTGCCAAACAATATTGTGAAAACAGGGTCCAGAAGGGATCATTGCCGATAAATACCGTCTGTCAGGACATCCCCTATCTCCAGAGTGTGACCGATCCGGGAGGAGTCGGACATACCCAGAAATGACACGGAGTCGGCATCAGCGGAATCGGTGCCACGTACCTCGCGAAGGATATGGGATTCACGTATGATCGGATTATTGGATACTATCTCGACGGAACGAAAGTGGAGAAGAAGTATTAAAAATATTATTCTCTCTCGTCTGAGGCATTTGAAAAAAGCGAATCACGATCAAGGAGGGCGATAAGAAGTCCCTGATTCTCAGAAAAAACTTTCTGAAGAGATTTACATACTTTATCGCGTGTTAGCCTACAGAGTCAGTCGATCGTATCGATTTTTATACTACAGAGTCAACCATCAGTACCGATTTTCATACGCCCTTTTGGTTCAACTAAGAATGTAATCCTATATTCTTTACGTAAAACTTCTCGAATAACATAAAACTGATCGAGAGTAGTTATCCTTTCTATCTTTTCTGTGATAATTCTTTCTTGCATTTTCGTGATACCAAATCCTGGATATCTCTGAATATCTGGATCAACACATGTTTCCGATTGATCAGAAACGAGATTATAATAACCGCAATTGCACAAATGCGAAGGACAGGGTTTTCGTAATATCGGCTGAGTATCGAGAGACATATTTTCTTGAAAAGATGTATAGTTAAAATGTACTATATATAATTTAGTTGGAAAGTAAAGTCTCAAGTGGGAATATTCTCCTGTTCAGGAACTTTACAAAAACCAAAAAACTCATACACTCCTTTCAATTCTTACTTCTTAATTCTTCATGGGATCATGCGTTGTCCAAAATGTAAAAATCTCGATACCAAAGTAATAGACTCCCGTATGACCGAGGATGGTCAATCCATCCGTCGCAGGCGTGAATGTGAGAAGTGTGAAGCACGTTTCACCACCTTTGAACGTCTGGAATTTATCAATTTTCTCGTGACGAAATCGAACGGAGAAAAAGATCTCTACGATCGCACCAAAGTACAACGAAGCATCCTCATGGCGTTCAACAAGCGAAATATGGATCACAATCAGATCGAGCAGATGATCAACGAGCTCGAAAACGAATGGGCATCGAACAAAAAAGGAATTACCTCAAAACGGATCGGGAAAGATATCCTCCATCGCCTGAAAGATATCGACGATGTGGCATATATACGATTCGCATCCGTATATCACAATTTCGATAGCGCCAAGGATTTTGTAAATTTTATCAAGAGCGAATTGGAATAATATGTTCACTATCATCGACCTCAACTACGCCCGCTGCCCCCTACCCTTTCTTTCAGATGATCTTGTAAAAAAGATGACCGAAACGATCGCCATAGGGAAGAAGTGCCTCCTCTTCTTCAATCGTCGAGGTTCTGCACGCACGCTTCTCTGCAAGGATTGCGGATATCAGTTCATGTGCGATCGTTGCGATCTCGCGATGATTGTTCATACTTCCCCATCGAGGAAGCTCCTCTGTCACCACTGTAGCAATGAATCCGCTCTGCCTCACGGTTGCCCGAAGTGTCACGGAACCAATCTCAATAGTATCGGGTTCGGGATACAAAAAGTCGAGGAAAATCTCCTGAAACTCTTTCCAGAAGCTCGTATTGCCCGCATAGATTCCGATAAAAAACGAACGGAATGACTTCAGTTTCAAGAAATGAGTAGTGCTCAGATTCTTCTCTCCACAGAACTCGGGAATACACTGTCTATTGAATGAATTGATCTTGTCGCTTTCCTTCTCCTTGAATCCGAGATTGCAGTTCCGGAGTATGATATAGAGGAAAAAATTTATACCAACATCATCTATAACGCCCGTAAATGATCGGAGATATGTATCCAAACCTTCGCCCCGAAATCCGATCTCATTCGCAATATCACGGAAGGAAACTATCGCGATTTCCTCGTGCATACGCTCAGAGAGCGTAAATCGTTTTCCTATCCACCCTACAAGGAGCTTGTGCATATCTGGGTACGCGATACGAATCAGGAAAGGATCAAAGATATCATCTACAAACTCAGAAATAAACTCGAACTTTTAAAAACTCCAGATATAGAACTCTATTTTGATCGCGAACTCTTCACCAAGCGCAATAACGAGTACGGACAAAAAATAGTCCTCAAAGGTGAGAATCTTTCTCCCCTCCTTTCCACTGTCAAAAAAGAAATCTTTCGA
The DNA here is from genome assembly GCA_028689245.1 of Candidatus Altimarinota bacterium. Classification (GTDB taxonomy): domain Bacteria; phylum Patescibacteriota; class Gracilibacteria; order BD1-5; family UBA2023; genus UBA1545. The sequence continues at coordinate 6,949 of JAQTWO010000056.1, read as the reverse complement.
AACCGTTGAGTCAGCATGGAGAGGAAATAACTCTATTGTTGAATCGCTCCTCTATAGAGAGTACCTTCATGGGTGCTCTTTTTTGTCTCAGGAGAAGAGATCGGGGGGCGAGAGATTTCTTGGTGAATGTTTCGAGATGTGTTCCCTTGTGTTCTATTTGGAGCATTCTCATTTGTCGTCTTTGGTTTTTCTTTTCGGATTGGTGGTGCTGTTTTTATGGATTTTGGAGAAGATTTCGGTATTTCCGGAATAGAAATATCTGACTTCATCGGAGGCATGGGTTTTGTTTGTACTCTTGTCTCTCGCACTGGTCGATATTCAATTTTTTTACGAAGCGATCGGAGATACTCGACCTTGTTTCCTGCAAGTTTCTGTATGAGTGATGAAAGTCACTTTTCATAGGGAGCAAGGATTCCGAGAAGTTTCCCGTTTTGCTCCAGATAGCGAAGCAGGCAAGTGAAGTCCCCATCTCAGGATACAATGAGTGCCTGGTCATACCGATCATAGTCAATCATGGCTTGGAGAATCATCTCCGCATCGATATTGCCTTTCACTTCTCAGGATTCGGTTGTGAGAATCTCTTTGAAAACCACAACGAACCCGGATTTCTGGAGCATGAGGTAGAGATCTTGGTTCCCGAGCATAAAACCCAGGAAAACATAGGCAACTTCGACTCCGGCTTCTACCCGTAGATACTCACGAAATCGCTTCCAGTCTATCTTCCATCCAAGCTTATAGAGTCAGGAATTGAGATTCTGAGCATCGATAAAAGCGTAATTTTGTTGCATAATTCATAGTCAGGGGATAAATATCCACCATTATAGTGTTTTCAAATGAAATGCAAACAGATTTGGACTCTTCGTGATAATAGATTTGGATTTTTTCAAAAATTCATATAATTTTTTTCTTAAAAAGCTTTTATATCACGATATGTTTCTATTCATCTTCACCCTCCTCATCCTCCTCGACCAGTTCTCCAAATACTCTGCCGAACATTTTCTCGCGGGTCAAAAAATCCATCTCATCGGGGACTTCCTGACGCTCTCGTTCGTCAAAAATACGGGAATCGCTTTTTCATTTCCGATTGAGGGAATTATTTTGAAGATTCTTACCGTCACACTCATAGCAGGAATCTGTTGGTACTATCTCCGCCACGAAACGCTCAAGAAGCTGATTGCGACGCGACTCGCGTACACCCTCATCCTCTCTGGAGCTGTTTCCAATGGATTCGAGCGGGTATTCATTGGCTCAGTGACAGACTTCATCGGTGTAAAATACTTTGCAATTTTCAATTTTGCTGATATATTTATCTCCATCGGTGCTTTTATGCTGTTTATAATCTATTACAAACATGAGCGAAGAACAAAATGAGGTTTCTCAAAAACGAAGTAATTTGAATGAAAAATGAGAACCGCAGTGAGCTGTACAGAATAGTACAGTGAACGAGGAAACGGAATTTTGAGTTCAAAGAACGAGTTTTTCAGAGACCTCCAATGAGGATATACTGGGGCCTGCAAAGATCGATATAATCCCCATCGGACTCTCTTGCTTGGGGAGCATCGCTGCGGGGTTTCTCGGGGGGCTTTTCACACTCCTCGTAACCTATATTTTCCTCGGGTCTCTTCAAGCTTCCAATATATTCCCCTACATCCTCTCGATGGTCGGGTTCTTCGCGATTCTCATCACTGTTTCAGTGACCTTTATCCTCAATCGCCTCCTTTTTCCTGCAAAATACAAAGAAGGTATGGTCGTACTCGGGCAGATGTCTATCCTCTCGATTTTCTTTTTTATCCTCGTTTCCCCGCTCTACGTCTATATCAACTGGGTCAAGCCGGATGTGCTCATTTTCGCGTTTCTGTTCCACGTGCTCATCAATATTCTCGCTACTTCCCTGCTTTCGGAGATACTTTCGAGCTATCGCTACGTGCTCCTCTCCATATACGGAAGTTTTATCGGATTCTTTGTAACCGCTCTACTCTCCGTCGTATTTTTCATGAATTTTTCCCCCTCGAGAAATGCTCTCTACTCGCTCATCGTGGTTATCATCGTCATTAACTTCGTTGTAACGCTCTTCCGTCTGCTCTTCGAGTTCGTCTACTACCGGATATACGCAACCACCGGAACCGACCACCTCGGAGACATCTTCGCCCAGATAGAGAACGAAGAGAAAGATGCGGTTGCCAAAGCGGAGAAAGAACTCGGGACGTTTGAATAGAATCATCTCTGTCTTGGAAATATAAAAAATTGTCATTCCTGCCCTCGCAAGAATGACATAGATATAATTTTTATTTTTTAGATAAAATCTTATGCACAAAATCGCACGACGTATCATGGAGACCTATCTGAAAGAGAAAAAGATCCTCACCATCGAGGAACTGGGACTTGCCGGGAGCGAGCATGAAAAGAGCAAGAATCTCATCTTCGTGACACTCTACAAAAACGGGAGCATTATAGCTTCCAGCGGCCGAATACACCTGAAGAAACCAAATACTCTGTTCGAGCTTATAGAAAATACGCTTTTTTGTCTCCGAGATACCCGTTTCGCGGAAGCGGTAAAAAACCCGGATGAACTGGCAAATATACAAATCCGCGTCGATATGATCCGCCCAGAAGGACGTCGAATCATCGCGAATGTCTCAGAACTCGATACCAAGAGAGAAGGACTCATACTCCTCTCCCAGACTCGAAATGCTCTCTGAGTACTCCTCCCGAACATCACCAATGTCGCATCGAGCGGAGCGGAATATTTCCAGATCGTCTGCAAGAAAGCAGGACTCGATCCGGCTGAACTCAAGAATGAAGACATGGTACTCTACGCCATAGAATCGGAGAAATTCTCAGATATGTAACCACCTCACCATGCCTATTTTCTCCCTCGACCTTTTCTTATTCCATATAGCCCCTACTTGGTATGGGCTCATGTATGCGATCGGCTTCATGAGTGGGTATATCATCCTCCGGAAAAGGAAAATACTTTCCGAGAAAGAGTTGGAATCACTGGTTCTGTACGTGTTTTTCGGCGTGGTTCTCGGGGGACGTCTCGGGTATGTTTTGTTCTACAATCTCCCCTACTATCTCGATAATCCCGCCCGTATACTCGCAACATGGCAGGGCGGGATGAGTTTCCATGGCGGGGTCATCGGTGTGATAGTTGCCATGATTTTATTTGCAAGGAGAAACCTCACCCCATACCTTCCCGAAGGCAATCCTTTAGGGCTCTCCACTCGTGGAGAGGGGGTTACTGCTTCTCCCCTTCTCCTTCAAAAGGGGAAGGGGTCGGGGGATGAGGTAAAAAAAAGCGTGACCTTTCTCTTCATCGCGGATCATATCACGAGTGTGCTTCCTATCTGACTCGGACTGGGACGAATCGGGAACTATATCAATGGAGAGCTCCTCGGATTCGCGAACTATACTGGACCGTTTGCAGTGGTGAAGAACGGAGTATCCCACTTCCCTTCCCCACTTCTGGAAGCGACTCTCGAAGGAGTGGTTCTATTCTCCATACTCTGGTATCTCAGGAAAACGCATATGTTTCCTGGAAAAATTGCCACAAGTTTTCTCATCTGGTACGGAGTATTTCGTTTCTCCATAGAGTTCTTTCGTACCCCCGACGCGAATCTCGGATATCTCACTCTTGGGCTGACCATGGGGCAGATTCTGTCGATTCCTATGATTCTTGCAGGGATGGTATTATTCCAGTATTTTCAGAGCAAAAGAGAAAAACAGACATAAAAAACCCTGGGTGCACATCGAAATGCACAACCCAGGAAAATCGCTGTAACTGTAAAACAGTACCGTGAAGTGGGAAATACACGTGAAATCACATATATTTCTCCGCTTGTATAGGGAATATATCGAAAACTCTCACTGTGTCAAATAGAAAACCATGGGAAAATCAATGCTCGATTTTTTGCGTCTGAGCAAGATATATGGTAGGATACGCTATATTATATCCTACCACCACGGTGCAGATGACCAATACCCCACGAGAAATACCCGTCCAAAAACAGCTAGAGACACCTAGTGAGGAGTCCACCATCCTAGATCAGTTTTCCAGTTCTCTCGATCAGATGATCCAGTCATACTCCACTCCTGAGAAAATATCAGATGCGAGAAAAGCACTCTTTAAAAGCCAATTCACGAGACTCCGCGAACAGTTCGAATCCTACAAGACCACTCCTCATGGACAGAAGCTCGTAAGCGAGGCAGAAGGAGAATTGATTGATTCACCAATCATCGTTATCAATAATCTCTTTCTCGATATACAATCCTTTCTCAACGGAACGGATGAGCAAAAGATTTTTCTTGGTATCGAGAGAACCTCTCATCGTCTCGATAGCAAAGTGCTATGGTCACTTCTACCAGATGGATATACGAATGCGGAGGGGAATATCTCAAAAGAAGTGATGGATGACATGGAAATCAGAAATAATGCATCGAAATTTGAAAACAAGATGAAATTATTTTTGAGCGGAAAATCCACGACAGTTCCACATTTTAATATCCATAGTTTCGAAGATCATCCACAATTGATTACCGAGTTCCTCCAGAGACCGGGAAGTATACTTGGGATATACGAGGACCGACGAACCGAGAGACTCGCACAAAAATCTCCAGAATTTACCAAAATCTTAAATGACGTTCTCGTGAAAGAATATCCCGACTTTTTCGGGAAGATTCAATATACAAAATGGTACACGGGAAAAAGCGCAGATTTCAAAAGAATCTCAACTCTTCTCGATATCATAAAATACGATCCCCATGTCACTGAGGATTTCATAGAGATGATGAATCTCGCAGAACAGGGTAAATCAGATGAAGCATATGATAAATACAATAGTCATTTCAATGAAACATCAATAGGAGCGAATATACGACTCTATTTTCAGGATTCCAAACTCTTCTCTTCTATCCGAGAACACACCGAAAAGGTACTCGATCGCCATCTCCCTAAAGGAGATATATACGAGCTTGTTCAAAATGGTAACCAGGCAAAGGAGGTATCCAAAGATTTCTTCGTACACATCCCGCAAGACAAGTTGGAAAAACTCCTCACACTCTTGCCCATCATCGAGGCACAGTGCCCAAATGGCGATATGGATGCTCTTATACAAACCATCGATTCACAAAACAATGATATAGATCCTGTCTATAAGCAACGATTTTTTGCTGGATTGTTCAATATTTCCGCCACATCAAATCGAGCAGACAAACAGGCTGTGATAAATTTTTACGTGCAATGAGTCCAGAAGTATCAGGAAAAAATAAAGGTCAGTGATGAAAAAAATGTTATTGAGCAAGCATCAAAAAGCCGTGGCGAGAAAAAGAATTTCTCTGTCATAGAACAGGCATTTCTTGGTATGCAAGCGGATCGTTTAATCGAAAAAAACGACCGATTAAATCATATCTTAGAAGATTTCATCGATGCGAAGGGCATAATCACCATCGACGGAGCTGAGCTCCAAAAAGAGCTCCTAGAAATCTTCGAATGATCACCTCTTGCGGAGAAACTCAAAGGTGCTCATGGCGGAAAAGAAGCCCTCGGAATCATCGCCGATATCGCCCGTGAAAATAAAGAAAATACACAAGCCGAGATTTTGAAAATAGATCCGTCTTTCGCTTCCGAAAAGATTTCGAAGCTCCAAAAAGAGCAACCGGAAGCATACCGGAAACTTCAATCGATTCTTGCAGGAAAAGAATCTACTGAAGCCAAGATGCAGGCATTGAAAGTTCATGGAATCACCACGAAAGAATCTCTTTCAGAAGAAGAGCAGGAAACATACTTCACTCTCGTACAGAAATATTTTCAGTCCGATACAGCACAACAATATGCCGTATCCACACTTGCCGACAACGGAAAAGGTGGAAAACTCGAAATATTCGAGTCCTACTACCGCGGAGAAATCAGTTCCGAGCAATTGAATAACCAGATCGAAGCACGAGAACAAGAGATACAACAGGAACAGAAGCGAGAAGAGTCAAATACCAAAACGATTTCCGTAACCACTCTCGATTTTCCATCATTGAGTGCTCACTTTGCCGAGATACCGGACGATCAGATTATTCGTACTTGGTTCGATGGAAAGGAAGTGATCATAAAAAAGGATTCAGAATATGAAATCTCTATCTATTCTGAAAATATCCCCATCCGTGGGATCAGATTCGCCGACCCGAAAGACATCGAGATTTCTCTCTCCAGTGCCATGAGCTCCATCCAATTCCTTCGGAAGTACGGTCTCGGAGTGTTTCGTGATGATATACCGACACTGGTTGAGCTTATAAATAATAGACCGAGGCAAAATGGAAACGGGGAAGATATCAATCTCGCCGACGGAATCGATCCCACTGAAGAGCTCGGACTCCTTGAGTCCATCGCGAGACTCGCCGACATAGATATACCCGAAGGAACTGCTCCAAACGAAAAACTCGCGACGCTCAAAAGCACATTCCATGCAATAGCTGAGCAAGATGGAGGACTTACTTCCCTTTTGCGAACAAATGGATACATTCAGAAAAACAGTAATTCTATAAACGCATTTCGCATAAGGACAGATATGAAACGCTAAAACAGTAAAACAAATACGATAATGGAAACGGAGATGATTTTGCATGATGTAAAAACCAAAAAGATGTGAGCCCAGTCTACTCCATCGTAATGCAGAAATATTTTGAGATATCCGAAATTCAGGTATAATTCTTCAGAGAAATACATATCCATATCCTAATCTTCCCTTATTATGATGAAAATCATGGTTTCCTGAAACTCAGGTTTATGTAATTTACCCACGCTCAAACCAAAAAAACACCTCGGTTTCACCCTCATCGAACTCATCGTCGTCATAACGATCCTCGTCATCCTCTGAACCATAGCATTTTTAAATCTCTCTGGGTTTCAGAGTTCGGCAAGAGATAGTTCTCGTATAGAGAATCTTTCCAATCTGAAGAAGTG
>JAQTWO010000055.1 GCA_028689245.1 Candidatus Altimarinota bacterium | reverse complement strand
CATCATCGGACTCTCTCCAACATACCCATACAAATTCACATCATCCACTTGCCCAATCGGATCTCTACTCACAAATCTACCAACTACTGGATCGTAGTATCTCGCTCGTAAGTAATACAACCCAATCTCCCCATCATACTCTCTTCCCGTAAACAATCGATTGTTATCATACAAACTTCCCACAACAGAAACCTTCTCAAAAATCCCAGTTCCTGTTCTCGCATAAGCCGAACCGTACACATCGTACTTGTACTCTCATACTAGCGTTCCACTTCCGTTTGTCAAACCGATGATACTTCCCAAATGATCCTTCTGGAAGTAGTAACGATTCGTTACTATTGAGCCTGTATTGCTTAGATCTATTTCTTCATTGTCATAGGCGAGGAGATTATCTGTTCAGAGTCCATTGATGTAGGTTTTGGTGAGAGATAGATTGTTCTGGTTTGTTTTGATTTCAGAGATAATATCCTGACCATCATATACATACTTGATAGCGTCTGTACTTGTTTTCTTCTCTATTCTTCTTCCGAGTACGTCATACTGATATTCTGCGACTATATTCGCATCGCTCAGGTTCTTTACCTGAATGAGTCTATTCTTGTAGTCATATGTGAATATGAATACTCCGTTGTTTGTGAGATTTCCGTTGTTGTCGTAGGTGAAGGTTGATTGGATGGCTCCGGTCAGACTTGTGTATTGATTGAGAGTGTTGGTGGTGTATTCGTTGTTTGTGTCTGTTGTTCTACTTCCCATCTTGTCATAGTTGAAGCTCTCGAGGAGGGTTCAGTTGTTGGTGTCGTTTGCTTGGGTGAGACGAGAGATGGAATCGTAGGTGTAGTTCCGGTGAGTGTCGCTTATGATGTTGTTGAGTTTGTCGTAGGTGTAGATATATGATTTAACTCCGTTATTTAGAGTTTTAAGTCTTGCGAGCTCATCAAATGTTTGGGTTATTGTTTTTCCGTTTCCGTAATCTATTCCCGTATTGATGATTCCGGTGTAAGTGTAGTTTGCAACGGATGTTCCGTTTTGGGAGATATTGGTGAGGCGGTTGAGTTGGTCGTAGGTGTAGGTAGATTCTCTTGCATCAGGATACACAAGCTTTGTTCGGTTGTTGTTTGCATCGTACTCGTATCTGACTATTGCTCAGGAGTTGTTTTCGGAGGTCAGTCGTCCGAGTGAGTCGTAGGTGAATACGAGAGTATTTCCATTACTGTCGGTGGTGCTTGTGAGATGTCCGAGTGGATCGTAGGTGTAGTGCTCTTCGGTGACTCCGAGAACGTTGGTTGCTCTCTGAATGGATCGCACAGTGAGACGATTCAGGGAATCGTATTCGTTTGTGACGATGGTTCCGTTTGGATCTGTCTTCTTGGTGATATTGTTGGATGCGTCGTACTCGTAGGTAGTTACTGAACCGTCGGTGAGGGTTTCTCTGGTCAGGCGATTCAGGAGGTCGTACTCATAGGCGGTTATATTGCCATTGGCATCGGTGAGTTTGGTGCGATTGTTGCTCTTGTCGTACTCGTATGAAGTGACGAGAGGAATGGAGGTGGTACCGCTCAGGTACTTCGTTTCTGTGAGGATATTTCCGAATAGGTCGTAGGTAGAGTCGATTTTGTTATTGTTTGCGTCTGTTGTCTGGGTAATCTGTCCGAGTTTGTTCGGGAGAGAAAGTGTTGTGTTACCGAGAGAGTCGGTGGTACTGATTTTGCGTCCATCGGTATCGTAGATGTTGGTCGTTGTTATGGTTTTACCATCCGCGGTCTGGAGTTCTTGTTTTGTTACCAGTCCTCGCTTGTCGTAGGTGAGGATGGTTCGATTTCCGAGGGAATCGGTTACGGTTTGCTTGCGACCGAGGGAATCGTAGGTGAGGATGGTGGTATCTCCTTTGGGGTCGGTTATATGAGTCGGTGTGCCGTTTTTATCGTAGTCAGTAGTGGTAGTCGTAGATGTAGTAACTCCATTGGTTTCTCGGAGCATGTGCCCGAGTGCATCAAAGATTCGCTCTGTCTTGGAAAGGGTGATTCCGTTCGCATCTTCCGTTTCTGTTTTTATGACATTTCCCACCTTGTCATACGCGAGAATGGTTTTGGTTCCGCTAGCGTCTGTGGTGGCGGTCGGTCGATCAAATCAATCATACTCGTAGACGGTTGCATGGTTTCTCGGATCGATCATCTGTACGATATTTCCATTCTGGTTGTATAGGTATTTCGTAACGATGTTTTTGGTCGTATCATTCGCATCTACGATGATTCTTTTCTCAGTCACTCGATCAAAGATATCGTAGACGAATACGGTCTTGAGTCATCTCCCATCGGTTGATTCTATAATATTTCCGTTTGCATCACGAACCATGGTGGTTACTCTTGCGTCTGCGGATCCACTCTCAGAGAGACTTGTCCCGATAACCTGATCGAGGATATCGTAGGTGGATTGATTTCTGAGTATTCGATTGTTTTCGAGATAGAATCTCTGCTCGGTTTTGTTGTTATTGGCATCGTAGCTGGTTTCCTCGCGTATTCATTCGGCTGAGATTGAGCGAATGAGCCGATCGTATTGATCGAAAGTGAATGTTTTCACATTTCCTTCTCCATCGGTGGTCGAAAGGAGATTTCCATGCGTATCGTAGGAAAATAACATAGTCACCGATTCGCTTCCTGTTCCTTGGATAGTTTTCAGGAGCTTTCCGCTTCCGTATTCATAATGGGTCTCGTTCCCCTCGCCATCGGCTTTGGCAATCAGATGACCCGCTGTGTCGTAGATAAAAGAAGTGGCTATGTCATAGAGAGCTCCGTTGGATTTCTGGATATTCATTCTCTTGGTTTCGGTGATATTTCCTTTGATGTCGAGTGTGGTTGCGATGATATTTCCCGCTGGATCGGTAACCTTGATCGGGGTCTGGAAATCTGCCTGGTATTCAAATCGTGTTACCAGGTCGATAGCGTCGTTGTTCGGTGTAGACATGTCCGATTTGAGCCGTTTTTCGATAACCCTTCCTTCTTGGTCATAGAGATATAATGTTCCGTTCCCGAGAGGCTTGGTTTCGGTTGCCACTTTTCCGCCACTTCCGTACGTATAGGTAGTCGTAACCGCTCAAGTTCCTTCAAAAAGTTTCTTGGCGATGGTATTTCCGTTGGCATCGTAACTAAACTCGGATCTCATCCCTCGTTTGTTGGTGGCAATAGTTTTTGTGACATGACTCGCATCGCTTCCCGTTCCACCGGTTGTTTCATAGGAATACGTCAAGGTTCCGTCTCCGAATTTTTGGGAGATGACTCGGTCATTGGTATCATAGGTATTTTTCACATACTCACCTCAGGAGGAGTCCGTGAGAGTCAGGATATTGTGCGAGAGAATTTCGGTTGGGTCTTTTTGATAGGTGAAAGAGATGGTTTTGCTCACTGGTCATGGAGCAGGAGCTCCCGGATCTAGGGAAAAGTCTATAGGATTCTGTATGACGATAGATTTGAGGTCATAGATATACCCTCAAGTATCCGAGTTCTGGTAGTAGTTAAAAGTTACCGACCGACCTGTTGGGTCGGTAAGCAATCGGAGCCTACCATGTCCATAATAGGCATAGTTGAAGATACGTCCGAGCGTATCTGTCGTTCGTATAAGTTCATTCTCCGTATCATAATCAAAAGTCATTGTATGACCATCTTTATCTCGGATGGAACTGAGCTTGAGGTTGGTTCAAAATGTCCGGATAGTACCATCGACAAATCGAAGTTCGTAAACACTTCCGGTGCCTATTCCTGTCTTCACGAGATCCGCCTGCAATCATGGCAATCGCATAAAGCTACCGCTTGAAGTCTTGGCAAATGTATATGTTCCGAATTTCCCATCGAAATAGGTCACAGAGGAGTCATCATTTTCTCGCAAGAAGATATTGTAGCCATGATCCCAGTTCATTCCGACTGGACCATTGGAGTAAGCCTGAGACTTATAAGAGAGGGAGAAGTCATAATCCAATCCATCGCCGCTCACGTGCATGAGGGTATTATCGTAGGCGAAGTCTCCGGTTTCGAGAGACACAGGATCTCAGGCTACACTCGTGGTTGCTGCGTCGTTTTGAACAACGGCGTAGTTCGATGTAACGATAGCGGTATTGAGAGGACTACATTCCGGATGTCCCAAAGAAATACCATTTATGGAACATATATACGAAAGAGAGGTAGATACCAATGGTGTATTGGTCGATGGTGCCATAGGCTCTGCTGCCGTCGTAAAAGAAAAAGAATATGCGGATGCAAGATTTTTATTATTTATGCTTTTAAGCCCCTGATATACCGATACGGTATATTGGGTATCTTTGATAAGCGGTGAGGTTGGAGCGAATACGATCGTGCCTCCCGCATAACTACTCGCTATAGTACCTATCACAGCACCGCCTGTTTTTTGCAACACGATATTTCCAGGTACGGTTGACTGATCAATGGATTCTGAGAAATTTAAGACCATCGAACCGTTGATTGCTACGCCCGTAGCATTTTGATACGGCAGAGACGAGAGAGCTACAAACGATGCTTTGTCGGTAGATTTGAAGATGTATCATGTCGGCACTGTTGATTGCCCATAGTCGTTTCGTCCCCAACATTCCATAGCTCCACCAGACCTGATACCACAGGCATGATTGGAACCAACAGAAATCTGAAAGAAGGTACCGGAAAGAGTGTTGCGTTGTCCGAAATTGTTTCGTCCCCAGCACACAGCAGTGCCATTGTCCCTAAGCCCACAACTATGATCAATTCCTGCTCAGACCTGTACAAATGTTCCAGTTTGCGACACAGCCTTTCCATAATCAGCATTTCCCCAGCAATCAATAACTCCATTAGTCCTCAGTCCACAAGTATGTGTATACCCAACTCCGATTTGAGTGAAGGTGCCTGTTGGCGGACTAGATTGTCCAACATCATTTTTTCCCCAACATTGAACAGTTCCGTTTGTTTTGAGTCCACACGTAAAATCAATTCCTGCTCAGATTTGTGTGAAAATCCCAACTGGCGGACTGGATTGTCCAACATCATTTTTTCCCCAACACGTAACTATACCATCGGTTTTGATACCACAAGTATGGTAGAGCCCAGCACCTATTTGTACAAAGGCTACTCCGACGGGCGGTATGGATTGGAGGTCTGCGTTTCGTCCCCAACACGTAACTATACCATCGGTTTTGATACCACAAGTATGATGAAATCCTCATCCGATCTGAGTAAATATTTCGGTCTTAGGAGTGGATTGCTTATCATCATTTCGTCCCCAACATGCAGCAGTTCCATCGGTTTTAATACCACAAGTATGAAAGTATCCGGCACTTATATTTCCATTGTCTCCAGCAAATACATCCGTGGTGCTGATCGGTATAAAAAAGACCATCGATAGCACGATTATAGGGAAAGTCCTTCAAAAAAAAGAGTAGATCATAAGAAAGATATTAGGAATAGTACAGGTCATTATACAAACAAAAGTGAAGAATATATGAATTTTCAAAAGATTTTTTAAAAAAGTCTGGAAACGGCATCTGTAAGAGGATTTTTCCGTCAGATTTTTTATATCCGAAACAGATTGACCGACATTCGCATGGAGCGCTCCCAAGCCTCGAACAAATGTTTATTCAACATAAAAACCCCCGAAAGAATACATTCGAGGGGAGTTTCGGAGCATACCGGTCACGATCGGTTTTATTTTGTTTCTTTTCTCAAGAGATCGATCACAGAGCTCTTGCCGTCCTTGTTGAAGAATATTTTCGCATCCATCATACGGATGACATCGACGTCGTCGAGGATTTTTATGATTTCCTTCGCTCCTTTGTACGATATATACGCGGCTTTCGGGGTCGTAAAGACGTATGCACCGTTCACTTTATAGATATTCACATTCTTGGTATCCGTGAAATCAAATACCCCCACATGTTTCTTTTCCCCATCCAGTATCTGAAACTGGACTTTTCCGAGATTTTTCCCGAGGATGACAGCTTCTCCATCGAATTCTTGTGCGTAATCTATAGAGTCCATTCCCCAGTTTCTTTGAGATGGCACACTCAGTGGTGCGTTTGTCGTATCGAGAGGGCTGAGTATTCAATCTTCCAGGGCGTAGGGAAGCTTCCCGATATGCACTACCGCATTCGGCAACGAAAGGGTGCCGGTCTGATATTCGAAATACTTCCAGTTTGTATTTGAGGTATCTTGGTTGTAGATGTACTTTGAAGTCATGATCACACGCTCGTTGATCGCGATGATATTTTCTGAGATGTCAGAAGTTTTGGGTCCTATGAAGTGCAGAGTATCATGGCAGAAAAGCTTCTCGCCATAGTATGAAACATTGTCGCACTGCAGAGGAAGTCCCGTTTTCGCATCGATCGCATTCAGGAACTTACCGGTATCTCGTGAGTACGTAAATATATTCTTCCCGTCCGTAAAGTATGTTCACCCCACAAAAGAATACGTGGTTTGTATCTTTTGGATACTGTCAAAATTCGTATCGACCAGGAGAAATCCTCCTGTGCCCGTGGTGTGGATCAAAGAGAGATCGCCATAGGGGAATATTTGATCGAAATGTACCGGAAGCGATGAATATTTCGGAAGTGCAAAAAGGTTTACCACATTCGTATAGAATGGGTTTTTGCGATTGATGTCCAAGAGGAAATTCACGGATAGATAGCCTTTTTTCTGGATGGAAACCGAATACGGTCCGAGGTCGAAAATAGTTTTGGAGTTGTTGTTATAATACTCGTTATTGATCCATATGCTGTCAGGAGATGGGAAGACATGGATATCTATGATTCCGAAAGGTTTGAGAAATGCCTGTTTTGAGGTATCGGTCTTACTGAAAAAACGTTCATAATTCGGATAATATCCCTGGAAAAAGAAATACAAAAATACGGTCATGACCGCAACAACGAACCAAAAAACACGGTCTTTGTTCTTGCGGATGCGGATTTCTTCTTTGTAGGAGGGGATCATATAGAGTGGTTAGGGATTAGCTGACAGGGAATAGAGAGGGGTGTTGCCAGATAAGTATTCATTCTCTGACCACGGGTTCCTATTCTCTACTTTCTCTTCATCTTTTGGGTGGTTTCGAAAGTTCCGAGTCGTTTGCCGAAGAAGAGGCGGAACTGGCTTTCTATTGCGGGGAGCGAGAAAAGCGTGAGCGTAAGGATCGGGATAAGCGCCCATTGGAGTATATTGAAGAGATAATCCCGTTTCCTGAAGTGGGTATATTTCTTCATGATGAATATAGAGACGATGCTCGGAAAGACGATAGTCGCGAAGATCCACGTGAACATAAATGATGTTATGAGAGGGATTGTCAGGCTGATAATGGATTCGTGAACCGAGGAAAGGATGACCGGAGTGTATCCGATAAAAAAGAGCATGAAAGCCCCTCCTGCCCAAAACAGGTGATTGAAAATGAGATAGATGGTTTTCTTGAATTTCTCGTAGAGTGGGATATTCGAATTAGTCGCAAACTGAGGGATCACGAACTCGATGTCGGTACATCCCCATGACCAACGTCTGAGTTGTTTGTATTGAGAACGAACGGTTTTGAGAAATGATTCTTCTTCTACGATATCCATCTTGCAAACGGCGGGTACATTCACGATTCGGAACATCCCGTCAAATGCGAAGTAGCTTCGCCAGTACTGGAAACCATCTTCGACAATACTCGTCAAAGACCAGAAGTCCGACTTTTTCAGACAATAGAGGGATTGTCCATATACCGCGAAATTTCTGTAAAACTCAGGATTCTGTGATTCGGAAAGTTGCCAAAAGGTTGTTCCCATGGCGATAAGCCGAGCAAAAAATGTTCCTTTATGCCAATTGTTGGCATAAACGGGCGTATACTGATAGATGGCATTCTGATTGTGTTCCGTAGAAAGGAACGTATAGCTCGCGATGAGGAAAAAATTCGTCTCGACGAGCGTATCCGTATCGATAGTAGAAACGAACGTCATATGATCGTCGAGCTCTGTCATTTCCATATATCGCTTAATCGCGTAGGTGATATTTGATCCCTTCACTTTCCCTTCGCCAGGGATACCCGCAGGATGGACGACATTGACAACCTGAATCGGTGAGATTCCCGAGAAATCGGCGACGATCTTCTCCGCATTTTCCATCGCACCGGGACCACGCTCTTCCGTTGCAAGAAGCACGATGATATTTTCCTTGTACGGATAATCGTTCGCGATGATGGATTCGATATTTTCGGCGATGACATCATAGGGTTCCGAATACACTGGGACGATGACGATATGTTTCAGATGTTTGGCTTCGCCCGTGATGACGGGATAATCGGAATAATCCTTTTTATTGGTACGCAGAAGGGTGATGTACGACGTGAGGATATAGTAATACGATTCAAATACTTTTACTGTCCAGTAGGAGATGTAAAAAGCGATGAAAAGTATCCCTACCTGACGGTTGATACTCAGGAGCACGATCGGTACGGAGAAAATAATGCACAGAAAGATAACAGGGAGCTTCGAGAGAAACGCTTGACTCAGGAAATAAGGGTTGAGTTTCATTGGAGCAAATAAACAAATTAGGAATGAGCCGGATTATAGGGAGAAGCGGAAAGATTGCAAATGGAGTATTGGGTAAAAATAATTTTCGCTTTACTTTCCTGTCCGATTGCATACCATTTTGAATGGACAAAACCAAATATTCTTATGCGGAATAAAAGCATCTGCCCAAGATAATCCACAGTATTTACAATAAACATCGTCAAATATGAAAACCATTATCGTCGACATCGCACCAAGGGAAACAAAAAGCGAAGATCTCGAATCCCGTATGAACGAACTGGAAAGCCTCGTATCCACGTATGGTGACACGGTCGTTGTGAAGCGTATCCAGAAACGGGATACTCCCGATTACAATACGTACGTCGGGACTGGGAAACTTGAGGAGATGATTGCGTCTGGAGAAGAGCTCGGAGCTGAGCGGATTATTATCGGAAATATCCTGAAGCCGGCACAGATTTATCATATCAACGAGATTCTCCGGGAACGAAAATCCAAGATTCAGGCCTGGGACCGAATCGATCTCATACTCAAGATATTCGATCAGCATGCACATTCGCCAGAGGCGAAACTCCAGATCGAGCTCGCCTCCATCCGCCACATGGGACCGCGGATTTTCGGGATGGGAATGGAGCTTTCCCGTCAGGGTTGATGAGGATCTGGGGCGATGCGCGGACTCGGGGAAACCAATACTGAGATTATGAAACGTCACCTCCGTGACCATGAACTCAGGATTATTGAGAAACTTGAAAAGTACGCAAAAACCCGGAGCGAGCACCGCAAGTCCCGTAAGCGAAAAGACTTCCAGACGGTCGGAATTGTCGGATATACCAATGCCGGGAAATCCACACTTATGAACACCCTGACTCATAAAGGAGTTCTTGCCGAAGACAAGCTCTTTGCTACCCTCGGGACCAGTGTTGGGAAGATGTGGTTGGCACCTTCTCAACCTCATATCAATCCTCTCCCAGAAGGAGATGAAGCAACCCCCTTCATCCGAGAGGGGACATCATCGTTGCTTCTTGAGCAAGAAGCAAGTCATAAATCCCCATTGATTGAGGGGAAAAACCCCGTGAATACGAAATCGGGCGGAGTCGAAGCGGGATATCAGGGATATGCCTACGGGAAAGAAATTCTCATAAACGATACCATCGGATTCATACGGGATTTACCACCGGAACTCATACGGGCTTTCTCTTCCACACTTGAGGATTCCATCGAAGCGGATATCCTCCTTCATGTCATCGATGCACATGACCCGAAGGTACTTGAAAAGATCGATATCGTAGAAACGACCCTTTCGAGCATTGGAGCCAAACAACAAAGGATAT
>JAQTWO010000054.1 GCA_028689245.1 Candidatus Altimarinota bacterium | reverse complement strand
GAGAACTATTTACCATGAATTCCATCTTCAGGGTCGGTTCATCGATGGTAATCGGTGCCATAGGCTCAGCATCCGGAACGGAAGAAATAGTTTCTCCAACGTAGATGTCAGGAATACCGGCAAGCGTGATGATATCTCCTGCTTCCGCTTCCGCAACTTCTACTTTTCGGAGACCAAGCGTCGTGAAAACCTTGGAAATCTTCCCGGTTCGTCGTACGCCATCGTTTCCGATAACTGTTACGGTTTGTCCTACTTTCGCCTTTCCTTCGTACACACGTCCGATACCCATACGTCCGAGGTAATTATCGTACGCGAGATTCGCGATCTGCATCTTGAAAGGTTTTTCCGTATCATTTGGTGCCGCAGGAACCTTGTCGATAACCATATCGAAAAGGGGAGTGATATTCTTTCGCTCATCAGCCATATCGAGGATAGCGATACCTTCACGAGCAATCGCGTAGACGATATTGAAATCAAGCTGTTCATCGGTCGCTCCGAGTTGTACGAAGAGATCGAAAAGCATATCGATAACCGCAGCCGGTTGAGCCGTCGGTTTGTCGATCTTGTTGATGACAACGATTGGTTTCAGACCGTGTTCAAGTGCTTTCTTCAGAACAAACTTCGTCTGAGGCATTGGACCTTCGTAGGCGTCAACAACAAGGAGAACACTGTCTACCATTCGAAGTACACGCTCTACTTCGGAACCGAAATCGGCATGCCCCGGGGTATCGACGATATTGATCTTTGTCCCCTTGTATTCGATCGCTGTATTCTTGGCGTAGATGGTAATCCCACGTTCTCGCTCCTGATCGTTCGAATCCATGACACAAACATCTACTTTTTCGTGACTACTGAAGGCTCCACCCTGTTGGAGAAGGGCGTCTACGAGAGTCGTCTTCCCATGATCTACGTGGGCGATGATCGCTATATTGCGGTATTGCATAAAAATGAAAAATAAAATAAATAAGATTTCATACCAAAAAAGGAACTGGACGTGCCAGCTTATCCTAAAAAGTTGCGGGAAGTATATGGATAAATGAGAAAAAGCAAAAAGATTTTATCATAAATATCGTATTATCTTCTCAATACCTTCGAAATATACGGAAATTTCGAGAATCATTCACGTATATATTCTATCTATGAAATTTCTCATGAACCTCCCTGAGTTTGGGATTTGTTACATGAGTATATACTTGGGTAGTCGTAATCGATGCATGTCCAAGAAGTTCCTGAATAGAGCGTATATCGGCACCATTTGTGAGAAGGGTAGTGGCGAAACTGTGGCGGAGAGTATGGGCCGAGACCTCCTTTATGATATTCGCTTGAAGTGCGTATTCTTTGATCTTATTGGTAATAAAAAATCGCGTGAGTCGCACCTTCTCGCTTGTCAGTGGCTTTTTTATAATATCATCTCATTGTAATGATTTCGAATTGATATTATATTTATCGAAATTATGACGGATGAAAAGGGGAGTGAACGTGTCTTTTTCACCAAGTCTCGCTTTTCGAGCCTCTAAATAGGCTTGTATTTTCTCAACAGCTAACTCAGTCAAGTACACAGTTCGGATTTTGCTTCATTTTCCTCGAACACTGAACTCACGCGTTTCGAGATTAATCGCGGTCTTATCCAGCGCCGTAAGTTCTGAGATACGCAAACCGGTGGAATAAATACATTCGATGATTGCCGCATCCCGTTTTCATTGAATCGTGCTCGTATCGATTTGACTAAAAATCCTGACAATCTCGGCAGTATCGAGGAATGTTACTTCGCGATCTTTCTGTTTGATGAGATCTACTGAAACAGGATCAATGGATTCGTATCATTGTTTTCGACAAAACTTCAAAAAAGCCCGAAATGTGATCATGTAGGCATTCGCTGTCTTCACTGATAGTCACTTTTCCGCTAGGTGAAGCCGAAACTCATTTAAATCACTTATTTTAACGTTTTCAACTTCAAGACGACAGTTATCAAGGAGAAAACGTTTTTGTTTGGTTTTTTCTGTGCGTTTTACGGAGTCTTCCGGTGATTTGAGAAAAACAAGCTCATGATCTATGGGTTTTCACTCAAACTCAGAAATCTCCGGAACCAGATACCATAGAAATTTCACAAGATGTCGTTCGTATTGTTCGGCGGTTCTTGGGCTGAGATTCTTGTGTATTCTTATGTAGATAAGGAATTCATCGATAACGCGAACAAAATTCATATTCATAAAAAGAGGGGATAGAAATAATATATCTTATATACTTAACATAATGTAAGTTATGTGAACATTTCAAAACTGCTCGAAGTATATCCAAGACTCTCTTGAAGTCAAAGGTATATTTGAGAATGTTAATGAACAGAGACGAAAGAGATGAAATTGTTTTTTTTACTCAATAACGTCGACATATACTATTCTTGAGTAATTATGAATTTTTAATCAAGTGGAAATTTGTAAAGTACGTCCGAGAAATTAGGCGTGCTGATAAATATTGAGAGAAAATATTAGAAATCATGAACCGGTAATCTAACAACATATTAGTGTTCAGTGATAATGATGAGTGCCCCATTTTCATTTGTCTGTATTTTTGCACTTCCTCCTATCGGGAACGTGATGAGTGGATTCGTGTGTCCGAAATCCACATTTGCGACAATCGGTAAATCCGTCAATTCTCGTTTGGTTTCGATTATTTTCGTGATGATTTCTCGGGTTATATTGGAATCTTTCTGGAATCGTCCAATGAGAATTGCCCGAACTCCAGGGAAGTCTGACTGATGGATGAGTGATTGGAGATTTCGATCAATCTCTTGTTTCGTCCAATTTCCCACAATCTCATCATCTTCGATAAATAAGATCGAATCTTTGAGTGATGGCATATATTTGGTTCACTGGAGAAGTCAGAAAGTACAGAGATTCCCTCCGACAATTCTTCCTTCTGCCTTTCCTTCGTGGATGACCCAGTATTCTGAATCCTGCACCACTTCCCTATTTTCCTGATCCATAAACCAAGCGTCATCGCTCCAGGATTTCGAATGTTCGATAGCAAATGGAGCACTTTCCACAAGACACTTCCTGAAATACTCCAGATTGAAATCGAATTCTTTCTGCATAGCCCAAGTCGAGAAATGCGGTCCAGAATAGGTCACAAGTCCTGTTTTTGTGGTGATCGCATTCGCAAGTGCGGTTATGTCCGAAAACCCGCAGAGGATCTTCGGATTCGCTCGGATCAGGTCATAATCGAGATGATCGAGGAGCTGATTCGTATTGAATCCTCCAACGACCGTAAACATCGCTTTTACATTCGGATCACGAAAAGCATCGTGCAGATCGGAGATTCTCGATTCGATGCTAGATGATTGAAATTCATCCATCTCCCAGACATGTTTTCCATAGGTCACACGGAAGCCTTCGGACTCGAGACGAGCCTGTGCGAGTTTCATATTGGTTTCTCCGACGAGAGAAAGGCTTCGTGCCGGAGCGATAACTCGGATTTCATCTCCAGCTTTGAGTTTCTGTGGGATTATCATAGTTGTGGTGGGTTATTAAAATACGTCATTCTGAACTTGTTTCAGAATCTTCCATTCTTCATTTAGGCTACCATTTTTGGTAGAGAATCTCTCTTCACGCACTCAGGAAGCATCAAAAGAAAGGGGATACATTTTGCGTAATCAAGTTCATAGTAGTTTACTCCCAGATTGATATTTCCATAATAAGTATGTCGATGTTCTTTGTAGTACGATTCCGAGGAAAGCTTCCAGAAATCAGATCCGAGCTTTTCTGAGAGAAACCATTTCTCAAGCAATCTCGCACATCGACCATTTCCGTCCGCAAAAGGGTGAATGTGAACAAATTTCAGATGAATAAAGGAAGCGTAATAAAAAACTTCCTCAACTCCGAGCTGAGCTTCTAACAATCGCTCGATATCTTCAAATAGTTCTCGCATAGCCTGAACGACATATTCTGGTTCGATTGCGAGATAGATAAGCCCTTCTTTTCCGAAAACTCCTACTCTCGTATTTCTATATACTCAGGCAAACGATATATCCAAGAGAGATCGAGAACAAAGCCTGTGAGTCTCCAGAAGATGCACTTCTGTAAGTCTGTTTGACTGAGCGAATTGATATGCCTCTATGAGATCCTCAATCTCTTCTACATCTTTGGTTCGGTTCATGCTCGCACGGAAGTTCATAAACGAATTGAGATCGAGTGAGTTTCCCTCGATGTTGGCAGAAAATACCGATGAAGATTCGGTCAGATATTGAAAGTCTTGATCCTTGGAGGCATATTTAAAAACCTCTATTTCTCCATTCAGATGAGGAGTAAGTTCCTTATATCGTTTCAAATATGTGTCAACAAGAAAATGCATGATGTTTGTGGTTATTGAATATACCATGTTCACAGTGCATAGATACTACTCAGAAATGCGATTTAACAAAAATTATTTCAGATAAATATAATACTTCAAATGTCCTCGCTCTGTCATGACTTCTTGGAGTTTCCCATGAAACTTCTCGGCGAGTTTTATGCTGGCGGTATTTTCGGGATCCACGGCGTGTTTAAAGAACGAAAAATTCGTTTCTTTTCTCGCCCAATCGAGCATGGCTGCATATACTTCGGTTCCATATCATTTTCGGTGATACTCTTTCCGAATCCAGAGTCCGAGATTCGGTTCCTCGGTATCGAGATCACTTATCCCTACAGAACCCATGAGAGTTCATGTAACTTTATCGAAGATAAAGCACTCGAATGCTTTTCCACTTTTTCGATTTTCAATCACAGAATGCATGTATTCATACTCTTGCTCGACTGTTGGGAGATAAGGACTTATGTACAGATGTTCATTTGCTCCACAAAATGCCCCAGTTAAGTCTGTGAAATCAATTCATTCAATTCGAAATGGCTCAATCGTACAACGAGGAGTCTCGATGACAACAGTTTCTATATCCATTTCTGGATTTTTTAAATAGGGGTAGTTCATATGTAGAAAAGTTATAAGTTAAATTTGTTCCCACTCTTCTCTTAAAATACCATAACTGACAGAATCGAAATATTCACCGTTCACGATTCGTGCTTTTCGGTACACTGCCTCTTTCTTGAATCCGAGTTTCTCGGACAATTTCATCATGCCGATATTTCCCGACCAGGTTGTAAGCCCCAGTCTCACGAGACGTGGATCTTCTTTGAATTTCTCGGAAATCCACATTTTGAGAGCTATATAGCCGATTCATTGTCCCCAATATTTTTCATTAAAAATAACTATACCAAGCTCCATCCAAAGAGTTTCTTCCGATTTCCAGTACCAGTTCACTTCGCCGATTATCTCATCGGTCGCTTTGTTTACGATAAGTTTCTTGTTTCGGAGAACATTATGTTCTCCTTGATTCAATTTCTCTCGATACCGCTCGATCAATTCCCCTAATTCCTCTTCGGTTTCCTGCTTGAAATAGGGGCCATTGTATTTCCTGTATTCACGGGATGGATGAGTGTATTTGAGATAATCATTCAGATCATCCAATTGTAATTCACGTAAGATGAGTTCCATAATTAGTGATAGATTATTTTATAAATAATTCCTTTATATCTCGAAATTCAGAAACTTGCTCAATCATTTTCTCGATGACCTGACCATTTCTGGTCGACCGATTTCTCCTCAACCAATTGCGATTATTTTTTTCATAAATATGAAGATTTAAGTGATTTTTTCTAAAATTATTAGAAACATTATCTATAATTGAAAGTTATCTTTTATCTGTTTTGCCACATCCTCTGGAGTCAAGTTTGTATTGTTGATTCTCATATAGTTTTTTTCTTTAATTTCTCCATCTTTTGAATTTAATCGATATTCCTGCATAGAATCTATTAGATCTTTTTCGGATCTTTCGATATTTCTTTTTGTAGGCTTATGACTTAATCTTTTAGGACTCTTATTTCTCTCAATTCTTTCTTCCATATCAGCTTCGAGCTCCACAAAGAAAATCTCTCATCATTGGTATCTGAAAATATTACAAATTTTTCGAACATAGTTCCAGTCAGTTTTTTCATTTAAAGCCCAAACATATGTAAATATAAGTCCTTCTTGGTTACTTTTGGCAAACTCTTCAAATATTTTTTTACGGAAAAGATGGACCAATTTTGTACCAATAGGATATCTGGGTCCATACCCAAGAAATGGAACAACCAACTCGATAGTCATGTGATTGTGAAAAAGTTTTAAACCAGTAATCTTCTCTAGTTCGTGTCATACTGTCATTTTTCCGACAGCTTGGGGACCAAAAATTAAAATAAATTTCATAGTCATGAATATATTAGATAGTAAAACTCTCTTTTGAACTTTCTGTATATTGCCTCCAAAGCTCTGTGAATCTTCCATTTCTTGCTACAAGCGAATCAAATGATCCAGATTCAATGATTTCTCCATGATCAAAGAAATAAATCATATCGAACATCGGCAAAAGATGGAGTTTATGAATAGCCGAGATGATACATTTATTCGGGTATTCCTCAAATATATTCTTGTAAATGGCGATCTCGTTGACGGGATCCACACTACTGGTTGGCTCATCCATGATGATGATATCTCGTTCCCGTGCCATGAAGAGTCCCCGTGCGAGAGCAAGACGCTGTTTCTCTCCTCAAGAGAGATTTACTCATTTTTCCTTGATGTTGGTTTCGAGTCCATGGGGTAGTCGTTGTAATACAGAATCAAATCGTGCCAATCTGACAGCATTGGTTATATGCTCTGGTGAAGTCTCGATTCCGAAAGTCACATTGTATTCAAGAGTGTTTTCAAATATCTCGGGATCCTGCGGGATAAGGGTGGTGATTTTTGAGAGAGCGTCCAATTGCTCGATTTCTTTTCCGTCGATTGTAAGTACTCCGCTATCTGCGACATAGAGGCCTTTCAGGAGTGACGACATGGTACTTTTCCCGCTTCCACTCTCCCCTATGAGGGCAATTTTTGCTCATCTATTCAATTCCAAATCAATATTCTTGAGCGTGTAATGTTGCTCAGGAGAGCCATAGGAAAAGTTCCAGTTCTGGAGGTGAATAGTTTTCCAGGATTCGGTTTTTAAAAGATCTTGTTTTTTCGAAAGCTTCGCGTGTTCTTCTGTGATCGAATCAATAGTTTGGAGTTCAGCATTCATTTGTACTATCTCCTCATAATTTCCTGCAAAATTATAAAATGCCCCATTAAACTCTTTCAGATATTGAAAAAGCATAACAAGATTTCCTGCTAGTATGGCTCCTGTGGCACCATAAGAAGTGTGGCCATACGAAAAAATAGCTAAAAATCCTAACATATTTATAAGCATACTCATGGAAAACCATTTAAACTCATTCAGTATGAAATTTTTCTTTTTTATAGGGAAAATATCGAGTATTTTTATAATGAGTTCCTGTTTTGCAAGCAATTCAAAATGAAGCGTAATAACCGTTCGAATATTGGATATATAATCATGAAGCAGTGCTGCAACCTTATGTTCTCGAGTAAATATTTCCTTATATTGTTTAATGAGCTTTTTGTCAAAAAAACGAATAAGTCCGATTATAGCAACTCCTGTTATTATTGCAAAAATACTTGAATATCAGGAAACAAGAGCAATCCCTCCAAGAGATCCTGTAAATCGTACGATCGTTTCGGTGTATATATAATTACGCCCGCTGAATCGCTCCAATGCATTGGTTGCTTTATTGACCTTATTGATAGTTTCGCCAGAGTGGTTATCAGAATGCCAGGAAAATGGGAGTTCGGTAACTACGGAAAATATATACTCTTTAAAATTCTTTCCTACGTAAAAAGCAGCAGTTCGTTCAATAACACGCCCAAGTCCATGAAATATCCAGAAGATAAATGGAATAATGCTATAAATAGCTAAATAAAATACAAAATCATGCCACAGATTCGGACCTCATTTCTGAATAACATTCAATATCTGTCCAAACATGAAAGGTTGAGCAAGGATAAACGCATTAGAAATAACAAAAAGACAAATAGTAAAAATAAAAGACTTTCTCTTTTCCCGAGCAAAGTACCAGCTCTTCATAAGCAGGTTGATGTAGGGGTTTTTCATAAATATTTTGATTATTGGTTATATAAATTGAGACCGGTCTCGTACTGAAACAACTCGATGAATATTGAAATTTTTGTAAATCAATATAGTTTTGAGACCGGTCTCTTGATAGGGTTGTTGATAAACTCTAAAACCCACTCTGCAACTCTACCATCTCATAATACGTTCCATTCTTCGCGATGAGCTCGGAGTGTGTGCCTCGTTCGATGATCTCTCCATGCTCAAGGACGAGGATCTCGTCGGCTTCTTTGACGGTCTGGAGGCGGTGTGCGACGATGATGACCGTTCGTCCCGCGAAGAGATTGTCGAATGCTTCGGAAATCTTCTCTTCGGAGAAACTGTCGAGGGCACTGGTCGGTTCATCGAGGAAGATAATCTCAGGGTCTTTTAGGAATATCTTCGCGATGGCGAGGCGTTGTTTCTGTCATCCAGAGAGTCTGACTCCCCTCTCTCCGATCTCGGTTTCGAGCCCTTCCGGGAGTTCCCATACGAATTCGCAGTGAGTGAGGGAAAGAACCTTCCTGATCTCCTCTTCGCTACACTCTTTTCCTGCCGCAGAAACGAGATTCTCGCGAATCGTTCCGTCGAATACGGAGGGATCCTGTGTGAGGTACCCGATATTGGCAAAGTAGGTCTTGCGAGCGATTGTGGACATATCCTGCCCATCCACGAGGACACGTCCAGATGTCGGGAGAAAATATCCGGATAGAAGTTTGATGAGTGTCGATTTCCCTCCGCCCGATGGACCGACGATAGCTATCTTCTTGCCTCACTCGATTTTCAGGGAAAAATCCTTGAGCACTTCGGGACCATCGCTGGAATAAGAATGGGTAATGCTTTCCAGTTCCAGAGATCCATTTCCTGGGATAAATAAAGCACCCTCGTGGTATCCGGTCATCCTCGGTGTGGTATCGAACAATTCCCAGAGTTTTCGGACAAATATGAATTCTTGCTGGAACTGATCCAGTGTATCGAGCAGGTACTGAAGATTTCGCTCTACCATACCCACCATAGCAACCGTTCCAACAAGGATAGCAACCGACTGTGTTTTCATGAATATGCCCGTACCGATCACGAAATAGAGACTTATCTTCAGGAGGTCGATGGCACTTCCCGGCATGGCAAATGAGAGTCGGGCATATCGCTCTAGTGGCTCTGCTTGAGTTTCCATCTGATTAATATAAGCTTCTAGCTTGTGCGATTCCTCTTCTATCTTGTCATTTTGAAGAATCTCGAACTTGGACATCGCCATGCGAACGATATGACGATCCGCTTCACGAATAAGTTCTATTCTTTTTCTTTTTGCCTGAGCACTAAGACGAGCAATATATCGATTCAACGTAAGAGCAAGTACAATAAGAATCATGAATCCAATCAACAAACTTGGTTGGGCAAGCGTGATGATATACATCATCACCATTCCCGAGATAGTGATATGGGTAGTATTCCGGACGAGGATATGGAGAAGTTTTGTCCATTGAGCTATCCCCTTGTCATAGGTACTCGCAACTTTCCCCGTTCCTATAAGTTCAAATGCACTATTTTCGAATAGGAAAAGGTTTCGTGCGTGATCTCCATACAGTTTATGCATGAGTCGATGACGAAAAGTGACGAATCCCCACTTGCGAAGCCATACTCGAACGCTCCAGTATACGAGAGAATATACCCCGAAAACGATGAGCCAAGTATGGAACATTTCTCGATCGCCCTTTTCGATGGATTTCATGACATTGGTCACGAGGAAAATACTCGCGAATCCCATGGTAGAGCCCCAGAATGAATCGAACATATTCTGGAGTGTGATTTTTTTAAAATTCAGAAGCGGTGCGAGAAAACGCTTCGCA
>JAQTWO010000099.1 GCA_028689245.1 Candidatus Altimarinota bacterium | reverse complement strand
CATAACATTCGTATATTCTCCGCATCTCGCAAGACAACCCGTAATGAGAAGCCGAACGCTTCGGTCAATGATTTTTCTATCCGTTCGGTCATCTTTCTCGTGTCATTTTCCAGCGCTTCGAAAATTATATTTCCTGAATTGATATAGGTAGTCACATGTTTAAATCCGAGAGATGTGAAAACCTCTCGTAGTCTCGACATCTCGACTCGATTGTTCCCGCCAACGTTTATCCCGCGAAGAAGTGCGACGTATTGAGTCATAGTTATTCTCCTTTTAGTTGGGCAAATAAAACATCTTTATCTACTTGGATTTCCGGAAGCTTTGGCCAAGTATCCAATCCGTCGTCCTTGAATCGCGGAAGGAGATGAAAATGAAAGTGTTTTTTCGATTGCTGAGCGTCTGTTCAACTGGCGTGCAGTATATTCATACCCGTTGCACCGATTTTCTCTCGATATGCAAGCGAGAGCTTCTTTGAGACTCGAATAAGTTCCGACAATATCTCCTCCGGTATATCGTACAGGTCTGCATAGTGCTCTTTTGGAATCACTAACGTATGTCCACGGACTTCCATATCTTTTGGGAATAATGCCACAACAGAGGTATTTTCATACACTATCCATCCGAGGGCTTCTCATCTTGCTATTTTACAGAAACTACAGTCGGTCATAATACATATGATTATTTATTATCTAATATCTTGAGAAGATGATATACAATAACTACTTTTCTAGTTCTTTCGCTAGGGGGACATCATGCCATTTCGAATCACACTGACCCGAAGCTGTACAAAGCTTTTTAGTTTTTTCTGACAGTTTTCCCCAAATATGTAGTGGGATACCTCACTCATTTTTTACATGAACCGCATTATCACCTTCTCAGATACTTAAATACAACCAAAATACCCACAAAGGATCTTCATCCCCATCATGGATAAAATCAATCCACCCCTCTCCAACGAAAGAGCCATTATTATCTATAATATCAATATAAGACCAATTTTCTAGTTCTCCACCCAAAAAACGAGTACAATGTCCTTCTGGACAATAGTTGGACCAATCGATTGTAAGTCATTCCTGGTATATATTATAATTTTTTAAATCTTCTAAGAGCTGTTTTTCTACTTCAGCTTGAAGCGTCGGTCCCATTCGTTTTTCAGCGGACGTATATTCAATATCGGCGTGAGCAATGGAAAAATGCGACCTCATTGCCTGAAGAATATCTTCGTTATCAGTTTCATATTCACACAAACTACATTTGAGAGGATTCATAATATGCATGATGATTAATTTTAAAAATAGGAGTGCTTGGGCTTATAACATATGAGATGTATTTTGAAGTGGATAGCGATCTTATTGCAAAATACTCTTACAAAAATTTCATTTTAAGGAAAGCATGTCAGATTTCACTCATTCCAGAATATTCCTTATTTCACTATAAAAGAGTTACTGAAGTTAAAACTTACGGCTTAATAGACAAAATAAACAAGCAGATTATATCAATGAAGTTTCTTGTTCCAGATTCTATATAAAAAGTTTAAATCAACATTCTAAAAGCTAAGTTTTAACTATCTATTCTTGCTTTTTCCATCCTTTTCCATACTATACGCGGGTTCCAGAAACTATAATCAAATATCTGATAATTACAAACATTTTTATGACCCAAAAGATCCGCAATTTCTGTATCATCGCTCATATCGACCACGGGAAATCGACCCTCGCTGACCGTATGCTCGAGATCACCGGAACTATGGAGAAGCGCAATATGCACGCGCAGACTCTCGACACCATGGATATCGAACAGGAGCGGGGGATTACCATTAAGCTCACGCCGGTTCGGATGTCATGGAAGGGCGTGGAGCTGAACCTGATC
The DNA here is from genome assembly GCA_028689245.1 of Candidatus Altimarinota bacterium. Classification (GTDB taxonomy): domain Bacteria; phylum Patescibacteriota; class Gracilibacteria; order BD1-5; family UBA2023; genus UBA1545. Next base: position 647 of record JAQTWO010000099.1, on the reverse strand, counting down.
GATACTCCGGGGCATGTGGACTTCCAGTACGAGGTTTCGCGATCGCTTGCTAGTGTCGAAGGTGCTATTCTCGTCGTGGATGCGACTCAGGGGATCGAGGCACAGACACTCTCGAACGTGTATCTTGCGCTCGAAAATGACCTGACGATCATCCCGGTTCTCAACAAGATCGACCTCCCGTCCGCAGATGTAGAACGAGTGAGCGCTGAAGTTATCTCCCTCCTCGGGTGCAAGAAGTCCGATATCATCTCCGTGTCCGCGAAGACTGGGGAAAATGTCGAACTCGTGCTCGATGCGGTGGTGGAATACGTTCCGGAACCGAAACGACTCGATCGTGATGCGAACCTCGTTCCGCACGACAGTCCGTCTGCGACCACCGACGTGACGAAAGCACTCATCTTCGATAGTCAGTATGATACCTATAAAGGGGTTGTGGTCTATACCAAGCTCTTCTCCGGAACTATCAAAAAAGGGGATAAACTCGAGTTCCTGAATACCGGAGCCAAGATCGAGGCGCTTGAGGTCGGGTGCTTCTCGCCGAAATACAACCCGGTCGGAATCATCAATGAAGGGGAGATTGGGTACGTGGTAACCGGGCTCAAATCCCTGACCGATGCACGAGTGGGTGATACCGTTTTTGCCGGAAA